>NZ_JAFCUP010000007.1:0-220625 GCF_049896585.1 Flavobacterium sp. DSR2-3-3
ATTGGGTTATTCAAGCTTTTTAAACACTTTTTTTTGACCTTTTCTTAACTTTATCTTTAACTAACTGATATCATGTTTTTTGAAAGAACAAGTTTTTTAAACAAATCTACAATCAAATACACCTTAAACTCGTTTTCTTGTCAAAATAGCCAATTTCACTAATGAAAGATTACCTTCATAAGCATTTCTTGGTTCAGCAAATCTTGATGAATTTAAACATTATTGCATTATTTGTAGCTCATCACTACGCTTTGCTTCATCAGATGTTACTTCAGTGCTATTATTCAAGCACAAAATTAAACTAACAAAGGGTTTTGTCCCATACATTATATTGTACTATTACTTTTTTAGTCCTATATATAAGGTAACATAATATATCGTGTGGAAGTAATTTTAAAACTAATGGCGTTCGTGGCAATCAATCTTAATCTTAAAAAAATAGTCGAATATATCTCTTTAAATCCTTATCATCAACTATTTTTTTACTCTATGGAATATCATCGTGAAAGCCACTATTGCTTTATTATTTTTTTACTGATTACACCTTTATCAGTAAATATTTTTACTATGTAAACACCACTTTGTACATTGAAAGGAATTTCCACTGTATTACCATTTGGCACCTTTTTAAGAATACTTAGCTGTTGACCGACGATATTGTAAATTGAAACTTCTATAATATCTACTGATTGATTTTTACTAATAACTAATTTCTTTTTGATTTCATTATTGTAAACAATTATCATTGATTCAGGAAATTCATTCTCGCCTGTTCCAAGTGCTTTATCTATTTGAAAAGTTAATTCAAAACGAGAATTATATGTTCCTGCGGATAAATTAACAGCTGCAGGTTCTTTAGTAATATCATAGTAAATTGAAGTTTCCTTATCGTGAATATATACATTTTGATTTGCGGGTAAAAATTCCGCAGTATCAATGACAAATTGAACATTACCTGTTATATCTGTTTTTACTCCTAGTAGATACGATTTAGTAACATCGAATGAACCAACACCTTGAATAGTATATTCGGCATTATCAATCAAAAAATATACATCATTTTTTTGTGTGTCAATCTGATAACCATCATAACCTCTATCCACTCCATCAGTCGCCAGATCATTCATGAATCCGATTAATAACTGTCTGTGATAATTATTTGCTGTGTTAAAACCTAACCTGATTTTTGTATTATAGTTATTATAAATTACATCATTACTATTGTCTTTAAAGTGGTCAATTATAGCTGTTTTATCTTTCTTTTTTGGCACCATTTTAAATAATGTATTGGAAATTGGCAGAGACAAATCGTCAACATCATTTTCCTTTACAAAAGCCCGTTGATTATTATTAAAAATAATTGGTACAGCTCCAACAATCCCTAGTTTTCCTGCTACAAAAAATCCTTGACCAACCGGGATATGTTGGTATGATAATTTAGTACTTACCCCTACACCTGCAATTCCTGCTGGAAAAACTGGAGGCGTTCCTCCGGTTAAAGTCAATGTAGCATAACCACCAGTATATCCTCCGACTACGTGAGTATTGTTGTCCGGAGAATGTTGCCAAAAATAAAGTTCTCCAGAAATAATGCCATCGATCGGGCCATCAATAGTGTTAATATTATCATTTATAAATTTATAGGCGTCTAAAGCCGACGGATAAGGATTACCTACCAAAAATAAGTTATCCGCCAAAACAGAATTACCTGTAATAAGGCCGTTGTAGGGTTTTCCTATAAATGTATAATTTTGAGTTAAAGAACTATTGGCATTTACAGCTCCTGCTCCTTTTAAAGTAAATCCTTGAGAAGGTAGAATTGTAGCGGTGCTTTCATCAAAATGTACCCAATCGGAATATTGTGTACCATTTTGAAATTTATACAACCAATATCTCGCCAGGCTTAAAGGTGCGGTACTTCCATCATATCCACTTACCCAATTAATATTTGCAGGAGTTGTTGTAGACCCATCTTTAAACACAGCATTTACGGTATATGCATTGTTGTTAGTAGTGGCATTTATTGGCCCTACGGGAGATGACCAATAATTATAATTATATTTATTAACAGTACCTTGTTGGTCTCTTTTTATAAAACCTTTACTGGTAGCATCCAGTTCACTATTTAGCGTCTGCACTAATTGAGAACGTCCTTTTAAATCAAGTAAACCATCTAATTTTAAATAATGTGAAACTTGAACCTTAGTATCATTATTTGCTGATAGCGTTTTATAAGTTGTGGCATCAGTACCTTCTACAAATAATCCTAAAACAGTTTTGTTTCCTATTGAAGTCACATTGTTTTTAATTTTAACGATATTTCCATTTACTGTCAAATCACCAGGAACTATAGAAACAGCATTGGGAATAGTTTGAATAGCACCATTTTTCCACATTGCTGAATTAGTTCCATTCCACTCTCCGTCAGCAACAGTTTCGTAAGGCAACGGTGCTGTTTGGGCATTTAAAAGCTGCTTGTTTTTATTTAAATATTTAATTCGAAGAAAATTGCGCTCATCTGTCAATCCCTCAACAGTTGTACCATAGAAAGCATTAAAATCATAGTATGCTTTTAGTGTCTTCCAAGTGATTGCTTTTATTTCATTGCTAGATATATTTTGAGGCAATACTTTTCCATTGGCGTTAAGACCAAATTTTTCAATTTCCTGATTCATTAAATAATTTATCTGATTGGCCGATAATGCCATATCCCATATGTTGATTTCGTCTATTTCTCCCCTAAATGGATTAATTATATTATTCTTATCAATATAAAGTGAACCAACGGAAAATCTGGAAAAATTAGGTGATGGATTTTGAAGGTTAAATTTAGAAAATTCTATCACACCATCTATGTAAAAGTCTGCTGCTCCTGCATAATACACTGCAACAATGTTATGCCATTTTCCATCAGCAATCGCAGTATTTGATTCAAATCTTAAAACGCCATCCCAATATGCTTCTACTTTATGTTGTGCATTTAAACGTAATTCTAAATTAACACCTTTGCTAATTATAGTCCTATTAGCAGTACTGCTCCCATCATTTCTTAACCAACAACCTATTGTAAATGAACCGCTGTTAAGGTTTAATGCATATTCTCCCACCAAAAAATCTTTATCAATTGTATTGGCAGTGCTGTTTACTAATTGTTTAGCTTCCTTTTTAAGTGCCTTCCCAAAAGTAAAATACTTAATACCATCAAAATCATACCATGTTTGATACGTTTCGCTTCCCTCTTTGTTTAATATTGCAACTCCAGCTGCAGTCTCATTCCTTTTTAAGGGAATTATATCAATGATATCACCATCTCTAAAAAGAGGATTATCACTTACAATTAAAGCATATTCTTCAGTTACAAGTCTTGGAAATGCACCAAAACTACTAAATGCATTACCCGGAATACTTATAAATACATTTTCAACATCGCCGTTAACGTCACTTTTAGTTTCAACAATTTTCCATTTTTTATTGATTCGAGTTGTCGAGGTAGTTAGTTCTGCTGCTAATGTTGTTACATTGGGAAATGCCACTGCTGTATAAGCACCTCCATCAGACCCCCAAGCTAAAAAATCGCGATCTTTTTTAAACTCATTTATATTAGCATTGTTAGTTGTCGCAATAACTCCTAAACCTATAGTTACTTCATTGGGATCATTACTGCTTTTAGACTGCTTTTGATACAAATCAGAAGCAACATCCTTACCAATTCCGGTAATGTTATAGTTGTAACCGCTATTAGCATTAACGTCCCAAATAATAGTTCCCCCTGAATCGAGATAATTTTTACTGGTTCCGTTTACTCCTAAAGTGATACCATATTTTATGGCAAGGTAGGTTTCAATCTTAGGACGATTGGCATCAAGCACACGTGAAGCGTATGATATTATCTCCGCCACTCGGCCGTTAAGGGTTCCATTAACAGTGCCGCTATTTATATTTTTTCCAATATTATAAGGAGTTCCTTTCCAAATATTAGGTGTTACGCTCGTATCGTTGTAACCCAAATTAGAATAGGACAAACTGCTTGTTACAGATCCTATAGCATTAGTATTAAACAATAAATCAACACCATCTGAAGCTGTAGTCGATTTATTTCGTGTATTAATAATCCCTGCTTTAGAATAATTTCCAACATTGTCTGCTACACTATAGAAACTTCCACTATTATTTTGCCATTGACTGAACCATAATCTTTCATTTGCAAAACGTGTTGTAAAATCACCAAAACCAATCCCCGTGTGCTCGTTTGCAATAATTGGATAATTAGGATTTGAAGCAGAAGTACCAGAAATAATAGTCATTGGCAAAGTTGTTCCGTCGACAGCAACATCCGGTTCCATGACTATAAAAGTTTCATGAGTATAATATCCGTTGTCTGTGTTATACATAAATTGATTGCGTGATGCGGTATTTTCGAACTTTACAACAGGATTAAAATTAATGTTAGCACTTTCCGCATCAACATAAGTCGGTTGATTAGCAACGGTAGTTTGTGCAGCATCTTTCCCCATTGATCCCAAATCTCTCCATAGTGGAACACTGTAATTAGTACTCAAACCTATAGGCAAAGTAATTCCTCTGGTAGATTTAAGCCACAACCTAAAGTCTGGATTTCCTCCTCCTGGCCCGGTTACGCTTGGATTAAATCCTTCGCCACTTATGACAAAAGTATAAGGACTTTTTGTAGCATCATTACTAGGAATTGAAATTATAGCCGATTTAATTCCTGGAGATTGCGGCTGAAAAAGCACCACAAAATATGATGCTCCACCAGGCATAATAACATTAGAAGCAGCCGTACCAACAGCCGAAGGATAAGGCGTTGGTTGAACTATTATCATAAAATTAGTTGAAGGCAATCCCGTTGCAGGATTATACCCAAAACATGTTAATGGATTAAGTGTTAATGGACAAGTACCTGTATTAGTAATTAAAAAATTTCGCGTTGTGTTTGCACCAACTGTTACTGTGCCAAACAAAGTACCATTAGACGATGTGGAAACAGTTTGTCCATTGGGAACAGGTTGCGTCGGCGTACCTCCCAAAACAGAAATGGAAGGAGCATTCGTATAGGTTATTATAAAATTAAAAATTGGATAAATTTTAGAATTAGAATTAATAGTAACTACAGTTGACTGAGGCGAAGAATTACAGGCAAAATTATTTTTTCTTATTTTAAATACGCTTTTTTCACCTCTTTTTATATTGAATTGCGAAGCATTAGAAGATATTATAAAATTGGAATTGCTTAAAGTAACTCCCGGGTTTGACAATACCATTGAAGGATTCCCGTTTCCATCAGGCACGTTAGTAATTGTAAATTCAATTTCAGTAGAGGAACCAAAACTAACCGTGGAGTTATAAGCGATATTAATAGCCGGATTTCCATAACTCACATTAATCACTTGATTCCCTTGAGAAAAAAGTAACAAAGACGAGAAAAGTGCAAATGCAACTAATAAATTTTTAAGGTAATTTTTTCTCACTGTGGTATTTATTTATTTGTACAATTATTAATTATTTTGTGCCCTAAATTAAAAATTTCATTACAAAAAACAAAAATAAAAACAAAAATAAATCGACCATCGGCAATATTTATCGATTAAGTACAATAATTTGGTGCTTTTTAGTTGGAAATCAAATATTTTAACTATTTATTTACAAGTTTACATTCGGTTGATAGTTTAGTTATCAGGCATTTACGCAAAAAAAATTTTTTATCCTCCGTATTTAGGCTATTTTTTATATAATTTGGAAAAATTTAAGTCAATTTCTTTTAATATTCACTTGGAGTGATTTTAACATATAAAAGATGTCAAAAGAGAGCAGCAAACAGCTTTGTAAATCAATCAATTCTAGTTACATCGCTCTAAAATTTCATCAAATTGGTATGAAGAAGTTTGATAATGACAATTTGAATTAAAGCTTTTCAAATTAAAGAATCTTTTAATATTAAGAAATTTCGCAGGTACTTTATTGCCTAAATATATTCGGGATCTTTTTCCACAGAATTTTATGCAATGGAAAATTCCGAGCATTATTTGTATGTTTTTGACTGTGGTGTATTGGTTTTACCTAACTATGATTCGGCTGCCAAGAGTGAATTGATACGTTTATAAAAATTACGCGAAGAATTGGGTGAATTTATATTTATTCGAAGAATACCAAATTGACACTGATGATAGATTGTAAAAAATAATTATATGATTATTTCCCAAATTGACTCTATCTGTATTATCTATTGTGATGCGCAATATTGGTCAATCTGTAGCATTATATTAATACGAAGTTCTGACTAATACATTAATTACATCGTCAAAACACTATATTCTAAAATTGGAACGACGCGGAAAACTTGGTATTTCAAAAACCAATTTACTTAAAGACATTGGTAAAGTTCTAAATGTAAAAAATAGTATAGAAGAAAATTTATACATTCTGGATCTCCCCAATTTAGTGAGGGAGAGCGAGGAACTGAATCTCTTTAAACGACATCTGAAGGTCAATTTTGATAGTGTTACCAGATTTAAAGACTTGGATAGCCGTCTATAAATCGTAGAAAAAATATTTCCCTTTTTACGGATGTATTTAATGTGAGGGAAAGTTCCCGTCTGGAATAGGTTGTAATTATATTAATTGCACTTAAACTTGCAATCACCTCATTTTTTTATTAACATTTAACTATCATTTTAGAAATTATTTATCAAAAGCCTCCAAAGTCAAATTAGAAATCACCGATTTATTTTCTTCTAAAATATCGCTTTCAACAGCAAACTCATCCTTTTTCTTTATCAAAAGCCAAGTACTTTCCTGTTTGGTTTTTAATTTTACCAGCGCAAATTCCCCTTTTAATTTTTTTCCCTTAAGAATAAAACTAAGGTGTCCCTTTTGTAAATGAGATTTTAAAATAGTTTCAATTTTATGTTCATTTTGTTCATCAGCCAAAGTATATGTTCCGTTATCCCAAACGATAACCTTTCCTGCTCCATAATTCCCCTCTGGAATAGTCCCTTCAAAATCCTTGTAATTGTAGGGATGATCTTCTACCATAATCGCAAGCCTTTTGTCAGCGGGATTCATAGAAGGCCCTTTAGGTATCGCCCAACTTTTTAACACACCATTTATTTCCAATCGAAAATCATAGTGCAAATGGGAAGCTGCATGTTTTTGCACCACAAAAACAAGTTCCTTTTTAGATTTTTCAATTTTCCCTTCAGGTTCAGTTGTAGAATCAAAATTGCGCTTTAGGTTATATTTATGCAAAGTCATACTAGATGATTGAATTGAATGGAAATTTATGCTACTCATATTCTGTAACAATTTATAAAAGCGACATTTTAAAAAATTAGCTTTTAAACGGTTTTAACTTTTTTTCCCATCATTCTCATCCAGATTACTATGATTATCCCCTCCAATCCCGTAATGGTTGTTTTCTTCATCCTCACTTCCTACATCCTCAAGATCATCGTCTAATTCAGAGCCCGGAATGTCTAAATCACCACCCGAAACATCCTGTTCAAAATCTTTTTCATTCAGTTCACTGACATTATCGATTTCAACGGGCACTTTATTTTTCGATATATCTTCCGGGTCGATATCCGATTCTTTTTTCAATTGGTTATAAATATCCTCGCTTGGCGGATACAAAAGAAAACCCGGTACTTTATTTTTATCTTCGTTTTCCAGTTTTTCTTTAGCAGAACCTGATTTGTCGTTACTTTTTTCCATTTTACTGTTTTATTTAATTGATTTACAACACACTAAGTTAATCATTTTTTAATAAATATCCTTTTATAAATAGTAAAAAACATGAAATTACAGAAGAATTTTACAGAAAGAAAAGAGATTTTGAAAACCTTATTGAATTAGAAAAAACTATGAAGAATCAATAATTTAATATTAAAAATCATTCTGATAAAAGATTATAACAAACTATAGCCATCTTTTTAATTACCCCAAATTCTATTTTTGAAAACGTCAAACGTTTTCCTTAAATGCTGATTAAGCAGCAGAAAAATAACGACAATAAGCATAAAATAACCCATGGTGGTAAAAATTTCCATATTGGACAATAATATCGATTGTTTTGAAACCGAACTTATAATTTGTTTCATCGCTAATTTATTGGAATCATCCAGCGTATATCCTTTAGCTACGAAATTCTTGGTGAGTTGTTCGACACGCCTTTGTGTCTCCGGACTTTCGGGAAGAACAAACTGTCGGAATTTTGTAAAATGCGTACTTTGCAAAAACCATCCTGTGTTTTGAATAATCGCAAATCCCATTATACTTCCCCAAAAACGGCCTGCGACTCCTACAATTCCGGCAAAAGGAGCATAATGTTTAGGAACAGCCGATACGGTGAACAATACTAACGGAACAAATATTATCCCGACCGCGACTCCCTGCAACATATAAGGAATAGCGATATCCGCCAACGCGGCATCAGGCACAAAAAGAAAGGTAAACCAGAAATGAAATACGGCAAAGAGTGAAAATCCCAATATAAAAATATATCGCGAAGCTAAAGATTTAGCCAGAAATATTCCCGTAAGAATCATTCCGGTTACAACTCCTATCATATTCAGATACTGCACATGTGCTACTCTGGCAGGCTCCCAGTTCCAAACCACATACATTGTACTGTGACAAATATTTAAGGTCGATCTGACAATATAAAAGACTACGGACAATAACAATCCGGTTCGTAAATTTGCATACTGAAAAACTTTCATGTCAAAAGTAGGGCGGGTAACCAGCATTTGTCGGGCGATAAAAAAACCTCCTGTGATTAAGGCGACAATAAGCGCAACTATAATTTGGGATGATTCAAACCAATATTTTTTTTGACCATAAACCACAAAATAACTGCCACATATGATGGCGGTAAGCACAAGAATAAAACTGGCCCAATCTATTTGATACAACGGAATTTTTTTATAATATCGATTGTTATTGAACGTAATCATAACCAAAGCCACGCACACAATTTGAAAAAAAGCCGAACCTAAAGCCATATATTTCCAATCGTAATTTTCAAGCAACCAAACCGCAATATTCATTATAAAAGTTGAAGCCAGCATCAAAGCTCCATAATTAAGGGAAAAACCAATAATCACGGCATTTTTTGACTTAAATCTTGAAATCAAAAATAATCGCAAAGGCAAAACAGGCAACGCCATCAAAATCCCTTCGACCATTCTTAGAATAATAAACAAAGAAAAATTTTCCGTGTAAGCTGTTAAAATAAAGGTTAAGGCTGCCAGACCGTAAATGACTAGGAAATATTTTTTGGTTGGGAAAAACTTAAAAAACCTACTTTCAATGAGTAATGTAGCCAAAAAAGTCCCGTAAGTAACACACATAGAAAACTGCAAATCTTCGACTTCCACATCCAAAAAACTCGCTGCATACGTTACATTAGAAGTGTATACTCCCAATAAAACCATGGAATGCAGCATGCAAAAAAATATAATAGCAATAATAGCCCAATTTGGAACCCAGGATTTAAAAATACTTACTTCTGACATCTGATTATTTGTGTTCGGCTATAACCGTAACATTCATACCGGCTCTAAGAAAGTCCGTTTGTGCATCACTTACTTTTAATTTTATTCTAACCGGGATTCTTTGTTCTATTTTTATAAAATTACCCGTAGCATTATCAGGAGGTAAGAGCGAAAAACGTGCACCACTGGCAGGAGATAGTGACTCAATAATCCCGGTAAATTTTCTTTCTCTAATTGCATCTGCTTTCATTGTAACTTCTTGTCCAACAGATAAAAACTGCAGCTGCGTTTCCTTGAAATTAGCTGTAATCCACTTTTCCTTGCTAACGATAGAAACTAAGGTCTGTCCTTCTTTTATCATTTGTCCCGGCTGAATCATTTTTTTTCCCACCCAACCATCATACGGAGCGGTAATTATGGTGTAAGAAAGAAACAAAGTGGCATTGTCAGCAACCGCTTGTTTGGACTGAATTACCGACTGAGCCGCTGGGATTTTAGCGGAAGCTTCAGTAGTATTTAATGCCGCCGATTGAATGGTGTTTGCTATTTCCTGATAATGTGCCTGTGCCAATTCATAATCCGCTTTTACTTTTTCAAGCTGTTGTTCTGTAGCCGCGTCCTGGCCTACTAATTCTTTGTAGCGATTGTATTCCAATTTTGTTTTCCAAACTTCCGTTTTTGCAGCTTGCAACTGAGCCTGTCTAACTGAAATTGTATTAAAAGTTGTTGCAACATTTTTTTCGATCACCATGCTATTGCTTTTTGCGTTTTCAAGATCTGCCAGTGCCATGTCTAAATGCGCTTTGTATTCCCTGTTGTCAATTACCAGCAGCGTATCACCTTTATGAACAAATTGGTTTTCATTATAGCGCACTTCTTTAATAAAACCCGTAATTCGGGCCATAATTGGTGTTACAAATTGATCTACTTGAGCATCATTAGTTTCTTCGTGATTTTTATTAAAAATATAAAACCAAATTCCTAAAACAATTCCCCCCACAACCAAAATACTGGCAATCAAGGTGATTAATCTATGAAATGATCGATGAGCTCTTGACGAATTCTGTACTTTTACCATATAAATTGGAAACTAAATTATATTAAATTGAAATTATTATTTATTAAGTAATCCTGCCGTATGGAGCAATTCATAATGTTTCATAGCAGCATCTATTCTAGTGGAAATTTTGTTGAATTTTGCCTGAAGCAGCGCGTTATCAGCGTCGACCATTTCCGTAATCAAGACCAATTGGTTCAGGTATTTTACTTTTACAATGCGATAATTTTCATTGGCTAAATCCAATGCTTTGTCCGTAACCGGCAGCTTATCCAGTATTTCCTGATATTGAGTATGATTTTTAAATACTTTATCCACCATTTCATTTTTTACAAGCTCTAAATCATTTTCTTGCAATTCCACTTTTAAATTGGCAACCTGAACTCTCGCTTTATTTTTATACAAACCAGATAAATTATAAGTAGCTTCCACTCCAATTTGTCCAATGGTGTAGAGATAGGGACGATTCAAAGTAAATAACATATAGTCGGGATATTTCAGATTATAATTTCCAAAGAAACTCACCTTAGGATAATAATTGCCTTTCACCATTTTTAACTCTGTTTTTTTTACGTCTACTTTCCTACTAGAAATACGCATTTCTTCGTTTTGAAGGGTTTCTTCAAAATAGAAATCATAGTCTTTCAATGGAGCTGTATCGAGTAATCCTGTTGTATCGATAGTAATTTCAGCCTCTTCTGGTAACTGCAAAAGAGTTTTTAAATCTTGAAGTGCAATCCTAATATTTTTTTTATTGGTTAATGAATTGAGTTCTCTGTCAGACAATTGCAGTTCAGAACGCAACACTTCATTTTTAGTAACGGTTCCAAAGGTTTTAAAAGCCTTCACTTCTTTTAATCGTTCCAGTTCTTCTTTTATACTTTCGTTAATGATTTTCTGGAGTTCCATCATTTTATAAATGCCCAAAAAAGTAGCGGTAACTTGCAACTGAATGTCATTTTGTGTTTTCTCTTCCTTGATTTTGGCAATTTCATTTTCCTCTTTCGACTTTTTAATCGCATTATTGATTCTGTTACCTGCATAAATCGGCATATCAAAATTTGTGACCGCATCATATATTACAGTTCCAGGTTGTGGAGTATAGGTATGTTTATCCGAGAAAAAACTGCCTTCGTATTCCGTCAGATCTGATAATCGGGAATACATTGCATTAAAATTAAGTTCCGGTAAACGAAGATCTTTTGTTACGGCAATTTCTTGTTCTGAAATACGCTGTTCTATATGAGATTTCTGAATGGTCTTATTATTTTCTTTAGCGATTTTTAAAGCATCATTTAAAGAAATAGCAGTAGTTGATTGCGCTTGCACTGACATTATTCCTTGAAAGAAGAGGAATAACAACAAGGCATTTTTTGAAAAATTAATTTTTGTTTGGCTCCAAAGAACCCTTTTTTTAAGAAACATAATATAGATAAAGGAATAGGTTGCAAAGTTCCCTAATTTAATCCATGCCTCAAAATCAACTATAGCCAACTATTTATCAATTTCAGACAAATACAAGTCTATGAAATTATTAGAACGATTGCAGAAAATGAAGGTTAAAAAAAATTACTTTTTTAATATTTCGATCCCTTTTAAATAATCAGAAGGGCGTTGTCCTAAAATCTTAAAAAATGTATTACTAAAGGTTGGAACACTATTGTAACCTACTGCCTGCGAAACTTCATTAACAGATAATTTTTTTTCAAGTAACAATTCAATTGCTTTTAAAATTCTTCGAATGGTAAAATATTGAATAAAGGACATGCCTAAATCTTTTTGGAACAAGCGATACAAAGAGCGCTCACTAAACCCAAATCGGTTGGCCAAATCAGAAAACATAATAGTTTCTCCCAAATTTTTATCTAAATAGATAATGATTTTATGGAGACGAATATCCTTTGGCAAAGGCAACGATAATGGTAAATTCGTAAGACATATTTCAGGCAGAATGGCTTTTATCGCGTTGGCAATAGTAAAATTTCTAGTTCCCTTTTTCAGGTTTCCATTCCATCGATTTGTGAAAAGCATCATTTGCAACAACAAATCGTTAATGGGATAAATACCTTCTTTTTCATAAAAAGAGTCTTCATCTAAACCTATTGGAAAATACAGATTGCGCATCATAACATCCTCAGAGTTGGGTTGAATACTATGTTTTACGCCTCCCGGAATCCAAATAAAATGACGTGCCGGAAGAAAATAAGTTTTGGTTTCCGTAGTAACGTGAACAATACCACCTTCAGAGTAAAGCATTTGTGCTTTTTCATGCTTATGGGTTGGAATCATTAATTCGCCCATTAAATCATGGTGGCAATAAATACTTTTTTTTTCGGTATCGACCTCTTTAATATAATATTTTTCTTCTAAAGCTTCAGATGAACCCATTGTGACTGAAATGAATATTTTTATGACTTATTAGGATATTTGTCCAATTCTTAATATTACTAAAATTGTATATGATTTAAACTAAAATATAATTATTGTTTTAAATCATTATCAAAACATCAATTTTTGGTTATTTTTTTATTAAAAACACATAATTATGCAGATGGACAGAATTAGATTTCAAAGTTACAAAGACAAAGTTATTTCTGCGGAAGAAGCGGCTTTATTTTTTAAAGACAAAATGACTATTGGAACCAGTGGATTTACAAAAGCTGGTGACAGTAAAGCTGTTCTACCTGCTTTTGCCGAAAGAGCAAAATTAGAAAATATTGGAATCACATTAATTACCGGTGCTTCTTTAGGTCATACCACAGATGCGGATTTGGCTAACAATAACGCCTTGTACAAGAGAATGCCATTTCAGGTTGACGCCACCTTACGAAAAAAAATAAATGAAGGGAAAGTACTTTTTATTGACCAACATTTAAGTGAAACTGTCGAACTTTTAGAGAACAAACACCTTTCGAAAATTGATATTGCGGTTATTGAAGGCACGTATATCGATGAGAATGGAAATGTAATTCCAACAACCTCAGTGGGAAATTCCGCCACTTTTGCGCATACTGCCGATAAAATTATCATCGAAATAAATACTTCCATACCTCTTGAATTCGCCGGGATTCATGACATTTATATTTCAAAAAGTTATCCCAATCGAGACGTTTTAAACATTACGGCTACTGCTGACAGAATAGGAACTAATTATATCACTATCGATCCTAAAAAGGTCATTGGAATTGTTTTTACGGAAATTCCCGATAGTCCAGCACAAGTAACTTCAATAGACCCGAAAACGGCTGCCATTGCCAATCATTTATTGGCTTTTTTTGAAAATGAAATCAAAGAAGGTCGTTTAACCAATTCCTTAATGCCATTGCAGGCCGGAATTGGAAAAGTGGCAAATGCGGTCATGTCTGGCTTTGCCAAAGGAAATTTTGAAAATTTAGTGATGTATTCCGAAGTATTGCAGGACAGCACGTTTGAACTCCTTGATAGCGGAAAATTAAATTTTGCTTCGGCTTCCTCCATCACCGTTTCTGAAAATTGCTATAAAAACATTCTTGATAATTTCGAAAAGTACAAAGACAAAATTCTCCTTCGCCCGCAAAATATCAGCAATTCAGCGGAAGTGATACGAAGATTGGGAGTTATAGCCATAAATACAGCCATCGAATTTGATATTTATGGGAATGTAAATTCTACCCATATTTCAGGCACTAATATGATGAATGGCATTGGCGGGTCGGGTGATTTTGCCCGGAATGCCTATTTGAGTATTTTTGTCACCCAATCATCTTCAAAAGAATTTAATGCCATTTCGCATGTTTTACCAATGGTGTCTCATGTTGATCATACCGAACATGATGTTGATGTTTTAATCACCGAACAGGGAATTGCCGATCTAAGAGGGCTTGCTCCAAGAGAACGCGCCAAAATTATCATTGAAAATTGCACGCATCCGGAATATAGAAAAGTATTATCAGATTATTTTGATCGTGCTTGTTTGCGCGGTGGCCATACACCACATATTTTAGAAGAAGCTTTTAAACTTCATTCCAGATATATTGAAACCGGCAGCATGAAACAAAACTGTTTAGTTGAATTACTCTAACACTAGCATTCATATCTTTTCTAACATCCCCAAACACTCTTGATTGTTCGGGGATTTTTTTTTTAATCAATCGATTTTTTGCAGCTTAAAATCTGCCTATTTTTCTATTTGATATAACATAAATTACTAACTTTAAGGTGCTTAATGTTTTTTTCTTTATGCTACAAAAACTACATTGCTAATTTCTAAAATAAAAAATGGCGGAATAAACGAGATTGTAATTCCGGAAACATGTTTAAATCGTGAAACCGATATTAAATTAACTCGTTGGGTGTAATTAATAAAAATTTTAATTAATCTTTAATAAAAAATTTGAACCACATAGAAACATAGAAAAAAAAAGTAGAATAGCCTAATTCTTGGGTTCACATAGCTATGGTTTTCTCTGAAAAAGTGAAACGCCTTACATAATTTTAAAATCTATGTTTCTATTTGGTTAAAAAATTAAACAAATTGAATTACACCCAACGGGTTAAGTTAATCTCAAACTATTTAAAAACGTATAAAAAATGGACACTAAAAAATCAATTTATCAGTTACATGAAGAACATAAAACGTGGCTAAACAAACTTTTGTTTTATAAGGATGAGCTTGTAATTATGTCTAAGCGAATTAAGGAAGTGGCGGAAAAGAATACTTCAAAAGAGGTTCGTTCTTTAACGGATCATTTTAACAATCAGCTGATTATTCAAAAGGAACAAATTGATATCTTAAGCCATGATATTAAAAGTCACGAATTGTACCTGGAGTCAGCAGCACGTGGTAATCCTAATGCGGTTGATCATGATAAATTTTCAGATCATAAAAACCACAGAGAAAGTATTGCAACTTTTGAAAAACTATTTAAAGATTTAAGAGAAGAATTGATTGATTTTCTATCAAAATGGATGTAGAAGGGATAATTTACGGAAATTAGAACCATATTTTTTCAAAAAAAAGGTTGAACTCTCTTTCTTAAAAGATTTTTATTATCGGATGTACTAAATTAAAATATGAGCTTTCGACGAAAAATACCAATATAAATAGATCGAAATATTTATTTAAAAAAATGATTTATATCATAGAATTTAACAAGCAAGCAAACGAACTTTCAACCATAATTCCCTTGATTAGGAAATCATTAATTAACACAAAATAGTTATAATTAATTCTAATCTTTTTTTAGATAACAAGATTTAATATACTTAAAGCCTGTCCAATAATGGATAAACAACTCTCAAATAAAAGTAAAATGGTTAAGACTAAAACAATGAAAGCTCTAGTTTATGACGGTCCTGGAAAAATACAATTAAAAGACGTCCCACTACCTAAAATCGAAAAAGAGACCGATGTATTGGTAAAAATACTTAAAACCACGATTTGCGGAACAGACTTGGGAATTTTACATGGAAAAACCCCATCGGTAAAACCAGGAACAACATTGGGACACGAAGGAGTTGGAGTAATTGAAGAAATTGGAACTTCCGTTAGGAATTTTAAAAAAGGAGACCATGTAATTATTTCCTGCATCACTTCTGATGGATCCTGCGAATATTGCAAAAAACAAATGTACGCTCATTGTGAGGATGGTGGCTGGATATTAGGAAACCTTATAAACGGTACTCAGGCAGAATATGTTCGTATTCCTCATGCAGATAATAGTCTCCATCTTATACCAAAAGGCGCTGACGAAGAAGCTTTGGTAATGCTAAGCGATATTTTACCTACAGGACATGAAATCGGCGTGATTAATGGCGGCGTAAAACCCGGAGATACCATTGCAATTGTAGGATCTGGACCTATAGGAATGTCAGCCTTGCTTACTGCCCAGTTTTATTCGCCTTCCAAAATTTACATGATTGATATGGATGAAAATCGTTTGAAAATGGCCGAAAAATTTGGCGCCACAGATACGATCAATTCAGCAAAAGAAGATGTCTTAAAAAGAATATTAGCCGAAACTAAAGATGGCGTTGATGTAGCTATTGAAGCAGTTGGAATTCCCGCTACTTTCGATATATGCCAAAAAATTGTTCGCCCCGGTGGTCACATTGCAAATATTGGAGTACATGGAAAACCGGTAGAACTGCAAATTCAAGATTTGTGGATTCAAAATATTACAATAACAATGGGGTTGGTAAATACAAATACTACTCCAATGCTACTGAAAACAGTTTCCTCTGGAAAATTGGAACCCGCCAAACTAATTACCCATCATTTTAAATTAGACGAAATCCTAAAAGCCTATGAAGTTTTTGGAAACGCCGCGAAAGAAAAAGCGATGAAGGTAATTATTGAACCCTAAAATCTGATTGTGACTTTGTATTTATCATTAACCCGTTGAGTGTAATTAATGAAAATTTCAATTAATCTTAAATAAAAAAATTGAATTACATAGAAACATATAAAAAAAGAGTTAGACAGCCCAATTTTTGGCTTCCATAGCTATGATTTTAACTAAAAAGTAAAACGCCTTACATAATTTTAAAATCGATGATTCTATGTGGTTAAAAAATTAAACAAATTGAATTACGCCCAAAGGGTTCATCATTATATATTATGTGAGCAAATCGCACCTTAATTTTAAGATCATTCAAAACTAAAAGGTAATGCGATTGGGATTTAATTTTAATCACTCCTACTCGATTGCATTGCTTTTTAATTTTAAATTAACGTCAAAAAATTTGCTGTTGATTTTTATTAACGTAATATTGCAATATAAATATATAACGATGGGAATTACTAAATCAGAGCATTTCACAGATGAGCAAAACGAATTGGCAATATTGGCGAAAGCTATTGGTCATCCTGCCCGAATTGCCATAATCCAACATCTAATAAAAGTAAACAGTTGTGTGTGCGGTGATATTGTAAACGAGCTGCCACTAGCCCAACCTACAGTTTCGCAGCACTTGAAAGAACTAAAAAATGCCGGACTCATAAAAGGCAATTTTGAAGGGGCTTCCATTTGCTACTGCCTAAATGAAGAGGGCTTCGAGAAAATCAAAGGATTTTTTAAAAACATCAATGACTATTTAGAAAATAAGAAAAATCAATGTTGTTAATTTTTAAATTACAAGAATCATGAAATTATCAGAAATTAAAAAACAATTGAGCAGCTTGGACAACGTTGCTTTTGTATTGCCGAACGGAACTTATGTTCCAGAACATTTTCATGTAACTGAAGTGGGTTTAATCACTAAAAACTTTATTGATTGCGGTGAAAAAGTTCGAAAAGAAACCGTTGTTAACTTTCAATTATGGGACGCCAATGATTTCGAACACCGCTTAAAACCGCAAAAATTATTGGATATAATTGAATTATCTGAAAAAATTTTAGGTATCGAAGATTATGAAGTAGAAGTAGAATTTCAAGCAGAAACGATTGGTAAATACGATATTGGTTTTAACGGAACAGCATTCACTTTGTTAAACAAACAAACAGCTTGTTTGGCCCAGGATCAATGTGGCATTCCAATCGAAAAACAAAAAGTGAAGTTATCCGAAATCGCTAGTCAAACCAACAGCTGCATTCCAGGTGGAGGTTGTTGTTAATTTTAAAACGGTAAAATGGAACAAACCAAAACCATCCTATTCCCAGAAATAGAAAAAGTAATCGGTACTTTGGATTTTGAAACAATAACAGCAGCACGTAAAATCGTTTTGCAACCGCTTATTGATTTTATTCAAGATAAAGTAACGAACGAACAAGAAATTCGGCTGAACTTAATCTGCACCCACAATTCCAGAAGAAGTCATTTGTCTCAGGTTTGGGCACAAACTGCAGCGGCACATTTCAATATAAAAAATGTATTTTGTTATTCTGGTGGCACCGAAGCAACTGCTTTATTTCCTGTGGTTACCAAAACATTGGAACAATCAGGATTTAAAATTAAAACCATCGCAGCAGGGAATAATCCGATTTATGCCATAAAATATGGAGAAAATGAACATCCAATTATTGGTTTTTCCAAAACGTATGATGACGATTTTAATCCACAAATTGAATTTGCAGCGATTATGACTTGTTCACAAGCGGATGGTGGTTGCCCATTTATTGCAGGTGCCGAAAAGCGTATTCCAATCACTTTTGAAGATCCAAAAGCATTTGACAATACGCCACAACAAGAAGAAAAATATAAGGAACGCAGTTTACAAATTGCAACCGAAATGTTTTATGTTTTTTCTAAAATAAAATCATACTAATGAAAGTACATAAAAAAAGATTAAACTTTCTCGACAGTTACTTGACACTTTGGATATTTTTGGCAATGGCAATAGGAGTTTCCATTGGATACTTTATACCTTCCAGCAGTGGTTTTATCAATTCCTTTTCCAGCGGAACAACGAATATTCCACTGGCAATTGGATTAATATTAATGATGTATCCCCCATTGACTAAAATTGATTTTTCAAAAATTTCATTAATGCTTGAAAAACCAAAATTACTGACTGCTTCTTTTTTTATAACCTGGATTGTTGGTCCATTTTTAATGTTCTCATTGGCAACATTCTTTTTGAAAGATTACCCGGAATACATGATGGGTTTAATCATAATTGGGATTGCGCCTTGCATTGCGATGGTAATTGTTTGGAATGAATTAGCCGAAGGAAACAGAGAATTAACCGCTGGACTAATTGGAATTAACAGTTTGCTTCAAGTGTTGTTTTTTAGTTTGTATGCCTATTTCTATTTGGAAATCATGCTGCCATTAATTGGAATAAAAGGGTTAGAATTAAATATTACGATTGCTGAAATTGCTACTACAGTTGGAATTTATTTAGGGATTCCATTTGCATTAGCAGTAATCAGCCGTTATACCATCAAGAAATTCATTGGAGACAAATGGTTCAATCAAAAGTTTATTCCTTTTGTTTCTCCAATTACGTTGATTGCGTTGCTTTTTACGATCATCATTATGTTCAGTTTAAAAGGTGAAATGATAGTCGACTTGCCACTAGATGTGATTAGAATTGCCATTCCACTTGTCATTTTTTTTACCATTATGTTTTTCCTGATGTTCTTTGTTTCCAAAAAAATTGGAGCAAATTATAGAGACGCCGTTGCGCTTTCATTCACGGCATCCGGAAATAATTTTGAGTTAGCAATTGCAGTTTCCATTGGTGTTTTTGGAATCAACAGCGGACAAGCGTTTGCCGGAGTTATTGGACCGCTTGTAGAAGTTCCCGCCTTGATAATTCTGGTTAATGTTTCTTTTTGGTTAAGAAAAAAATATTACGCTACAACAAACGTAAAGTAACGTTATTATGCAAGAAATACTGGATGTTATTGTTATTGGTAGCGGACAAAGCGGATTGGCTTGCGGGTATTATTTACGACGCCATAAACTCAACTTTCTAATCTTGGATAAAGAAGAAAAATGTGGTGGTGCTTGGCTTCATGCTTGGGACAGTTTGACGCTTTTTTCTCCTTCTGAACACAGTTCTTTGCCGGGCTGGTTGATGCCAAAATCTAAAAATCTATTTCCTTTAAAACAAGAAGTAATTGATTATTTGTGCCAATATGAAAAGCGTTATGAACTGCCAATAGAGCGCTCCGTTACTGTAGAAAACATAACTTCTGAAAATAAAGTATTCAAAGTTTACACCAAGAAAGGAATCTATTTTTCAAAAGCAATTATTGCTGCGGCGGGAACTTGGAACAATCCTTTTATTCCAAAGATTAAAGGAATAGATACTTTCAAAGGAATTCAAATCCATTCCGCCCATTACAAAAATGCAGAGCAGTTTAGGAATTTAAACGTACTGGTAGTTGGCGAAGGTAATTCAGGAGCACAAATTGTAGCCGAAGTTTCTAAAGTCACCTCCGTGAAATGGTCAACCAGAAAACCACCACAATATTTACCGGATGAAGTGGACGGGTTTTATCTTTTCAACGTGGCAACCGCCAAATACAACGCTGAAAAAGAAGGAAAACCATTCAATGCGGCCAATTATGATTTGGGAAATATTGTAATGGTCCCGCCAGTTCAGGAAGCTCGATCCAGAGGAGTACTTATTTCAAGTGGCAGTTTTGAAAACATTTATGAAAACGGTGTGATTTGGTCTGACGGATCCAAAGAAGATTTTGATGCGATAATCTGGTGTACCGGTTTTGGTTATGCGACCTCTTTTTTGAAAAATATTGTTTCAACAGATGAAAGAGGCATCATAAAAACTGAAGAAAGCAAAGCAACTGAACTTCCCGGATTGTGGCTTGCTGGATACGGCAGTTGGACTGGTTATGCATCCGCAACACTCATTGGAATAAACAGAAATGCCAAACAAACCTGTAACGAAATTACTGAATATTTACAGAAAAACTAAATCTGTTTATTTGAAAATAAAATCAATACCGAGATTTAATCTCTTTATTGCCTATGATACATTTCAACAACCTCCGTTTTGAATTTATTTTTGAGCCATGCAGTCAACTTTTGTTTTTCGGTGGTATTTAGATCTTTTTTACTTTCATAAAGTACTACAGTAATCACTTTTTTAGTATTCTTATCTTCATTAAAGACATGATTCGCAGTAGCAATATTTTCAATTTCAGGAAACAGTATTTTTGTTTCATTTAAAACAGCATTATTATCAAATTTTAAAGAAGTAATTTGACTTTGAAGCTAGAAAATAATCAAATCTTTTTCGCTCGCGGTTTTAGTGTTAAAAGTGATTTCATTTAAAATATCCTGCTTTAAATCGCTTGTGTCTTGAATAATATTTAATATCATGTTATTCAATTCATACGATTTCAATTTTTCATTCAGTCCTTTTATTTCGACCTTATCCAACCTTTTTCGTAAAAAAGCAATATCTATTTTTTTGGGGTTGAAGTGAACTGCTTTTTTTTGTAAAGCACTGTATCTCTTTTATCTAAAAACTCCACTTTCAAAAATTGTTCTACCTTTTGTTTGTATTTTTTTTCTTTAAAAAGCTGATATGCAAAACAAATACGGGGTACTATCAGTGCTAAAGTCAAAAAAGAAATTATTTACCGAACTCGCTTTTCTGTCTTAAAATTGGTTTGTTTAACACGTGGGTATTTCAAATATTTAACAATTATAAAGGTTGCAATACAAATGAAAACACAATTAATAGTGTACAAATACATCGCACCAAAAAAAAATCTAAAATTCCCAAAGCTAAGCCATAACCCGCAGTACTCAAAGGAGGCATTAATGCAGTTGCGATGGCAACTCATGGAATAGGATTTTCTTTTTCTACCTTTGTAATGGCTATCACTCCAACGAGCCCTCCAAAAAAAAGCAAAAAAATATCTTAAATTTTGGGTCATGTTCTTGTTAAAAATACTAATTATGTGTCTTTTAAAGGACTCAAATAAAAGTAAATTTTAGAAACCACCAAACTCATTATTGTGGCGATAGGTAAGTTTTAAATGATCTTTTACATCAATTAAAATCATAAATTATCAAACCAAAACCGGCTTCAGTAATTGGTCCCATAAAATGTTAAATGATCAGGTCATAAGTAATAACAGCCGTTAAATTCACATTCAAACAGATAAAAGCCACTACCGCATAGGCCAAAATCTATAAAGATGATCCTTGAAAAGAGATGTTTGAAGTGACATTATCCAATACTTTCTTTTTGTATTCTTAAACGCTAGGTAAGTCAAAAAAATTTACAACTTTATTTACGCTTCCATGTTTATTTGTTACTAAAATAAGATTCGAAAATTAAGAATTAATCTTTACAATCATCCGTGAGAACATCAAGATGAACATTTTTGAACTAAATGAAAATTTTCTCATTTATCTGAAACGTGACTAATTAAGTAAAATATATGATGTAGAGTCTGTTTACTACTTCAATAAATATGTTGTGCCAGTAAATTTCTTAACAAGTCTATTCAAGAGTTTCCAAATGCTTTTTAATTTGATTTTTGTTACTCATAACTGTTACACTGCCTACAGCGAGTCAAAATTTAATTTGTTGATAAGATATTTTTATGAATTCTGTTTTTTTATTCAATAAAAATTAAATTTTCAATAATAAAACAACATACAAACATTTTTATTAAGTATAATGAAATATAATTAACATTTTATTTGGATATTTGACTCAATTAATCTTAAACCAAACCAAAATGAAAATGAAATTCAAACAATTTTTGAGTTTACTAATTGTACTGTCCGTGCAATTGACATTTGCTCAAGAAAGTACCTTGTCCGGTAAAGTGACTGACATGGGCGGACTACCAGTACCCGGCGCTAACATTATTGTTAAGGGAACAACAATTAGTGCACAAACTAATTTCGATGGAGATTTTACCATAAATGCAAAAAAGGGACAAATTTTAATCGTCAGTTTCGTGGGGATGAAAACTGTAGAAATTTCAGGATCTTCTTCTATGCTGATAAAGCTTGGTGACGCGTCAAATCAATTAGAAACAGTCGTTGTTGTGGGTTATGGAACCCAAAGCAAAAAGAAATTAACGGATAATATTGCTCGTGTAACAGCTAAAGATATCCAACAGATTCCGGTATCGAATGTGCAAAATGCTTTAGTTGGTAAATTGGCTGGAGTTCAAATCACACAAACCAACGGTAAAGTGGATGGAGGCATAAACATTCGTGTACGTGGTGCCGCCAGTATCAGTGCCGGGACACAACCATTGTATGTTTTGGATGGAATTCCTTTGGTAACAACAAATGAATCCAGTAATGGCGCACCAACCAACCCATTATTAACCTTGAGCCCAAACGAGATTGAATCTATTGATGTGCTAAAAGATGCATCATCAGCCGCAATTTATGGTGCCAGAGGAGCAAATGGTGTGGTATTGATAACTACTAAAAGAGGAAAAGAAGGCAAAGGAACGTTTTCGATCAATCTTTCACAAGGAGTTAGTCAGGCTACAAACAAAAGAAAATTCCTGAACGCGGATCAATACATCGAACTTTTTACAGAAGCTTCTATCAATGGACTTGGCGATGCTGTTGAAGCCGAAGATACTTTCGATTTCTTGGCACAAGGTACAGATTGGAGAAATAGAGAAGTAGACACTGATTGGCAGAATACTGCGTTTCAAGACGGATTTAATACCGATGCTGATTTCTCAGTATCAGGGGGAGATGCAAATACCAGATATTTCTTCTCTGGCGCATACAACAATACAACAGGAATTATAAATAGCAATGCATTAGAACGAATTACCGCTCGTACAAATGTTTCCCACAAAGTTTCAGACCGCTTTACTGCTGGGATGAATTTAAGTTTCTCTAGATCAGAAATTGATCGTATTCAGGATGATAACTCTTTCACGACTCCATTACAAGCCGTAGCACAATCACCATTGTCTCCAGATCGTTTTGAGGACGGTACTGCTAATCCAAATACTTTATATGCGAATTATTTATTAGCGATTGACAATTCATTTTGGAAAACATTAATGAGAAGAGTTACAGGAAAAGTGTATGGAGAATTTAAGATTATCCCTTCTTTAAAAGTAAATTCTGATTTTTCTTATGACCTTTTGTCGCAGACAGAAGATGCTTGGTATGGGAAAGATTCTCCTTTTATGGCTACTGATGGTGAAGCTTTCGCCACTTCTGTAAATAACGAGACGTACATTTACAGTAATTATTTAACCTTTGACAAAACTTTTGGCGAGAAACATGATATTAATGCCGTTGCCGGTGTGGAGTTCAATAAATTTAATCGCAGGTTTCAAAGTGTAACTAGTATTTATTTTCCAAATGACTCTTTTCAAACTGTAGACGGTGGAGCAGAAGTTTCTGCAGGATCAGGTAATGAAACAGATTACACTTTTGTTTCTCAGTTTGGTAGAATCACCTATTCATTTGATGACAAATACATTTTCAAAGCAAGTATTCGTCGTGATGGTTCTTCTCGATTTGGTAAAAACGAAAGATTTGGTACTTTTCCAGCTTTTTCAGCTGGTTGGATTATTTCAGAAGAAAGTTTCTTAAAAGACAATACTACTTTAACTTTTTTAAAATTAAAAGGAAGTTGGGGTAAATTAGGAAATGCAGAATTAGGCAATTTTGCTTCCCGCCAATTATACGGCTCAAATCCTTATAACTTAAAATCAGGACTTTCTTTTTCTCAAGCAGGAAATGATAATCTTACTTGGGAAAAGTCTACTCAAATCGATTTTGGTGTTGAATTTGGTTTAGTAAACCGAATCAGTGTCGAAGCTGATTACTACAAAAAAAATACCAATGGATTACTGTTTAGTGTACCATTAGCATTAAGCTCTGGTGCGACATCTATCAATCAAAACATTGGTGAAGTACAAAGTAGCGGAGTTGAATTTACTTTAAATACAAAAAACATTGAGTCGGCGAATCTTAAATGGAATACCAGCTTTAACATTACAACTAATGAATCTGAAGTAGTGTCCATGCCAAACAATAATAAAGATATCATTGGTGCATTTACGATTAACAGAGTTGGAGAAAATATATCTTCCTTTTTCTTGGCAGAATATGCTGGAGTTGATCCTGCTAACGGTGATGCATTGTATGTAAAAAATACCCGTAATGATGATGGATCTTTGGATAAATCAACAACTAATGATTATGCTGAGGCTTCAAGAGTTGTTTCCGGAAATCCTTTCCCAACATTGATGACTGGTATGACCAACACCATAAACTATAAAGGAATTGACTTGTCTTTCACTTTCCAAGGAGAATGGGGAGCTAGCATTTACAACTCAGCAGGAAAATATCAATCGGTTGCTGCTGATTATTTTGACAACCAAACGATTGATCAATTGGATCGTTGGCAAAATCCTGGCGATATTACTAATGTTCCGCAAGCCAGATTGTACGGAAGTAACGGAACTGGAGAATCAACACGATTTTTGGACAAATCTGATTTTGTTCGTTTAAGAAATCTAACAATAGGATATTCTTTATCAGGAAGTGCTATAAAAGAACTCGGAATGAGCAGCGTACGCCTTTACGCAACGGGTGTCAACTTGCTTACATTCACAAACTATTCTGGTTATGACCCAGAAGCAAGAAGAGATGATGCGGGTATTGGAGAAGAATTTTATTCGGCACCACCTGCAAGAACAATTGCTTTAGGAGTAAATATTAATTTTTAAAAATTAAAAAAAATGAAATCAAATAAATTAATCTTATTTATTCTTTTCGCTACTTTTTTTGCAAGTTGTGATAATGAATTAGAAATTGATCCGAAACAAAATGAAGATGCAACAGTAACATTAAGCACTGAAACCGGTATTACTAACATACTAACAGGCACTTATGCTACCGCGGCTGACGGCGATGTTTATGGAGGCAGAATATTGACTTCTGCTGATTTATTGGCACAAACTGGTATAACTGCAACTACTGACTTTAGATGGAGAGGTACTTTTGGCGAATGCCGACAAATGTATTCTAAAAGTATTCTTGTAAACAACGCTTTTGTTCAACAAATTTATGCCAGAAACTATCAAATAATAAATGCGGCCAATACTGTTATTGAAAATATAGATAAAGTACCAGATCCGGAAAAAAAGGCGACAATGGTTGCTGAAGCCAATTTCTTAAGGTCAATGGCGTACTTTGATTTGGTTCGTTTCTTTGCAAAACCATACGAAGCAGGTCAGACAAATACACAATTGGGTGTAGTTATCCGACCAAATGCAATCTATGATTTCACTGTTGATTTAGCAAAAGAAAGAAGCACTGTTGCCGAAGTGTACGCGGTAATAATCTCAGGTTTGAATCTGGCTTACAATGACCTTCCGGAAAACAATAGTTTTTATGCTGATAAATATGCTGCGAAAGCTTTATTAGCAAGAGTCTACCTTCAACAAGGGAATTATATAGCTGCCAGAGATGCGGCTGATGATGTAATAAAAAACAGCGGACGCTCATTATCTACAAAATATGCCAACGCTTTCAACCACGATGTAAACCAAAGTGAGGATATTTTTGCAATCCAAATCACAAAACAAACTGGAGAAAATGAAATGACAATTTTATATGCTTCTGAAAACAATGGTGGACGTGGAGGCGATATCGAAATCAGATCTACTTATTTAGCTAAATTTACAGATCCTGCTGACGAAAGACGAAACTTTAATTACATCAATCCAGACAATGGAAGAAGATTGACTTCTAAATATACCAATCAATTTGGCGATGTTCCCTTAATTCGTTTGGCTGAAATGTACCTGATTCGAGCAGAATCCAATTTCAGAGCTGGAACTTTTGTTGGAAATACACCATTAGCTGACGTTAATTTACTGAGAACTCGTGCAAATGCTACAAATTTTCTAACCATTTCCTTAGCTACTATTTTAAGAGAACGCCAATTAGAATTAGCCATGGAAGGTTTTGCCATTCACGATTTAAAAAGAACAAAGGCTTCAATTGATGTTTTTGCAGACGGAACGAAATTGATTCCATATAATGACAACTTATTGGTATTTCCTATTCCGCTAAGAGAGATGGATACAAATAGTAAAATCAGTCAAAATCCTGGTTACGGAGGCTAATACAATTCCATACTATTAGAAAAAACCATTAATTAAAAAGCCCGAAATCAATTTTGATTTCGGGCTTTTTTATAAATTCTAAAAAAACTATTCAACAGGATTAACAAGTTCTGAAGTTATGGACTCTAAAACTTCAAATGCAGTTTCTGCCATTTTATTTCCTTTGGTGTCCAATAATGGATTAACCTCCACAAATTCGATACAAACCACTTTTTTGGTTTGGATAATCTGATTGATGATTGCTATAATTTCATATTGATCAAAACCTTTAGGAACCGGCGTTCCTGTTCCACAAGAAATCATATCACAATCCATGGAATCCACATCAAAAGAAATATATAATACCTCACAGTGCGATAATTTAGACAACGCTTCAGCGACACATTTCTGCAAACCTCGATACCTTACTTCATCAACTTTATAATTTTTGATATGCAATTTTTCAATTTGCTTGTCCTCCTCTTCTTCAGTATCACGCACACCAAAATAAATCAGATTTTCAGCCAAAACTTTTGGTCCTTTAAAGCCAATATTTTTCATATCCTCCCAATGCTGTTGTGTTTCAGAGGGAACTTCGTTATTCTGACAACTCAAATTATCATCGCCAAGGGCAGCAGACAATGGCATTCCATGAATATTTCCAGATGGTGAAGTGTAAGGCGAATGCAAATCGGCATGCGCATCAATCCAAAATACGCCAATATTTTGCTCAGGATACGCCGCTTTGATTCCGCTTAACGTTCCTAATGCCGAAGAATGATCTCCCGATAATACAATTGGAAAATAATTCCCTTCAATATTTTTCTTTACCGCATTACAAACCCTAGTGCATTGCTCCACAACGTGCTCAATTCTTTTAGCTGAAGAACTTCGATTTTTATCATATATGGATTCATTATGCGTTTTAACATCTTCAAACTCAAATTGATTAAAATAATCACTGTTCTTATTAATTGCTGCAATCTCTATAGCATCAATCCCTAAGTCAGATCCTCGCGTACCTGCACCAATATCAGATCGGTTCTTTATTAATTTTATCGTTTTTCCCATTATCTGAAATCGTTTAAAGCTCTTTCAATAATAGCCAAACATTCGTGTATTTGAGATTCCGTAATTACTAATGGCGGAGCAAATCTAATTTTGTTTCCGTGTGTTGGCTTTGCCAATAACCCATAATCTCTAAATTTCATACAAATATCCCAAGCTAAATCGGATTCTTCATCACTGTTGATAACTATGGCATTCAATAATCCTTTTCCTCTAACCAATGTAATTAAAGGATTTCTGGAGGCGATCTCGTTAAGTCCAGTTCTTAAAACTTCACCTAAGTAAGCGGCATTTTGCGCCAAATTTTCCTCTTTTACCACTTCAAGCGCTGCAATGGCAACAGCAGCAGCAATAGGATTTCCTCCAAAAGTAGATCCGTGTTGTCCCGGCTTAATTACGTTCATAATATGATCATTCGCTAAAACTGCCGAAACTGGGTAAACACCACCTGAAATAGCTTTACCTAAAATAAGAATATCCGGTTTTACTTCCGGATTGTTTTCACAACCTTTTTTGCATTCACAATTTCCACAAGTTGCCAATAATCTTCCGGTTCTCGCGATTCCCGTTTGTACTTCATCTGCAATAAATAAAACATTATGTGCCTCACAAAGCGCTTTCGTTTTTGCTAAATATCCTTCAGAGGGAACATACACTCCAGCTTCACCTTGAATAGGCTCGACTAAAAATCCTGCAATATTTGAAGTTGATTTCAATACGTCCTCCAATGCTTCAACATCATCATATGGGATTTTAATAAATCCTTCTGTGAATGGTCCAAAGCTTTTACGTGCATTTTCATCATTCGAAAATGAAATGATAGTTGTTGTTCTTCCGTGGAAATTGTTTTCACAAACGATAATTTGTGCTTGATTTTCAGGAATTCCTTTTACCTCATACGCCCATTTTCGACATAATTTCAAAGCGGTTTCCACAGCTTCTGCACCAGTATTCATTGGCAATACTTTATCAAAATCAAAATACTTGGTTACATATTCTTCAAAAGGTCCTAATTGATCATTATGAAAAGCACGTGAAGTCAAGGTCAATGTTTGTGCTTGTTTTATCATAGCACCAACAATTTTCGGATGACAATGCCCTTGATTAACGGCGGAATATGCTGATAGAAAATCAAAATATTTCTTTCCATCGACATCCCAGACATAAACGCCTTCGCCTTTTTCTAAAACCACAGGTAATGGATGGTAATTGTGCGCACCGTATTGATTCTCTTTTGCTATCAACGCTTCAGATTTTGAAGACAGGTTTTGCTCTGTATGTGTCATGATATTTCGAATTTACTATTTGAAAAAACAAAATTACTGTTTTTTTTTAATTTACCAATAAAATAAATATTTTGACTTTTAAAAAGATCTTATGTAAAAATATTTATTTAATTTAGATTAAAATAAGTCATTTAAGAATTCTGGAACCAATTTAAAGACATATTCCGAATTAAATAAAAATAAGTACTTTTATACAAACATAAGAGCATTATTTATAATTAAACCAACATGGACATAGTAGACGAATTTGATATCAATATTATTAAAGAATTAGAAAAAGATGGAAGAATGGCATATTCAGCCATTGCAGCCAATCTAAAAATATCAAATACCATGGTGCATCAACGCATCCACAGATTGATGGAACAAGGAATACTTACAGGGATAAAACCAGTAATCAATGAAAAAAAAGTGGGGTATGATTGGGGATCTTTTACGGGAATTACGTTAAATAAAGATCAGGACTCTGATAGAATTATTGAAGAACTGAAAAAAATTCCGGAAATAACAGAATGTTACTATATTACCGGATCTTTTACCCTTTACATAAAAATCATAGCCAAAGATCACGAACACATGCGAAAAGTCCTGTACGAAAAAATAGACAATATTCCCGGTATTGCCAAAACCGATTCCATAATTGAATTGGGCTGCGCTTTTAAAAGAAACGTTTCTCTCTAATTATTATTCAAATGCCGACTTAATCTCCAAAAAATAATTCATGAAGGAACCGACTCACTCCCTACTCTATTTTAAATTTGTTATTGGCACGCTTTTATTTCTATCTTTTGGAACTTTGCAAGCTCAAAAATTGAAGGGAAAATTATTCATCATTGGAGGAGGACAACGTTCTGATGCAATGATGACACAATTAGTAAACCTATCTGAATTGCAAAAAAACGATTATATTGTCGTGTTACCAATGTCGAGCGAGGAACCGGACAGTGCTTACATTTATTTCAAAAAACAATTCGAAAAACTGACCACGAATCCAATTATTATGCTGAATTTCGACAAAACAACAGCTACAAATAAAGTATTGAACGATTCGTTGCAAAATGCCAAACTAATTTTCATCAGCGGAGGCGATCAATCTCGCTTCATGAACGTAGTGAAAAACACTCCTTTATATACAGCAATTCACCGTGCGTACGAAAATGGAAGTACAATTGCCGGAACAAGTGCAGGAGCCGCAGTTATGTGTGAACACATGATTACAGGAAATCAAAAATTAGAATCCAAATATAGCGAAACTTTTAACAATATTCGATATGACAATTTGGAAACAACTACAGGCTTGGGACTTGTCAAAAACGTAATTATCGATCAGCATTTTCTAAAAAGAAGCCGATATAATCGCTTACTGTCTGCTTTAGTTGAATTTCCAACTCATATCGGAATTGGCGTTGACGAAAGTACCGCCTTGATTGTTCGCAATAAAGAAATCGAAATTGTTGGCTCAAGCGAAGTTATTGTCGTTAAAAAACCAAAAGGAATCGCCAAATCTAAAAAAGAAAATTTAGTAAGTATCAAAAGCCTTGAAATGGCTGTTTACACTGAAGGTCAAAAATTTAAAATTCAATAAAATGAAATATTACAAGAATGATTTGCCATTAACAATTTTAGTTATTTGTTTTAGTTTTTCCATGTTTGCACAAAAGATATCAAATCAAGAAATAGAAAGACTAAAAAAACTATCGCAAAAAGTAACAATTATCAGAGACAACTGGGGAATTGCGCATGTATATGGCAAAACCGATGCAGATGCAGTTTTTGGAATGCTGTACGCGCAATGTGAAGATGATTTCAAACGGGTAGAAATGAATTATATCGAAAAACTGGGACGCCTTTCCGAAATCAAAGGACAGTCGGTTTTATATAATGATTTGGAAATAAAACTTTTGATTGATACCGAAGAAGCCAAAGCCGATTATAAAAAAGCAGCACCTTGGTTAAAAAAATTATTAAGCAGTTACGCGGACGGAATCAACTTTTACCTACACAATCACCCCGAAGTAAAACCCGCTTTGCTGACTCATTTCGAACCTTGGTTTCCATTACTTTGGACCGATGGAAGTATTGGAGCCATTAGTACCGCTGATCTTTCTACCGGAGAATTGAAAGCTTTTTACTCCGGAAACACCGATAAAGTGTCGTACATAGAACGTGAAAAAGATGTGCAAACAGGTTCTAACGGATTTGCAATTGCTCCATCAAAAACGGCGTCTGGAAATGCAATTTTATACATTAATCCGCATACCACTTTTTATTTTAGACCAGAAATACAAATGAGTAGCGAAGAAGGATTGAACGCCTATGGAGCAGTGACTTGGGGGCAATTTTTCATTTACCAAGGATTTAACGAAAATTGCGGTTGGATGCATACCTCGTCAAATGTGGATGTTGCGGATATATATGCTGAGAAAATAGTGACTAATAACAACAAACTATTTTACGAATACGACAACAAATTAGTTCCAGTTATCGAAAAAAAAATAATTATCAAGTATCTGGAAAACGGGAAACTCATTCCCAAAACATTCAATACGTATTATACCAATCACGGTCCAATCATGGCCAAAAGAGACGGAAAATGGATAAGCTTAAGATCGAATAATCGTTCGATGAAAGGACTGGAACAAAGTTGGGTGAGAACTAAATCGAAAAGTTTTGAAGATTATAAAAAGGCAATGGATTTGAAAGCCAATACATCAAACAACACCGTTTATGCCGATAAAGAAGGAAATATTGCATACTGGCATGGGAATTTTGTCCCAATTCGGGACAAAAAACTTAATTGGTCAAAAGTGATGGACGGCACAACACCAGCAACACAATGGAAAGGCTTACACGAAGTTTCAGAAACGGTTCATTCCTACAATCCCATAAACGGCTGGTTGCAAAACTGCAACTCTACACCATATACCGTGGCGGGTGATAACAGTCCAAAAGAAGAAAACTATTTACCGTACATGGCCCCGGACGGAGAAAGTTTTAGAGGACTAAATGCTGTTCGATTATTGAGTAAAGGCAATCAGTATACATTAGACAAAGTAATTACTGATGGTTACGACACGAAACTGACGGCTTTCGAATTTTTAATTCCATCGTTGATTTCCAGTTTTGAGAAAAATATCACTGCCGCAGATCCGCTTTACGCAGCACTATTAGAACCGATAACCCTTTTGAAAAATTGGGATTATTACAGCAGGGAAAATTCTGTCGCAACAACCTTAGCTGTGGAATGGGCTTATAAATTAGATCCAATTATTCAAAAAGTATACACTAATGAAGGAGAATTGGACCAAGTAGAGAACACCCGTAATTTTGCGAAAAATGCTTTTCCAAATCAATTGATTCCGCAATTGCAAATGGTGGTAAACGAAATGAAAATTAAATTTGGAACTTGGCAAATTCCTTGGGGAGAAATCAACCGTTTCCAGAGAACTTCCGGTGAAATAACAATGGTTTGTGACGATGCTTTGGAAAGTTTACCTATCGGATACGGACCGGCGCTTTGGGGAAGTTTACCCGCTTTTAAAAGCAACTATCAAAAAAATACTAAAAAACGCTACGGAACTAACGGCAACAGTTTTGTGTGCGCAGTCGAATTTGGATCTAAAATAATAGCTAAGTCTTTACTGGCAGGTGGAAACAGCGGTGATTTAAAATCAAAACATTTTTACGATCAGGCTGAAATGTACCAAAAAGGACAATTTAAAAACATATTATTCTATAAAGAAGACGTGCAAAAAAATGCCGAAAAGACCTACCATCCGGGAGAATAATTGCTGTACTCTTGATAATAAGAATTAAAAATACTGTCATAAGATAAAAAAATCAAAGTCTTAATTTTAGGACAAATTAATTGAGACATTTGTAAAAATAAAAAATACAATATGAAAAATATTTTCTTTACCTTTTTAGGGTTATTATTATTTTCCAGTAGTGCATTTGCACAATTAAAAGCCGTAAAATACACGGATGGAAATCAAAAATTAAATGGACTTTCAACTGGTCCCAAAAAAGGAAGCAAAACCAAACCCGGAATTTTAATCATTCCCGCTTGGAAAGGAATCGATACGCATTCCAAACAATCAGCAGAAAAACTGTCAAAAATGGGCTACTATGCGTTTGTGGCAGATATCTATGGTGAAGGAAACTACCCAACTAACACACAAGAGGCTGCTAAACAAGCTGGTTTTTACAAAAGTAATATAGCGAATTATCAACTACGCATACAATTGGCTTTGGATCAGTTAGTGAAAGCGGGTGCTAACCCAGACAATATTGTAGTGATTGGATACTGTTTTGGGGGAACAGGAGCACTTGAAGCGGCGAGAGCAGGAATGAAAATTCAAGGTGCAGTTTCTTTTCACGGAGGTTTAGGTCGTGATGCTTCCCGAATAAACAATCCAATAACTGCAGAGATATTAGTATTACACGGCGCAGATGATACGTATGTTCCAGCTGCAGAAGTAGCCGCATTTCAAAAAGAAATGAGAGATAGTAAAGCAGACTGGGAAATGATTTATTACGCAAATTCAGTACATGCCTTTACTGAAATAGAAGCTGGAAACGATAATTCAAAAGGTGCCGCTTATAACGAAAAAGCTGCTAAACGTTCGTGGGAGCGTATGAATTCTTTCCTAAAAGAAGTTTTAAAATAACGCAGAAAATATAAGTTTTTAAAAACAGTATAAGTTCGGTTTTTTTGTTAGATTTATAAATTAAAATGTAACAAAAAATCTGGAATTTATACTGTTTGTTTATGTCTAAAAGTAAAATCCGAAACGACAAAACCTGCCTTAACTGCAGATACTTAGTAGAAAATAAATTCTGTCCAAATTGTGGACAAGAAAACACTGATACCCGAAAGACGTTTTACCATCTCTTTATTCACTTTTTTGAGGATTTAACACATTATGAAAACGCTTTTTGGCGCACCATAAAAAATCTTTTATTCAAACCTGCCGCACTAACTAAAGAATACCTTTCGGGAAAACGATTGTCTTATTTGGCTCCAGTTCGATTGTATATCTTTATAAGCTTTATCACTTTTTTATTGATTACCATTTTCCCAAGTGAGATCAATTCCTCCGAAAATACGGGCGAAAAGGTTTCTAGCATTACCACTAAAAATAAATCATTTCAAAATATTTTATCTAAAAATGATTCCATTAAAAAGAACCAAACGGATTCAGAAGAAGAAGATCACTTATTTAATTTTGGATACGCCTCCGTGGAACAACTGGACTCTATCCAAAAAAATGCTCCGGAATCAGAAAAGCTATCTGATTTCAGTTATTGGATAATTAAAAAATTCCAATTAGTTAAAGAGAAAAACACACAAAGCGAAATTATTGAAAAATTCGTTCGCACCTTCACCCATAATTTACCCAAAGTTCTGTTTGTATTCATGCCAATATTTGCTTTTTTTCTATGGCTTTTCCATAATAAAAAACGCTGGTATTACTTTGATCACGGTATTTTTACCTTACATTACTTTTCCTTTTTACTACTAATTTTTTTGTTACTGTTCCTCATTAACAAAGGACTGACACCAATTTCAGAATCGAGTTTCATTTCTCTAATTCGGTTTCTGGTTAATTTTATTGGTATCGGATGGATGATATATTATTTCTATCCCGCGCATCATCGTTTTTATGGTGAAACCCGCTTAATATCTTTCTTAAAAAGCAGTTTGTTATTTTTTATTAACTTCGTGCTGATTATTATCATATTATCAATCTTTGTTATTTACACCTTTATTAATTTACATTAAAAAATGAAAAAAATCCCTTTATTAGGTTTCATGGTCGCATTAACCATAAGCTGTACTACTCAAAAAATAAGTATTACTCAAAAAGTAAGTACCACTCATGTTGACCCAACAAATTACATGAATACAATTACCGCTGAAGAACTAAAAACACACCTGTACATCGTAGCTTCAGACGAAATGGAAGGCCGCGAAACTGGTTCAGCAGGTCAGAAAAAAGCGGGCGTTTACCTTGTCAATCAATACAAAAAAAACGATATCAGCTTCCCTACCGGAGCTTCTGACTTCTACCAAAAAATTCCGGCTGCTTTTCTGAACGGTAAGCGCAATGAAAATTTACCGGATTCAGAAAACGTTTGGGCTTACATTGAAGGTTCTGAAAAACCAAATGAAGTCGTGGTAGTTTCAGCCCATTACGATCACGTGGGTACAAAAAACGGAGAAATTTATAACGGTGCCGATGATGATGGTTCTGGGACTGTTGCATTGTTAGAAATTGCGCAAGCCTTCCAAATGGCTAAAAAAGCAGGACATGGTCCAAAACGTTCTATCCTTTTTCTTCATGTTACCGGCGAGGAACACGGGTTACATGGTTCCCGTTACTATTCTGAAAATCCGTTGTTTCCGTTAGCAAACACCATTACTGACATCAATATTGATATGATAGGCCGTCGTGATGAAGCCCACGCCGACAGCAATAATTATGTTTATGTAATTGGCGCAAACCGATTATCAACTGATTTACACAACATTTGCACCATCGCAAACACTAAATACACGCAACTTAATTTAGATTATAAATACAACAATCCTAAAGATCCAAACCATTTTTATGAGCGTTCGGACCACTACAACTTTGCTAAAAATGGTGTTCCATCTGTATTCCTTTTCAACGGAGTTCATGCTGATTACCACAAACCAACGGACAGCGCGGACAAAATTGAATACGATGCGTTAACCAAAAGAGCTCAATTTGCGTTTGTAACCGCCTGGGAACTGGCAAACCGCGCCGAAAGACCTATTGTGGACAAAAAATAGATTGAATATTTGGGCACATCTGCGCTTTCACTAACGTTACAGCGTGGTCGGGCTATACGTTACAATCTTTATTGTCTCGTTAAAAAACAAGACAATAAAGGATTTCCACTGATATCCCTTGTGCATAACCCATAAAAAAAGAGCTTTGAAGTGATTCAAAGCTCTTTTTTTATAAACTAATAAAACTAAACTTACGCGTCAAATTCTATTTTATCCGCACTGTCAATTTTATACAAAGATTCCTCAATAGGCAATGTAAAATAAAATGAAGTCCCGTTTCCTTCAACACTTTCAACCCATATTTTACCGTCATTTCGCTCTAAAAATCCCTTGACCAATAAAAGTCCAATTCCGGCACCTTTGTTATCTTTCCTTGCTTTAGATAGCGTACTCATTTGGGGAGTAAAAAGTTTCTCTTGCACCTCTTTAGACATTCCCGTTCCGGAATCCTTTATTTGAATTATGGCAATTTCAGCCTCAATTTTCGCCAAAATGATAATTTCCCCGTCAGGTAACGAATGCTTAATAGCATTAGAAACAATATTTTGAAAAACAGAAAAAAGCATTTTCCCATCTGCAAAAACAGTGGTATTAGCTTCAATTTCATTAATAAGATGTATGTTGTTTAAAGATGCCGATTCCTTCAAAGATTTAAAAACTTTTTGTACATAATCAAAGAGATTAATTTTTGACGGAGAAAATACTTCCGAGGCATATTTTATTCTGGCCCATTCCACTAGATTGTCTAGCATGTTTAATTCATCTACCGCGGTTTTGTGAAGCAAATTAAGCATTTCTTTTGCCTTGGTGGTTTCTAATCGGTCTAGGTTTGTTTTCAAATATTCTGCCGTTCCAATAATTCCAGACAACGGACTTCTTAAATCATGGGAAACAATTGCAAGAACGTTCTCTTTGTGCGAGTTAAGATCTTCCAGTTCTTTTATATATTTTTTTATGGCATCCTCAGATTTCTTTCTCTCAGTCAAATCCCGCAGGATTTTTACGTAACCTAACATCTCACCATCGATTCCAATCAGCGGGAAAACCAAACCATTAGCATAAAATTCACTTCTGTCCTTACATATATGCCACCTGTTATCAGTAGCTCTTCCCTCTATTAATGCCGCTTTAATTTCTGTTTGCGGAATACCATTTTTTATATCTTCATCAGTAAAAATAATATCAAAATGCTGTCCTATAACTTGGTCTGGCTCATAACCAAATATTTTGGTCGAACCGGAACTCCAGCTATTAATTATAAAGTCATTGTCAAGAGTAAAAATCGAGTAATCATGTAAACTATCTATTATTTGGCTATAAAATTCGGCAGTCGGAACGTAATTGGTTTTAAGAATTTTAGTATTGATTTTCTCGTTTTTCATTAAATTATGTAAATAATATTTAAAATTTTGAAAGTATATATTCGTTTGATTTAACTACGTAATGTGCCCAAAGATACACAAAAGAAAACACGTTTTATGTAAAACAACTATTATAACCCGAAACAAGAATGTCTGCCCGGAAAACTACAACGGCACCGGGGTTACTGGTGAAATCGTAAGTAGTATATTTAAGTGCAATGCCGTCTTCATTCCCTTTTACAATATTCACGCCAATAAAATAATTGCTATACTTTCACGAAACTTTATCCCACAAAAAAAGCCCCGAATTTCTTCGAAGCTTTTGCTTTCTGGGTGGAAGACGGGGCTCGAACCCGCGACCCTCGGTACCACAAACCGATGCTCTAACCAACTGAGCTACAACCACCATTTGCTTAGCGGTGGCAAATATACGACATAAGTTTACTTCTGCAAATATTTTTTTTGTAAAATTACATGAAATTTACATTAAATCTCCTAAGCTATTGACTGCCAAATATCTTTCTACAGTAAATCCTTCCGCATGATCTACTCCGGTGAGCCTTCCTAAATCTCTGGATCGGTAATTCAGGCTTTCCAGGAAGTTTTTACTCGAAATTGGTGACTCCGGTTCATTAGAATTTGCATCATAAAACTGTGAACCGTAAGCCAAAATCGACTCAATTTTTTTATCGGTGAAACCAGTAATATCAACAACGAAATCTGGCTCTATGTTTTTCCATTGTATGTAATGATACACTAATTTTGGTCGCCAGGCCTTTTGCTGCTCTCCTTCCAATGAAGTTTCAATCTTTATTAATCCAGACAAGAAGCAGGCATTCGAAACCAATTTGCTTCCCTTTGCATGATCGATATGACGATCATCTATCGCATTGCACAAAACAATTTCCGGTTGATACTTGCGAATCATTTTTATAATTTCCAATTGGTGCTTTTCGTCATTGACAAAAAAACCATCGCGCATTTCTAAATTTTCACGCGCTGAAACACCAAGGATTTTTGCAGCAGCATTTGCTTCCTGATCTCTTATTTCAGCTGAACCGCGAGTTCCTAATTCTCCACGGGTCAAATCAATAATTCCAACCGTTTTCCCTAAAGAGATTTCTTTCAAAATGGTTCCTGCACAACCCAATTCAACATCATCAGGATGCGCACCAAAAGCAAGTATATCTAATTTCATCTAAAATTTATTTAATATTTTTTACTTAAAGGTTAAAGACGCAAATGAACTGCGACCTTTAACTCTTTATTTTGTCGCTTCTGCAACAAAGATTAATTACTGCAAATTCAATATTTTTTTCATTGTGACAGATTTATTGACACTTTCTTTCCACTCTTTTTCAGGAATACTGTCCTTTGTAATACCACAGCCCATATACAAATGTGCTTGATTGTCTTTAATTTGCATGCATCGCAAATTGACAAACAAATCGGACTTTAATTCTTTATTATTATATCCTTGCTTGTTTAATTCCCCTAAAAAACCGGTGTAATATTCTCTATCGTAGCCTTCATTTTCAATAATAAAATCTTTGGCAGACTCTTTTGGCAATCCGCATACGGCGGGTGTTGGATGTAAAACGGAAACGACTTGTTTCAAATTTGAATTCTCATTCATCACCCCTTCAATATCTGTTTTAATATGAGCTAAAGTTCCCGCTTGTGCGGTGTAAGGGCTTGAAACGGAAACTTCTGAAGTTAGATCTTTAAGATTATTTAAAATAAAATCGGTTACAAACTGCTGTTCCTCCATTTCCTTTTTCTCCCAAACTACTTCTTTCGCACCTTGAATTTTTTGCGTTCCCGCTAATGACATTGTTTCGAAATTATTATTATTGGACTTCAATAATCGCTCTGGCGTAGCGCCCATCCATAATCCTATTTTAGGATGAAACCAACAATAGCAAAAAGCAGTTGGATAGCTTTGAATTAATTTTTCGAAAATTAAAACTAAATCAAAATTTAACAAATCAACTGTTTCTTTCCTTGATACAACCACCTTTTTTAGAGTTCCTTCTGCGATTGCATCAATCCCTTTTTGAACAAGGTTTTCAAAATTTTCTTTAGCTTGACTATCTTCTGAATCTGTAAAATTTGAGTCTTGATTTTCTTCCAAAAAAGTAATCAATTCTTCCCATTTTACAGATTGATTTTTAGGTATGAGTATTCTTTGACTGCCTTCAAAAGGAGCAAAAACAAAACCAGTTTCTTCAAAATTTTCAGCAAAATATAAATGGTCATTGTTCTGAAAAAAACCTACTAGTTTAATATCATTTGGTTTTCTGTACAACACAAACGGCAAATTCTGAGCTTTTTGTTGCTTTACTTTTATAAAAAAATCAATCATCTTTAATTTATTAAAATATAAAATTCATTAAAACTCTAAGTGTTATTATTTGCTTGATTTTTTAAAAAATTACAGTAGTCAAGTTTTCCCAAAGCTGTTTTTTTGGGTTTAGCTTCATTTGCTTTCATTACTTATCTCCGTTTTTTCTTTTTGGCAAAACCATGTTCGTCAACTTACAAAGTGAGATTAAATTATTGTTTTCATCAGTAATTCGTATTTCCCAAAGATGAATGCTTCGTCCCTTGTGAACAATCGTAGCGGTTGCCGTTACAATTCCGTCCCGTTTTGCTTTCAAATGATTGGCTGAAATTTCGATACCGCGAATTTCACTTAGCTCGGAATTAACATATAGCATTGAGGCGGCACTGCCTACACTCTCTGCTAAAGCCACTGAAGCCCCGCCATGCAACAATCCCATTGGTTGATGCACGGACGAATTCACGGGCATTGTGGCAACTAAAAAATCTTCTCCTGCATCAGTATATTCAATATTCAATGTTTGCATTAAGGTATTTTTAGAAACGCGATTGCAATATTGAAGTATTTTTTCTTTGTCGAATGTCATGTTATTGGCTTTTAAAATGTAAAATTAAATAAAAGATAAGTCACAAAATAGTAATTACAATTGTTATTCTAATTCCGAAATAGATTTTTCCTATTTTTACAAAAAATCTAACGAAATGCGTCCTATCCCATTACTACTTTTTATTGGAATAATGCTTTCAATTTTTTCCTGTCGTTCCGATTTTGAGACTGTAACAAGTACTGGCGATTTGAAATTTTCGAAAGACACTATTTATTTAGATACCGTTTTCTCTAATATTGGTTCCAGCACGTACCGACTTAAAGTGTACAACAATAGCAAGAATGACATCACTATTCCAAGTATAAAATTAGGAAAAGGATTAAACTCAAAATACAGAATTACCGTTGATGGATTGCAAGGGACAAATGGCAAAATTTTCAGTAATGTGGATCTTTTAGCCAAAGACAGTTTATATATTTTCATTGAAACTACCGCTAATATCGCCGATGCTAACCCAAACGATTTTTTATACACCGATAAAATTCAGTTTGACAGTGGCGAAAATCTTCAAAATGTAGAATTGGTCACGCTGATTCAAGATGCTGTTTTCTTGTATCCAAAACGTTTTGCCGATGGAACGACTGAAACACTCCCACTAGATACCGAAAAAATTGAGGGATTTTACCTTGATGAAAATGATCCTGTAAATGGAAATGAATTGCAGTTTACCAATGATAAACCGTATGTGATTTATGGTTATGCTGCGGTTCCTTCTAACAAAACAGCCACTTTTGAAGCAGGAACCCGAGTTCATTTCCATGCAAATTCCGGACTCATTGTAGCCAATAATGCTTCCATAAATATTAATGGAACTCTGTCAATAACGGATAAACTAGAAAACGAAGTTATATTTGAAGGCGACCGTTTAGAACCGGATTTTTCGGATGTGCCAGGACAATGGGGAACTATTTGGCTTTCTGATGGTTGTACCAATAATACTTTTAATCATCTCACCATTAAAAATGCTACCATTGGTTTATTGATTCAAAACAATGACGGCACTACAGTTTCTGTCAAAAATACCCAAATTTACAACAGCAGCAACTACGGAATTTTGGCGCAGACCGCAAAAATTAAAGGTGAAAATATAGTCATCAATAATGCAGGATTAGCCAGTTTAGCCTGCACTTACGGAGGAAATTATTCATTTATACATTCTACCTTTAATAATAACTGGAACAGCTCTCAACAAGTGGCGGTTTTAGTGAGCAATTATATTTTGGGAGCAGTTCCAGAAGTGAAAAATTTAACCGCTGCGACGTTTAACAACTGCATTATTTATGGTTCATATTCAAACGAAATGAGTTTAACCAAAAAAACCGGAGCCGCTTTTGAATACCAATTCAACAATTGCCTGATTAAATTTGATAATGTTGCCAACCAATTCATGACAAATCCCGATTATCAATTCAATACGGATACGGCGCATTACAATGCGATACTTTTGAACAAGGATCCCAAATTCTTCAATATTTCAAGAAACAAATTTAATATTGACGAAACTTCTGCCGCTTTCGCAAAAGGGAATTCGGCGTATTTAATTTCTTTGGATATTATAGGAAAAACGAGAACTTTCCCGCCGGATTTAGGTGCGTACCAAAACAAAGCTTTTCCAAAATAAATCACTTTGAATGCCGATATGTCACGTCAGTAAACAGTTTATTGCAAAACTAAAAATTGAATTACGACCGCACAAAATGGTACTAATTATGTTAAAAAATTCACAAGTATCTTGATAATTCCTTAACATAAACCACTTAAAAAGTTATAAATTTGCATGTCTTCACTATTTTAAAATTTGAAAATCAAGTTTTACAATCGGAAACTAACCCCAATAACCTAAAACAGTTTTAATTTATGAAAAAAATCTACTCAGTCTTATTATTCCTCATCGTTACAGTTAGTATAGCCCAGATACCAAGTGGCTATTACACGACCGCTACCGGAACTAGTTACACCTTAAAAACACAATTGTACAACATCATCAAAGGCCATACAGATAATGGGTATGCGGGATTATATACTATTTATCAAACCTCAGACAGAGATTATTATTATGAAAATGATGCTACGATATTAGACATGTATTCTGAAAATCCATCAGGAACAGATCCTTACACTTATTCCGCCGGCACCACTCAAAGATGCGGCACCTACAGCGTAGAAGGCGATTGCTATAATAGAGAACACATTATTCCGCAGTCTATTTTTGGTTCAGCAGCTCCGATGGTTTCAGATGCCCATTTTATCACACCAACAGACGGTAAAGTAAACGGTCAACGTTCTAATTACCCACACGGACCAGTGACTTCTCCAACGTGGACCTCCAGAAACGGCAGTAAACTTGGATCCAGCACAACTGCTGGTTATTCCGGACCTATTTTCGAACCTATCAATGAATTTAAAGGTGATATTGCCCGAATGTACTTTTATTTTGCCACACGATATGAGAATACTGTTGCTGGTTATTCTTACGCGATGTTCAATGGCACTAGCAATCAGGTTTTTACCACTTCATTTTTAAACTTATTGATCACTTGGCACAATCAAGATCCGGTTAGCACAAGAGAAATTGCCCGCAATGACGCTATATATAGTTCCCAAAACAATAGAAATCCATATATTGACCATCCGGAATATGTACAATCCATTTGGAACCCAACCGCTGATGCACAAGTCCCTACAACTCCAGCAAATTTAGTAGCTAGCGGAACAACATCAAATTCAGTTACATTAAGCTGGACAGCTTCCACTGACAATATAGGAGTGAGTGGCTATAATGTATACATGAACAATGCTTTAAAAACAACTGTAACAAATACAACAACAACTATTACTGGACTACCCGCTTCTACTGCCTTCTCTTTCTTTGTAAAAGCTAAAGATGCCGCAGGAAATATCTCTGGCGCAAGTAACACGGTAAATGTGACAACTGCTGCAGCAAGCAGTGCAATTGCAACCGATTTATTATTTTCAGAATATATTGAAGGTTCCTCAAACAACAAAGCGTTGGAAATTTCGAATGCAACTGGCGCAGCGATCAACTTATCGATTTATACCGTCAAAAAACAAACAAACGGTGCCGGTGCCTGGAGTACAGGGTTAAGTCTAACAGGAACTTTGATTACCGGAAGTAAATTCACTATTGTAAATAATTTAATGGCGTCCAGTTGTTATCCTACCTCATCTGCAAACCTTTCTACAGCGGCAACTGAAATGACTTTTAATGGAAATGATGCTTTAGGCTTATTCAAAAACGGAATCTTAATTGATATCATTGGAACTTTTAACGGTGGAACGGCAAACTTTGCTGCGGATCAAACAATAAGAAGAAAATCTACCGTTACAGCACCAACGACTACTTTCAACAAAACGACCCAATGGGATTCTTACACTTCTGATACCTGTAACAATTTAGGAAGCCGCATGGCCGAAAACGCGCCAAAAACCAGTATTGCTTTGGATATAAATGATATCGCCCTCTATCCAAATCCATCCAATGGAAATTTTTCTATAAACAATTCGAATAAAATATACTCCATCGAAGTTTATTCGATAACCGGTCAGAAGATTTTCGAAGAAAAAAACAGCACTAAAGCAGAAATTACACTGCCCAATAGTGCGAAAGGAACGTACTTAGTTCGGGTTACTGTGGATTCAAATTCAGTCATTAAGAAATTAATAATCAATTAATAAAAAAAGCGGCAAATTGCCGCTTTTTTTTGTTCTAATTATAAAAAAATTTGTTTTTATTTTAAAAAAAAGATGCCTTGACTCTGTATTTCAAAATCGCTTTTAGGTTTCTTTTCTTTTATTATAATCTATAAGAAGACTATGACTGCGGTATTTGAAATGTTTTGAAGTGTTCATTTACTTACTTATTGTAATATATTGATCTAAAACTTTTTGAGTGTTCTTCATTCTGTTAATGTGTAATTCACATCTGTTTTAATTGTAAATTGACCTGTCAATTCGGTAACTAAACCCGTCTAAATATACTTTTTATAAGCCCAAGAAAAAGTACTTCTCAACCAAGATTTTTACTTGATGAATTATAGTATTTAATTCTTTTGAAGATTTTCCTTTGTCACTTTTTATCTGTTTCAAAATAAACCCTTTTTTTAACGGATTATTTCCAGTCTATTTGTCTCTTTTTATTGTCGCAGATTTAGATATATATTTATCAAATATTTTATGTAATTCTTTGCATGAATAATCTTCAAGTAGGTTAAATATACTTTTTTGATTTCGCCAGTATGATTTGTTTCAACGGCGATTATCAACATCTTTTTTTTTGAATCATTACTTCTTTATTGCTTGCGCTCTTCTTTTCCACCCAAAACAAATTAATCAGTAAAAACCTGATAAATCACTGGTTGTGGAACACTACTTACCTTACTAATTGTAACTTTTTTAATGAAATTAGTAGCCGAAGTGTTACTGATTTTTAATCGTTTTTTCGTTTGTTTCGTCGAGAAATCTTTTGTGGTTGCACTCCTCTCAAAAACAATTGTAAATGCTTTTCATAAACCAAATCGAACTCTGTGAAAAATAGTATTTCCAATTGGACTTTCAATATGATGGCACGCGTTACGTTCTCTGGCAAAATTCTTCAAAAAAACAGTAAATTTTGTGCGATTGCATTTTACGGATATAACCTTTATTTCAAATTTATCTATGCCAAATATTTTAAACGATCAAAATTTGGTTTGAACATTTGGGTATATTTTAAAATACATTTTTCTACACATTTTTTGTTACTTTAAACATAAATCAAACAATAAGTAATTATCTCAATACCTCCAAATAATTTAAATTGTAACAAAATTTTGAATATTATAATTTATTTAATAAATTATATAACACTCTAACAATCAGTTATATATATCTTTGTTAAATGTAAAAAATTAACGAAACAAATACAAATGGAAACGTCTACTCATACCTCCGAGTTCGAAGATGGAACTGTAACTTCTGGAACTAATCTTTCATATTGGTTTTCTTCCAATATAAAGACGCTAACTTTTGAGAAATTAAGCCAAAATATTGATACAGATATTTTAGTGATAGGAGGCGGCATTGCAGGACTGACTACTGCATACTGTCTTGCAAAGTCGGGACGTAAAGTAATTTTAGTGGAAGACGGATACATCGGAAGCGGTGAAACTGGAAGAACTACCGCTCACCTTACTTGTGCGCTTGACGATCGCTATTTTGAATTGGAAGAAAATTTCGATGTACAAGCTGCAAAATTAATAGCTAATAGTCATATGGCTGCAATTGAATGGATAGCCAATACTGTAGAGGATCATAATATTGATTGTCATTTTAAAAGAGTGGATGGTTATTTGTTTTTAAGTTCTTCTGACACAGTAGAAACTTTGGAAAAAGAATATGAAGCAACAAAACGTGCAGGACTAACTACAGAGATGTTGAATTATATCCCATCTGTAGTTTCGGAAAACAGCAATTTGTGTATCAAATTTTCTGATCAAGCACAATTCCACATACTGCTTTATCTTACCGGTTTGGCAGAAGCTTTTATAAGCTTAGGAGGAAAAATATATACACAAACAAAAGCAGAAAACATTACGGATCAGGGCGCTACTGCAAACGGTTTTACAGTAAAAGCAAATCACATTGTAGTTGCAACCAACACGCCAATTAACTACTGGATAACTATGCATACTAAACAATGGCCTTATCGGTCCTATGTTATAGGTATCAAAATTCTGAAAGGAAAACTCCCTTACGCATTATGGTGGGATACTGGCGATATGAGTTCAAAATGGATCGTAAAACCTTACCATTATGTCCGTTTAGAAGAATATGACGAACAGTATGACTTGTTGATTGCCGGTGGTGAAGACCATCGCACGGGGCAGGCAGATGACGAAAACATTAACGAAGAAGACCGCTATGCGAAATTGGAAAATTGGACGAAAAAACATTTTCCTGTAACTGGAGCTGTTGAATTCAAATGGTCAGGTCAGGTGATGGAACCTCTTGATTCGTTGGCATACATTGGCAAAAATCCCGGGGAAGATAACATTTACATTATCACCGGCGATTCCGGTAACGGTATGACACATGGAACACTTGGGGGAATAATTATTAACGATATAATTACCGGAAAAGAAAATCCTTGGATTGAAATATATAGCCCCTCTCGCATTAGCCTAAAAAAAACTGGTGATTACCTGCACGAGGTTGGAAACATGGTTGCGCAATTTGCTGACTGGGTTGTTCCGGAAGATATAAAGGAAGTAACCGATTTAAAACCAGGAGAAGGAGGGATAATTTCAGTAGGGTTAAAAAAAATAACGGCCTATCGTGATGAACAAAATAATCTTCATACCTGTTCTGCAGTATGTCCTCATTTAGGTGCTATACTGCAATGGAATGCCGATGAAAAAACATTTGATTGTCCAATGCACGGCTCCCGTTTCACAAAATTAGGTAATGTGATAAATGGACCGGCATCATCAGATTTAAAAAAAATTACACATAATGAGCCTAAAATCTAAAAATTATAATTTACGATTCGTTAGAAAGACTCCATTGATAATACTGGAGTAAGTGGAGACTATGTGTACGTAAACAGTGCTTTAAAAACAACTGTAATCACTCCATCAACAACTATCAATTTACTAACTGGTTCTACTTCCTTAACCGTTGAGTGTAATTAAATTTGTTTAATTTTTTAACCACATAGAAAAATAGATTTTAAAATTATTTAAGGCGTTTCACTTTTTTAGAGAAAATCATAGTTATGTGAATCCAAAAATTGGGCTGTCCAACTCTTTTTTTTTATGTTTCTATGTGGTTCAATTTTTTTATTTAAGATTAATTGAAATTTTCAATAATTACACCCAACGGGTACTTCCTTCTCTTTTTTTATAAAAGCTAAAGATGCCGCCGGAACTATCCCTCTAGAAAGTAACATAGTAAATTTAACAACTTCTGCAGTGGGCGGTTCAACTGCAACGGACTTATTATTTTCTGAAAATATTGAAGGTTCCTCAAACAATAAAGCGTTGGAAATTTCGAATGCAACTGGCCCAGCGATCGACTTATCAATTTATAGCATCTAAAAACAAACGAACGGTTTCTCCGCTCGGATTATAGGGTTATATTTAACAGGAACTTTGAATAACGGGAGTAAATTCACTATTGTAAATAGTTTAATGGCCTCCATTTATTATCCTTTATCCTCTGCAAACCTTTTTACAGCTGAAACTGCAATGACTTTTAACAGAAATGATGCCGTAGATTTATTCAAAAACGAAGATTTAATTGATATCACAGGAACTTTTAACGGCGGAACGACAAACTTCGCAGCGGATCAAACCATCAGAAGGAAATTTTCCGTTACTTCTCCAACTACTACTTTTAATAAAACAACGCAGTGGGATTCTTACACTTCTGATACGTGTAACAATTTAGGACGTCGCATGGCCGAAAACGTGCCAAAAACCAATAGTGCATTGAATATAAACGATATCGCACTCCACCCAATGGAACTTTCTTTATCAATAATTCGAATAAAATATATGCTATCGAAATTTATTCTATTATTGGTTAGAAAATTTTCAGCGTAGAACACAGTATCAAATTAGGAATTACTTTACCAAATAGTGTAAAACGAACGTACTTGGTTCGAGTTAGCATCGGTGCGCATTCGGTAATAAAGAAATCAATAATTAAATAATTGGGAAAGCGACAAATTTGCCGCTTTTTTTATACCCAAAATTTAATCTTAATTGACTAAATTTGCACCGCAATACAACAAACTACACAACAATGATCCATTTCTTTGAAAACCAAAGCAAAACTGTTTTTGCAGTACAAACGCAAAACGAAATTTCGGCTCAAGACATTTCAAAACTCAACTGGCTTTTTGCCGATTCAAATAAAATAGAAAAATCCGTACTGACGGATTTTTTTGTTGGTCCTCGCGCCACAATGATAACGCCCTGGAGCACTAATGCTGTGGAAATCACGCAAAATATGGGGGTTTCGGGAATCATCAGAATTGAAGAATTTCACAAAGCAACCGCTGATTTCTTTGATTTTGACCCAATGCTTTCGCAAAAATACGCCGAGTTGAATCAAGACATTTTTACTATCAATGTTTTGCCGGAAGCTATTTTGGATATCGACGATATTGCTGCTTACAACAAAAAAGAAGGATTGTCTTTAAGTCCGGAAGAAGTAGCATATTTGGATACTTTAGCGATTAAATTAGGACGAAAATTAACGGATTCTGAAATTTTTGGTTTCTCACAAGCCAATTCAGAACACTGTCGCCATAAAATCTTCAACGGAAAATTCATCATTGATGGTGAAGAAAAAGAGTCGTCTTTATTCAAATTAATCAAGAAAACATCACAGGAAAATCCGAATAATATTGTTTCGGCTTACAAAGACAACGTTGCTTTTGTAAAAGGGCCTCGGGTACAACAGTTTGCTCCGAAAAGCGCTGATAAACCTGATTTTTACGAAATAAAAGAATTTGATTCGGTTATTTCATTAAAAGCAGAGACACATAATTTCCCGACAACCGTTGAGCCTTTCAACGGAGCTGCAACGGGTTCTGGTGGCGAAATTCGGGATCGTTTAGCAGGTGGACAAGGTTCTTTGCCAATGGCGGGAACAGCAGTCTACATGACATCATATTCTCGTTTAGAAGAAAACAGACCGTGGGAAAACGGTATGACCGAAAGAAAATGGTTGTATCAAACCCCAATGGATATTTTGATTAAAGCTTCCAACGGAGCTTCTGATTTTGGAAATAAATTTGGACAACCGTTAATTACAGGTTCTATCCTGACTTTCGAACACGAAGAAGACGCACGCAAACTAGGTTTCGACAAAGTAATTATGCAAGCGGGTGGAATTGGTTACGGAAAATTAGACCAAGCAATTAAGAAAAAACCACAAACAGGGGATAAAATTGTTATTCTTGGTGGGGAAAATTATAGAATTGGGATGGGTGGAGCTGCAGTTTCTTCAGCAGATACGGGCGCTTTCAGTTCAGGAATTGAATTGAACGCGATTCAACGTTCGAACCCAGAAATGCAAAAACGTGCTGCCAATGCCATTCGTGGTTTGGTAGAAAGCGATATCAATCCAATTGTTTCTATTCACGATCACGGCGCTGGCGGACATTTAAACTGTCTTTCAGAATTAGTGGAAGATACTGGTGGATTAATTGATTTAGACAAATTGCCTGTGGGAGATCCTACCCTTTCGGCAAAAGAAATCATTGGTAACGAATCTCAGGAAAGAATGGGACTGGTTATTTCGAAGGAAAACATCGATTTATTGCAAAAAATTGCCGACCGCGAACGTTCTCCGATGTATCAAGTGGGAGACGTAACTGGAGATCACCGTTTTACTTTCGAATCAAAATCAACAGGTGCCAAACCAATGGATTTCGCTTTGGAAGACTTTTTTGGAAGTTCCCCAAAAGTGGTAATGACGGACAACACAATCAAAAGAAATTATACTGATTTAGTATACGATAAAAAGAACATCACCACGTATTTAGAGCAAGTCCTTCAACTGGAAGCAGTGGCTTGTAAAGACTGGTTGACCAATAAAGTGGACCGTTGTGTAGGTGGTAAAGTGGCTAAACAGCAATGCGCAGGACCTTTGCAATTGCCATTGAACAATTGTGGTGTAATGGCCTTGGATTACCAGGGAATAGAAGGAGTTGCCACTTCATTAGGTCACTCTCCTGTTGCAGCATTGATTGATCCCGTTGCCGGGAGCAGAACTGCGATTGCAGAAGCATTGTCTAACATCGTTTGGGCTCCAATAAAAGATGGTTTAGACGGAATTTCACTTTCGGCGAACTGGATGTGGGCTTGTAAAAACGAAGGGGAAGATGCGCGTTTATATGCAGCAGTTCAAGGTTGTTCTGATTTTGCAATTGAATTGGGAATCAATATTCCAACAGGAAAAGATTCACTTTCAATGAAACAAAAATATCCAAATGAAGAAGTAATCGCACCGGGAACGGTAATTATTTCAGCAGGTGGAAATTGTACCGATATTAGAAAAGTAGTAGAACCCGTTTTACAAAGAGACGGCGGTTCTATTTATTATATCAATTTGTCACAAGATGATTTCAAATTAGGTGGTTCTTCGTTTGCGCAAACGTTGAATACTATTGGAAAAGAAGTACCAACGATTAAAGACGCTGCATTTTTTAAAAGAGCGTTCAATACAATACAAGAATTAATTTTAGACAACAATATTCTTGCAGGACACGACATTGGAAGTGGTGGTTTGATTACTACTTTACTGGAAATGTGTTTTGCCGATGTGAATTTGGGAGCTACAATAGACTTCTCCGTTTTCGAAGAAAAAGACATCATCAAATACCTTTTTGCTGAAAATATCGGAATTGTTTTCCAAGCAAAATCAGATGCTGAAGTGGAATCTAAATTAAACGCCAATAACGTTTCTTATTACAAATTAGGAACAGCTACAAATGAAGCGACTTTAGATTTTGGTCCTTATACATTAGACATCGCTAAATACAGAGATGTTTGGTTCAAAACTTCGTTTTTATTAGACCAAAAACAATCAAAAAACGGGGCGGCTCAGGCACGTTTTGACAATTATAAAAACCAAGCGTTACAGTATACTTTTCCAACATATTTTACAGGAAAAAAACCAGTTATCGACAATTCTAAACCGCGTCCTAAAGCAGCTATTATCCGTGAAAAAGGAAGTAATTCGGAACGCGAAATGGCAAACGCGATGTACTTAGCCGGTTTTGATGTAAAAGATGTTCACATGACCGATTTGATTTCAGGTCGTGAAACTTTGGAAGACATTCAATTTATTGGTGCTGTTGGTGGATTCTCTAATTCTGATGTTTTAGGTTCTGCCAAAGGTTGGGCCGGAGCATTTTTATACAATGAAAAAGCAAAAACAGCTTTAGATAATTTCTTTAAAAGAGACGACACCTTAACTGTTGGAATTTGTAATGGTTGCCAATTGTTCATGGAATTGGAGGTAATTAATCCGGAGCATGAAATTCACGGAAAAATGTTGCACAACGAAAGTAATAAACACGAAAGTATTTTTACATCGGTAACAGTGCAGGAAAACAATTCGGTGATGCTTTCTTCATTAGCAGGAACCACGCTTGGAGTTTGGGTTTCGCATGGTGAGGGTAAATTCAATTTGCCAATGGGCGAAGAAAACTATAATATTGTTTCTAAATATGCCTATGAAGGTTATCCTGCTAATCCAAACGGCTCTCATTTTGATGTTGCCATGCTTTGCGACAAAACGGGACGTCATTTGGTCATGATGCCGCACATTGAGCGTTCTACGTTCCAATGGAACTGGGCACATTACCCAAAAAATAGAAATGATGAAGTTTCACCTTGGCATGAAGCTTTTGTTAATGCCAGAAAATGGATGGACAAAAAATAAGTGGAAAAATAGATTTCACAAAAGCGTTCCTGGATAAGGAGCGCTTTTTTATTACCAAACAATCTTAAAATTTGATATAAAGGAAACAACTGCATTGCACAGCAACAATGCGTTCACGAACTTTAAATTATAATTTTATTTTTTTTTAAATCACCTTCTACACTTCTCATTTTCAACGAAAACATCCATTTAAATCAGAGGCTTGATTACGTACTTTGCAACGTAGATTTTTAAAAATAAATTTTTGGACTATTCAAAAAAATACGAAAAGATCGAAAAAGCTGCGCCTAGTTTAAACGAATAAGCCAGAGCTCTTTGCACACGAGCGTCAAAGAAAATAATATTGTATAAGCCATAAATACAAAACTTCGGCTCTAAGTACTAATGCAAGCTTGTATACATCAGTTTGGGGACTTACAATGTATAAGTGAACTTAAATTTTACAGCATTCAAATTACCAATAGCTGTGCCAGATATATGATTAAATAAATTCATTGCCAAGCTTCACCTATTTAACACTTGCACTATTTTAATTCAAAAACAATTACTTAAATCCAATTGTGCTATCTGATTTACCATGCTAAGTGATTTATTTGCTTACAGCAGAATTACAAATGCGCCATATAAAAAAACATAAATTTGTTTAATGTAAATCATTACAAACATTGATAATAATTTATGAAAAAAAAATACCACTTTTGTAACTAGTTAATTAAAACAATCGCTCAGCTGAACAAAAGAATAATTAAGTATTTAATGAGTGGGTTAAAAAAAATTGTTGATGGAATTGCTGTATGTCTTAACGTGCTAAAAATTTGCACTGTATTATTTTGCTTTTCTAATATTTTGAATTAGTAAACAAATAGTAGAACATTAACGATGAAGACAGATGCCTATTGTATTCGCTTAACTTTTAAACAACTAAAAGTTGAGCGGAGCAATTCCTTTTCCTCCATCAATGCCAAAATTTATGAATTAATAAATACAAAAATACTACATACACGGCTTGTGGCTGTTTTATAGTTTTTTAATTAATTTGCTAAATTCACAGCTTGTAAAAAAACTTGACAAGAGAATTATTTTTAAATTACTTTAGGTTGTTTTATGCTTACAATCATCTACGAAGTACATTTTCATTATTCCTCTATTTTTTACTTCAATTTCTCCTCTATAATTACAATCAAAGGCATCTTTGATCAACTGATAGGTATTCTCAGATATATTAATTTTCCCTGGTTGTGAATTAGATTCCATGCGCGACGCTATGTTCACCGTGTCTCCCCAAATATCGTACGCAAATTTCTTAGTTCCAACTACTCCCGCCACGACCGGACCGGAATTAATTCCGATACGAATTTCAAAACGGGTATCATTCAGAGGATTATTCTTTTTAGAATCCGCAACAAATTCGGCAATTTCAAATGCGGCATGCACCATTTTACATGCATGATCTGCTGTTGGAAACGGTAATCCTGACGCGCACATGTAACAATCACCAACTGTTTTGATTTTTTCTAATTTATATTTTTCCATAATTTCATCAAATTTCGAAAAATAGTAATCTACACTTTCTACTAATCTTTCTGGCGATAGCTTTTCTGCATAATTTGTAAATCCCTCGAAATCTGTAAATAATACGGTAACCGATTCAAATTTTTTGGCTAGTACTTTTCCGTTTTGTTTTAATTCATTAGCTGTTTCTTCCGGTAGAATATTAAGAAGTAGGTGATCTGATCGATTCTTTTCCTCTTCAATAATAACATTGGTTTTCTTTATAAATTTATAGCGTCTGTACATTCCAAAAGCAAGTAAAAAAACGAGTGCCGCTGAAACAGCAGAAGAAATCGCCATAATCTGACTCATTTTTTTTCCTTGGTTTAGCAAGTCGACTTCCGATTGTTTCTGAGAAACTTCATAATCTGTTCGCAAATCAGCCATTTGTTGAACTGATTTGAGGTTAGTGACACTATCCCTGTATGCAATGTGATTCTTATAATATTTAAAAGATTCAGCCGTATTTCCTGCTTTTTGATACAGTTTTGAAAGTTTAAGATTGGAATTACTGATTTGATCTTTCAGCCCATATCTTTGGGCTAACTCCAGACTTCTGCGGGCATAGTTGAGTGCAGTAGTCCAGTCATTTTGTTTTAAATAAATATCAGACATGTAAGTCAGGTAATCTGAAATCGCATAGTAATCTTTGAGTTCTTCAAGCATTTTTATGGCTTCACTAATATACTTCTTTGCCAAAGCATCCCTTCCCTGCTCCGCATACACCATCCCTATATTTCCTAAATTGTAGGCAGTACCGCTCAAGTAATTAGCTTTTTTAAAAATCTCACCTGACTCTTTAAAATAGCGCAATGCTAAATCATATTTCTTGTTTTTTGAATATTCGTCTCCTGCGTTGAGTAACGCCGTTGCTAAGCCAACAGGATTATCCGCTTTTCTTAATAACTTGATTGCTTCACCGTAATACTTTTGGGCATTTGTAGAATTTCCCATCACTGAATATACATCTGCAATAGAAGAATATGCGGTTCCTTGGCCAATAACGTATTGGACCTTAGTTGCTGCTTCTTCACTTTTAAAAAAAGCGTCCAAAGATTTATTCAACTCTCCTGTTAATCTGAGTTTATTCCCCTTTTGAAAATAACCCCTATGCAGGTATAAATAGTTTTTTTCTAATTTTGAAAGTGTGATAAGTTCCTCCGCATATTTTAAAGACAATTTGAGGTTGTTGACTTCGTTAAAAGACAAATTCCGAAGTAATTCTAATTTTTCATAATTTGAAAGATTCCCTTTCTGATAAATTTTCACAAGGCTATCCGCGACTTTTTGCTCTTGTGCTAAAATACTCACCTGAAAAAAAAACACAAAAAGAGAAATTCTAAAAGAATATTTTAAAAAGTGTAATTCCATTATGGATTTATGGCTAATTTTGGATCAATACTAAAACTTTTTAACGAATTACCGGAATTATAAACACTAAAATTGATTGTGTAAATATCTAACTGGCCCCTCAAATTAGTATTATTTTTGACATTGGCGGATGCGTTTCCGGATCTTCCACCTGTTCCACTAATGGTAGTATTATCGAAGAAATTTACATCACTGATCTCCGATTTGTAAACAATACTGTCGATTGCCACTGAATAGGCACGATCATTTGAAACAGCAACCCACCTTACGTTATAATCGATAAACACAAATGATTTAAAATCTTCTAAAGTTCCATTTGAAGATTTTCCAGAATTATCATCCGATAATGCGCAACAGCTGTCAACTTGATTTTTCGATGGAGCATTCATTCCAAAAAGATTAGCGGTTTGCACCGTCAATGTGATAACTACAGGCTTTGCCATGATTGCTATATTTAAAGGTTAGGAAATTCTATTTTAAAAAACTATCGGTTTAAAAATGGTTGGGGAAACCAAAGAATAAAAAATGCGGTAACTATCTAATTATTAGACAAATATAATAATATATTCTCTAAAATTAAGTAGTACATTTAAAGGATTATAATTCAAATTCATGATTATGAATATTGACCAACAACCAATAGACTGGAAGGAAATATTTCATCCCAAAAATATTGTTTTAAATTTAGTGGGTGTTGCATTTATTACATTGGCACTTAAGGGATTTATGATACCCAATAAATTTTTGGATGGAGGGATTATAGGTATTTCAATATTAATTCATGAAATCACACAAATGCCATTTGGAATTCTTGTGTTAGGCCTAAATATACCCTTCTTGTTCTTAGGGAAAACACTGTTGGGAAAAACGTTTGCGATACAAAGTTTGATCACTTTTTTATTGATTGCAGCAAGTATGACTTTTATTAATATCGATGCCGTCACTACGGATCGCCTTTTAATTGCCTTATTTGGTGGTTGTCTGATTGGGATCGGGATGGGATTGTGCATTCGAAGCGGTTCAACGGCTGACGGTGTTGAAATTCTGGCTTTACTGACTACCCGAAAAATCGGGCTTAATGTATCAGAAGTAATCTTTGCGATGAATACCTTATTGTTTCTGGCGGCTGCTTGGTCTTTTGGTATCGTGACTGCATTATATTCAATAGTTACGTATTTCTCTGCCATAAAATCACTCGATTATATCGCTCACGGTTTAGAACAATACACTTCATTAAATATCATTTCATCCAAAAGTGAAGCCATTAAAACTTTAATAGTAAAAAAATTTGGAAAAGGAATTACAATAATTAAAGGAGAACGGGGTTATTTACCGCATACTTTCGATATTAAAACCGACTGCGATATCATTGTAACTATAGTTACACGGCTCGAATTACTTCGGATAAAAGATGAAATAAGAAAATTAGATCCGCATGCTTTTATGTTTATCCAGTATATCAAAGAAGCGAGCGGCGGAATTTTAAGAAACAAACAGAAACATTAATTTATAAAACAGCTATGATAGAGATTCACTACCGAAGAAACGTCTCATTGCAATAAAATATTTCTAAATTTAAAAGCTTTTACAAATGAAAAACTGGAATCTATTGTACAATAATGTAATGGATTGTTTGAAATCGCGATTGTCTCCCTTTCTTATTTATCATGACTGGAGACATACACAGTATGTGGTAAAAATGGCAGAATATATTGCATTGCAAGAGCAAATAAATGAGGATGATATACTGCTTATAAAAACTGCCGCACTGTTTCACGATGGGGGATTTATTAATACTCGCAGTGAGAGACACGAAGAAGAAAGCATTCGTTTTGCAAAAAACAAATTACCGCAATTTGGATACACTAAAAAAGAAATTGCAATCATTGTTGGTATAATAAGAGCCACAATAATAACTCAAAAACCAAAAACTAAATTAGAGTGCATTCTTGTGGACGCTGATCTTGAATATCTAGGGACTGATCAATTTGAGCATTTAGGGAATAAACTCTATTTAGAATTGAAGCATTATAATCCTAATCTCAGCTCGGAGGAATGGAACACGATGCAAATTAATTTTCTTCAATCGCACTTTTATCACACCGCCTTTTGCATTCAAAATAGAGCCGAAGTAAAAGAAAAGAATTTGAAGGGTTTGATTGAGCGACAAAAAAGTATATCAAGACAAAAATCAAGCTGATTTTTAGTTAACCTATTTTAAAACATGGCTAAAAGCAATTTTGAACGGATGTTACAACTGGCTGATGAAGTTTTTGCTGTTAAAAATGATCCAGCCCAACTTGATATAAATCAGGAAGTGCTCGAGCGATTAATGAGAATACATCCCGCGACAGTTCAAGAATATAATTATGGGAATGGTCCTGTAGCTTGGGTTTTACTAATTCCTACCACGCTGGAAATAATGCAACAGTTCCTGGATGATACGATATCGGAAAAAGAACTCTTCGAGCAGACACCATTAGCTACAAAATACGAAGCACTATATCTTTGTTCCGCTTTGGTTTTACAAGAATACAGAAGAAAAGGAATTGCAAAGCAACTGACATTACAAGCAATTGAAAGCATAGGAAAAGACCATCCTTTAAAAGCGTTATTTGTGTGGACCTTCAGTAAAGAAGGGGATTTAGGTGCCGAAGCGCTGGCCCATAGCACTGCACTGACAGTACACAAACGATCAAAATAATGAAAAGTTGTGTCAAAACTCGTTGTTTAGTCATAAAAAAAAGACAACGCCTATCTTATAAAATCGATATAAAAGCCATTTGGAATAATTTAGTTAGCTGGAAAATTTACTTCCGGTAGTAACAACAAAATCAAAAGCCGAAACAAACTGTTTCGGCTTTGTGATTTATAAAGAATGAGTTTTTAATATGTAGCCTTTATTTTTCCATAAGTTTTCACTGAAGAAGGCAGTTTCATCAACAATCAATCCTGATCATTGAAAATGTTAATAAAAAGTATCGGCATCACTATTTTTTTAATATCCGATTTTCTGTCCATATTAAAATTCCACCACGATTGTACTACTTTTTGATCTTCCATTTCATAGTTTAAATAATCAGGGTAGCCAACTACATCAATATTTGTGCTATCAAATTGTGCCATTAATTTTTTATCGTTAGCTTTTATCTGATCTAAATTCTTGCTATTTTGAACTGAAAACATATTAATAGTGCCATTCGCTTTTTTTGCGCGCAAGTGATGAAAGTAAAAACAACCACCACAGTTAGTAATGCTTTTTTCATTTTTAATACTGTTTTACGTTAATACTGCTTTAAATTTAAATTATTGATAATGAATTATATAAAAAGTTAATTTTATTTAAATAAATTTCAATACTATCTGATAAAATGATTGAGAAATTATTTTTAAAAAAAACAGGAATTATCATGATAAGAAATTACTGTGGGTGCCTTCTATTGGTGTTTTTTATTAATAAATTTTAGTCGAAAACCCTGTTTAAAGAAATCGATTTCGGCAAACCGCTTAATTTTTACAATTAATTTTTGAAAAACAAAATTTATCGCTAATTTTTTTTTAATTTGCGAGCAAATCCAATATTTCCATAATGATAAATATCACCCGCCTCTTTGATTTTCCCTATTATCAGCAAGAAAAATACAATTCCATTCCGGATGCTTTAGTAAGCAAACAGAACGGTGTCTGGATAAAAACATCGACCCAAGAATATATAGCTAAAGCGAACGCCATATCTAGAGCATTACTTCGATTGGGTATTCAAAAAGACGATAAAATTGCCATCATTTCATCTAATAACAGAACAGAATGGAATGTTATGGACATCGGTATACTGCAAACCGGAGCACAGACTGTTCCCATTTACCCAACTATTTCCGAAGAAGATTACGAATATATCCTGAACCATTCCGGTTCCATTTATTGTTTCGTTTCGGATGCCGAAGTACTTCGAAAAGTAAACCTAATCAAACACAAAGTCACTACGCTAAAAGAAGTATACTCTTTCAACGAAATAGAAGGCTGCACCAACTGGAATGATTTGTTGGTTCTTGGTGTAGACACCGGAAACCAAGATGAAGTGGAACAACGCAAAAACAACGTAAAAACCGAAGATTTAGCAACTATTATTTATACTTCCGGAACAACAGGTAGACCAAAAGGCGTTATGCTTTCGCACAAAAACATTGTATCGAATGTATTGGACAGCGCTCCGAGAATTCCTTTTCTAGCCGGAAAAAGCCGTGCTTTAAGTTTCCTACCTATCTGTCATATTTTTGAGAGAATGATTTTGTATTTATACCAATATTATGGTGTTTCGATTTATTTTGGAGAATCCATTGAAAAAATCAGTGATAACATTAAGGAAGTGAAACCAACTGTAATCACAGCCGTTCCGCGACTTCTGGAGAAAGTATATGATAAAATCTACGCCAAAGGAACAGAATTAACCGGCATCAAAAAGAAATTATTCTTTTGGGCAATTGACTTAGGTTTAATTTATGAGCCGTATGGCAAAAATGGATTTTGGTATGAGTTCCAACTTAAAATTGCCCGCAAACTGATTTTCAGCAAATGGAAAGAAGGTTTGGGTGGAAATTTAGATTTAATGGTTTCTGGAAGCGCTGCTTTGCAACCGCGATTAGCCCGAATTTTTGCCGCTGCTGAAATCCCGGTTATGGAAGGATATGGATTGACTGAAACCTCTCCAGTAATCTCGGTAAATGACATTAGAAATGGTGGTTTTAGAGTGGGAACTGTAGGTAAAGTAATCGACAATGTGCAAGTTATTATTGCCGAGGACGGTGAAATCCTTTGCAAAGGACCTAACGTAATGCTGGGTTATTACAAAGACGAAAAATTAACAAACGAAGTAATTACAAACGGGTTTTTCCACACGGGAGATATTGGGATTTTTGACGAAGACGGATTCTTGAAAATCACCGATAGAAAGAAAGAAATGTTTAAAACCTCCGGAGGAAAATATATAGCACCACAATTAATCGAAAATACAATGAAACAATCGCGTTTCATTGAACAAATCATGGTTATTGGCGACGGACAAAAAATGCCGGCAGCCTTTATTCAGCCAAGTTTTGACTTTATTAAAGAATGGGCCATTATTCACGGAATCGACATTGGAAAAAGCAATGAAGAAATAATTGCCAACGAAAAAGTAATCGAAAGAATTCAGGTGGAAATTGACAACCTGAATGAAAAATTCGGAAATTGGGAAAAGATAAAACGTTTTGAGCTCACACCAGATTTATGGTCTGTGGAAGGCGGACAGTTAACGCCTACATTGAAACTGAAACGAAAAATAGTAATGGAAAAATACATTGATTTATTCCATAAAATATACAACTAGCCGTTATAAAACCGATCGTTATGAAACTAAAAGTCTTGATTTGCTCCTTTATTAGTGTATTCATTTTTTCTAATTGTCAGGAAAAATCAAAGGAAGATTCCGTAAAAGCAAATTATTTAGACTTTTCTAAACGGGACGACCAACTCACTGGCGGCATCAAAATGATTCCGATAAAAACGCCAAAAGGCACGTTTAAAGTTTGGACCAAACGAGTGGGCAACAATCCTAAAATTAAAGTGTTGTTGCTGCACGGCGGTCCCGGTTTGACACATGAATTATACGAGGCATTTGACGGTTATTTCCCCAACGAAAGTATTGAATACATTTATTACGACCAGTTAGGATCCTATTACAGCGACCAACCCAATGACAACAGTCTGTGGACTAACGATCGTTTTGTTGAGGAAGTCGAGCAAGTACGCATTGCGTTAGGATTGGACAGTTCCAATTTTTATCTGATGGGACAATCTTGGGGTGGAATACTAGCAATGGAATACGCTTTGAAATATCAAAAAAACCTGAAAGGCTTGATTATTTCGAATATGATGGCCAGCGCACCTGCTTACAACAAATATGCAGAAGAAGTACTGGGTCCAAAACTTCCAAAAGCAGTTTTTAATCAAATAAAAACATTTGAAAAAAATAAAGATTACACCAATCCAAAATACACCGAACTGCTTTTTAAATATTATTACACGGAACACATTTTAAGAATGCCTGTTGATCAATGGCCAGAATCCATAAACAGAACTTTCAAACACATCAACCCAAATGTGTATGTTTATATGCAAGGGCCAAGTGAATTTGGAATTACAGGAAATGCTTCTTTAAAGAATTGGGATGTCACCGCCAGACTCAAAACAATTAGCGTTCCCACTCTGGTTATTGGCGCCAAATATGACACTATGGATCCCAAACACATGGAATGGATGTCTAAAGAAGTACAAAACGGAAGTTTCTTATTTTGCCCTAACGGAAGCCATCTTTCGCAATACGACGACCCAAAAACCTATTTCCCAGGAGTTATTAAATTCTTGAAAGATGTGGATAATGGTGAGTTAAAGAAGTCTTAGAAAAAATATTTAGTATATAAAAAACCACGAATTGATTTTCGTGGTTTTGTATTATTATTAGTATAGGTATTAATTAATCCTCCTTTAGATCTTAAACAGAAATAGTCACCTGATTCAATACTGGTGTATATAAATCGACATCTATTTCTTCAGTCTCTAAGCTAACAATTAAACTATAGCGTACTTTTTTATTAAATTTATTTTGTCTTTTTAAATTTTTGTACCAACCATTTCTAGGGTAAACAGCTAAAATATTTCTTTCTGATATTTCACGACCAGTTGCTATAATAAAATCCTTTCTTAAAGATCCTTTTGAACTTATTGTATTACCTATTTCCCAACTAACACCTGTTCTAGAAGGTTTATTTTCTTTTTTTTCATCTTCTGGTTTTGAAATTCTTATTTGAAAATCTTCGATAAATTCATTTCGTTTAATTAATTCAAAATCTAACTGATGTGAATGATACGAATAATGTGTAGCTAGTCTTCTACTTCCTGGATTTGGCTCAATAAAATAAGATAAAGTAACAATCATCTTAACTGATTTTTCTTCTAAACTTTCTAAAGCTTCAATTGGCCATGGTAGATTGAATAAATGATATTCATTATATTTACCTCTTGAATTTTCGTATTTATATGGTTGAATTTCTCTTTCTGCAATTAATGTCAAAGAATTTTCGACACTATGCATTGCTTTTTCGATATTTGGCACACCATAACCAACTGTTCTTAAACGATTTTTTTTAAGAATGTTTCGTTTCATTGTGTCTGTCCAATCAGCAGAATGCACCATCAAACCTCGTATAGTCTCGACCCAATAATTTGGATACAATGTCCTTAATTCAGCAGCCATTTTTGAAGCCAAAGCTGCCGCTCCACTAGTGTCTCCAAAAGGCATAAACATATCATTTGCAAAATCTGCATCGGTAGTTAACAATCTTAATTCTGAATGGTCAGAAGTATAAAATCCATCTGTAGATCTATTTCCTCCTTCAAAAACTAAATCGGGTTTATTTGGCCAAGTTTTGTCAAATAAAAGTGAAGTTGAATTACTTGGAGACATACCACCATTCTCAGCTAGTGGTCTATATCCAGTTGAAATATCAATTTTATCTTTTCTTGTATAAGTACCAATTGTTAAAGCATTGTATGCTTGAGCAGGATCATGAATACATTCTGTTTCATTAATTGTTGGGTAATCACTATGTTTTTTTATTACAACATTCCCGCCACTTATGATAAACAATTGCTGTCCTAATTCATTACCATAACAAATATTATCAACCGCAGATGACCATGACGAAGGGCGACCATTAAATCTTGTATTGATATCTGTAATTGTCATACAGAATACTCTTAAATTCGATGGTTTATAAATTTGAGGCGTACTTACACCACTTTCTGTAATTGCACCATATAATTCAGGATCATTTTTACTTTTGGAAGTAATTATTTTAAAAGATTCCAAACCATGAAAAAGTTGTATAGTATTCGAAGTACTTAATGCATCCGTTAAATCACCATACAATGTCAATCCAGCCACACCAGTACCATGATTAATATCGTCTTGTTTTCCCCATGACTCATTAAAAGTATAGAGATTTTCATCCGGAATAAAATCTTTCAATAAAGAATGCATATTATTTACCCCAGAATCTAGTAAACATATTAATACACTATTTTCGTCAAGATTATTAACAGTCCTACTTATTAAGTCATCTAAATATTCTTTCTTTGTTTCGAAATTAACATCTTTATGTGTAATGAAGCTTGAAATTTCTTGAGGTTTTCTCAATTCGGCTAAATTATCAAGTAATAATAAGGAAGCAGAAAGTTGTTTTGAAGTGCCCTTGACTAATTTGACAATATATTCGGCTAATTCTATTTGTGATTGACCTATTTGACAACCTATTATTTCCAAATTATTATATACATCTTTTAATTTATCTTCATTCTTTTCTGATTTTCTAAACCAAACTTCCCACCAAATATTTTCATTCTTAGTAGGAAAAGGTATTTGAGACTCATCAACCCAAAAAGATTTTAAAGTAGCTATTTCGATTCGGCTAATATTGTTTAATAAAGCTTGGTTTTTAAAATTCCCTTTTTCAGAATCTTTAGTTGGATCAAGAAATTGTTTTATTTTTTTTATGAATTCAGAAATTCCATTTTCATTTACAACAACTACCAAGGAATACCTATATTCTTTGTTAGTATCAATTTCTCGTTCTTCAATTTCAATTTTTAGGAGTTGGAAAAGGACTTTATTACTTCTTATTCCATCTTTGTCAAATTTATCAAACTCAAATTTTGTTCCCCATTCAGAAATGAATTCGATATATACTGCATTATCAATAATTAAATCCGTATTTTCAATTACATGAATATCAAATATTTTCTTTATTTTCTCAATTTCACCCAGTAGATAGTTCCCATGTGACCTATCTCTTGTTATTGGAAGAGGAGAAATAGGTGCTAATTTTGGAGTTTTATAAGGGTTTTTATTGTAATTACCTTCAAATGAAATATGTGGTTTATTTTTCATTTACAACATTTCTCAATTTTAATAATTTTTTTAATGTTGCTATTTCCAATTTATCCAAGTCATTAAGAATCATCTCCTTAATTGTATCGTTACATATTCTCACAATTTCAGAATAATTTAGACCTAAAGCTAATCTTGAAAGGATTTTATAATCAACTTTTGTCGAAAAAGAATATGCTTTTGTATTTTTTTTGATTATTTCAATTATGTTGTTTTCGTCTGGTAAAGGATACTCTAAGATTTCGTCAAATCTTCTAAAAAGGGCTTTATCTAGTGATTCCGGCAAATTAGTTGCAGCAATTATAATACTATTACTTTGATCCTTTTCAATATTTATTAAGAATGAATTTAAAACTCTTTTTATTTCTCCAACATCTTGATTTTGATTCCTATGCGACCCTATAGAATCAAATTCATCAAAAAGATAAACTGCTCTTTGGTCATTCATAGCATCAAAAATCAATCTTAGTTTGGCTATAGATTCCCCTAAATATTTAGACATTAATCCATCTAATCTTATTATAAAAACAGTAATCCCTAATTCCCCAGCGATTGCTTGTGCAGTCATTGTTTTACCAGTTCCAGGCGCGCCTGTCAACAATAATTTACGTTTTGGTTCTAGATTATGAGCTTTTAAAAGTTGCCACTTTTCTTGTTCTTTAATTACTTTGTAAAGTGTCTCCTTAATATTCTCATCCAAAACCATATCACTTAAATTAATTTTTGGTTGAAAAACCTCTATCAATTCTTGTAACTCTCTTTTTGGTAAATTTAATGGAAGAGCTTTTTGCTGAATTATATTTACAGACCTTTCTTTTTTTGCTTGGTCAATTAATTTCTTTAATTCTTGAGCAAATGTAGTATGGCCTTGCTTGGCTTCGGTAGCAGCAATTTGCAAAGCAATTGAAAAGAAACGACTTTCATCATCATCTCCAAAAGACTTAATCAAAGATTTTATTTGGTCTGCTGCTGCCATTACTATTTTTTATTGAACAAAAATATAATAAATCATTTGAATATTCTAAAGCTCTAGGCAATCATTCCTTAAAAAAACAATTGTTCATATGTTAAATCGACAATTCAATTAATTATTTTTACATTCCTATTAAATATGGTCGCTTTTATTCCCTCAAATATAACTATAATAAACTACTTACAATTACGTAGACCCATAATCCACCAATTTAACTGCAATCCCCAATCATTCTCCTTAGCAGAATTCGCGTAAGGGATGGAAGTGGCATCCTTTTATAAATCCCCATCCCGAAGCCTCGGGATTGGGAATTTATAAAAGATACAACGCACAGCCCGACCCGCAGGGATACGCCCCAAAAATTTAATTACTCTTAATAAACGGTATAATCTCCTCTTTTTCAGCGGGGATTTTTTATATTTAATGCTTTTTAACAAAAAAATATTTTAATATATTATGCATGCATAGTATTTTTTATTATATTTGAAATCGATATAGTTACTTATGAAAGATAAAACGATAGATTATATTTTACGTGCCACCTGGCAAGCAGTGGCCAGAATGTATAATGAAGAAGCGTCGAAATACGATGCGAGCATGGCTACTGGTTTCGCTTTATTGAGTATTGATAAGGAAGGTGGAACGCCATCGACCTCTTTAGGTCCAAAAATGGGAATGGAAGCTACTAGCCTGACCAGAACCCTGAAATCTATGGAGGAAAAAGGATTAATCATTCGCAAGAAAAACCCTGTGGATGGCCGTGGCGTTTTGATTTACCTGACGGATTTTGGTAAAGAAAAAAGAGAATTATCAAAAAATACCGTGTTGAAATTTAATGAAACGGTGAAACAAACTATTTCGGCAGAGAAACTGCAGCACTTTATAGAAGTAGCGGAAACCATCAATGAATTAATTCAAGACAAAAATATATTTACACATACGAGCGTCAGCGAACTGGCGGAACAAACTGAAAAAACGGAGAATGATACCGCTAAAATTGATTCCCATCAATAAAATAGCGCTGTTGTTTTCTAATGTAAAACAAATATTATTTATATGAAACGCACAATTAAAAAAGTTGCAGTAATTGGATCCGGAATTATGGGTTCAGGAATTGCCTGTCATTTTGCTAACATTGGAGTTGAAGTCTTACTGTTGGACATTGTTCCAAGAGAACTTACCGACGCAGAAGCCAAAAAAGGACTTACTTTAGAAAGCAAAATTGTAAGAAACCGATTAGTGAACGAGCATTTGGCTAACTCATTAAAATCGAAGCCCTCTCCTATCTACAATCAGAAATTTGCCAGCAGAATTTCCACTGGAAATACAAGTGATGACATGGCGAAAATCGCTACTGCCGATTGGATTATTGAGGTTGTGGTGGAACGTTTGGATATCAAAAAAATGGTTTTTGAACAAATAGAAAAATTTAGGAAACCAGGAACTTTAGTAACCTCCAACACGTCTGGAATTCCAATTCATTTTATGAGTGAAGGACGAAGCGAGGATTTTCAAAAGCATTTCTGTGGAACACACTTTTTTAACCCTGCGCGTTATTTAAAATTATTCGAAATCATTCCTGGCCCGCAAACGGCAACGGAAGTTTTAGATTTCCTTACGGATTACGGTTCTAAATTCCTGGGGAAAACTTCGGTCGTGGCCAAAGATACTCCAGCATTTATTGGGAACCGCATTGGGATTTATGGTATTCAAAGTTTGTTTCATCTGGTTAAAGAAATGGGGCTAACGATTGAAGAGGTCGATAAATTGACTGGTCCGGTTATTGGAAGACCAAAATCGGCTACTTTTAGAACGGTAGATGTTGTTGGATTGGATACTTTGGTGCATGTTGCCAACGGAATCTATGAAAACTGCCCTAATGACGAACAACACGAATTGTTCAAGCTTCCTGATTTCGTCAACAAAATGATGGAAAACAAATGGTTGGGCAGCAAAACTGGTCAAGGTTTTTATAAAAAAGTAGACAAGGATATTTTGTCTTTGGATTTAGACACTTTAGAATACCGTCCGGCTAAAAGAGCTTCTTTTGCCACTTTGGAACTGACAAAAACGATTGATAAACCTATTGACCGTTTTAAAGTTCTGGTGAAAGGCAAAGACAAAGCAGGAGAATTCTACAGAAAAAGTTTTGCTGGAATGTTTGCTTATGTTTCGAACAGAATTCCTGAAATCTCAGATGAATTATATAAAATTGACGATGCGATGAAAGCCGGTTTCGGATGGGAAAATGGTCCATTCGAAATTTGGGATGCCATAGGTGTCGAAAAAGGAATCGAAATCATGAAAGTAGAAGGTCTTGAACCGGCTGCTTGGGTAAATGAAATGTTGGCTTCCGGAAGTTCTAGTTTTTATTCTATTAAAGAAGGAGCAACTTTTTTCTACAATATCCCAACAAAATCACAAGTTAAAGTTCCGGGTCAGGATGCCTTTATTATCCTGAACAACATACGCGAAAGCAAAAAAGTGTGGAGCAACAGCGGTGCAATTATACAAGACTTGGGAGACGGAATCTTGAATTTAGAATTCCAATCTAAAATGAATACAATCGGTGGTGATGTTTTGGCCGCTATCAATAAAGCAATTGATTTATCTGAAAAAGAATATCAGGGTTTGGTAATTGGAAATCAAGCAGCAAATTTCTCTGTTGGTGCTAATATTGGAATGATTTTTATGATGGCGGTTGAGCAAGAGTATGATGAGTTGAATATGGCTATCAAAATGTTCCAAGACACGATGATGCGCGTGAGATACTCTGGAATTCCAGTTGTGGTTGCGCCACACGGAATGACTTTTGGCGGTGGTTGCGAAATGAGTTTGCATGCCGATAAAGTAGTTGCGGCAGCGGAAACGTATATGGGATTAGTGGAATTTGGTGTTGGAGTAATTCCCGGTGGTGGCGGATCGAAAGAAATGGCATTGCGTGCAGCAGATTTATTCCATAAAAATGATGTGGAATTGAATGTATTGCAAGAATATTTCTTGACTATCGCTATGGCAAAAGTGTCTACTTCAGGTTACGAAGCTTTTGATACCGGACTATTACAACAAGGGAAAGATATTATTGTAGTGAATAAAGACCGTCAGATTGCCGAAGCAAAAAAACACGCACTACTGATGGCCGAAGCAGGTTACACACAACCAATTCGCAGAAGCGATGTAAAAGTTCTTGGAAAACAAGCGTTAGGAATGTTCTTAGTGGGAACTGATCAAATGGAAGCCGGAAAATACATCTCGGAACACGACAAAAAAATCGCTAACAAACTGGCTTATGTTATGGCTGGTGGTGATTTGTCCGAACCAACTTTAGTAACCGAACAATATTTATTGGATTTGGAACGTGAAGCTTTCTTGTCACTTTGTACAGAAAGAAAAACATTGGAGAGAATCCAATTTATGTTAACCAAAGGGAAACCGTTGAGAAATTAATTTTAAAGTAAAAATTAGGAATTATAAATTAGGAATGAGCTTCATCAAAAGTTTATAATTCAAAATTCAAAATAATAGTTATGAAAACAGCCTATATAGTAAAAGCATACAGAACAGCAGTGGGGAAAGCCCCAAAAGGTGTGTTTAGATTTAAACGTCCTGATGAATTGGCAGCAGAAACGATTCAGTTTATGATGAATGAGTTGCCTGATTTCGACAAAAAGCGTATTGACGACGTGATGGTAGGAAATGCGATGCCGGAAGCGGAACAAGGACTAAACGTGGGACGATTGATCTCTTTGATGGGATTAAAAATCGAAGATGTTCCCGGTGTTACTGTTAACCGTTATTGCGCGTCAGGATTAGAGACAATCGGGATGGCTACAGCCAAAATCCAGTCTGGAATGGCAGATTGTATTATTGCTGGTGGTGCTGAAAGCATGAGTTTTATTCCGATGGGAGGCTACAAACCGACTCCGGATTATGCTGTTGCAAAAGCTGGAAACGAAGATTACTATTGGGGAATGGGATTAACCGCAGAAGCGGTTGCCAAACAATATAATGTATCTCGTGCCGACCAAGATGAGTTTGCTTATAACTCACACATGAAAGCCTTGAAAGCGCAAGCCGACGGTAAATTTGACAAACAAATTGTTCCTATTACGGTAGAACAAACATTTATCAACGAGAACGGTAAAAAAGAAACAAAATCTTACATCGTAAATAAAGACGAAGGTCCCAGAGCAGGAACTTCTGTAGAAGCTTTGGCAGGTTTAAAACCAGTTTTTGAAGCTAATGGAAGTGTAACTGCTGGAAACTCTTCTCAAATGAGTGATGGAGCAGCATTTGTTCTAATCATGAGCGAAGAAATGGTAAAAGAATTGAACCTTACTCCTATCGCCCGTTTGGTAAACTTCGCTTCGGCTGGAGTGGAACCAAGAATTATGGGAATTGGACCTGTAAAAGCGATTCCAAAAGCATTAAAACAAGCCGGATTAACATTGAATGATATTGATTTAATCGAATTGAATGAAGCTTTTGCATCACAAGCATTGGCCGTAACGAGAGAACTAAACCTAAACCCGGATATTATCAATGTCAATGGTGGCGCGATTGCGTTAGGACACCCACTAGGTTGTACCGGAGCAAAATTATCTGTTCAATTATTTGATGAGATGCAACGCAGAGGCAGCAAATACGGAATTGTGAGTATGTGCGTTGGAACTGGACAAGGAAGTGCGGGGATTTATGAGCTGCTGTAATTTTATTTTAAATGATGAATTTTAAATTTTAAAATAATGAAAGAAAATATAATTGCTAGCAAAACATTTGATTTTGCATTGTCAATTGTAAATCTTTTCACTCAGCTTAAAAAAGAAAATGAATTCATTATTTAAAAACAAATATTAAGATCTGTAACAAGTATTGGAGCTAATGCGGAAGAAGCTACAGCAGCCCAGTCAAGAAAAGATTTTATTCATAAAATAGCAATAGCTGCTAAAGAAGCGAGAGAAACTGAATATTGGTTGCGTTACTTAGACAGATTTACCATGACAACAATTTCGGTATCAAATTATTTAATTGAAATTGAACACATATTAAATATAATCACAAAAATTATTAAAACTTCTCAGGAAGACACTATAAAATAATTTAAAATTTAAAATTCAAAATTCAAAATTTAAAATAACAAAGTCATGAGCGACAAAACAAGAGGAGGTCAATTCCTAGTTAAAGAAACAAAGTGCGAAGATATCTTCACTCCAGAGGATTTTTCAGAAGAGCAATTAATGATGCGTGACTCTGTAACAGAGTTTGTAGACAAAGAATTGTGGGCGCACAAAGATCGTTTTGAGAAAAAGGATTATGCGTACACACAAGAAACCATGAAAAAAGCAGGGGATTTAGGACTTTTAGGAGTTGCTGTTCCTGAAGCGTATGGTGGATTAGGAATGGGTTTTGTGTCGACGATGTTGGTTTGTGATTATATTTCGGGGGCAACGGGCTCATTCTCAACTGCTTTTGGAGCACATACCGGAATTGGGACTATGCCAATCACTTTATACGGAACAGAAGAACAAAAACAAAAATACGTTCCTAAATTAGCTTCTGGTGAATGGTTTGGAGCGTATTGCTTGACAGAACCAGGCGCAGGATCTGATGCTAATTCCGGAAAAACAAAAGCCGTTTTATCTGAAGATGGAACACATTACAAAATCACAGGACAAAAAATGTGGATTTCGAATGCTGGATTTTGTTCTTTATTTATTGTTTTTGCCCGTATTGGTGATGATAAAAATATTACTGGTTTTATCCTTGAAAATACTCCTGATAACGGAATTTCAATGGGTGAAGAAGAGCATAAATTAGGAATTCGTGCTTCTTCTACGCGTCAGGTTTTCTTTAATGAAACAAAAGTTCCTGTTGAAAACATGTTGTCAGAAAGAGGAAACGGTTTCAAAATTGCAATGAATGCTTTGAATGTGGGTCGTATCAAATTGGCAGCAGCTTGTTTGGACGCACAAAGAAGAGTGATTACAAGTTCGGTACAGTATGCTAATGAAAGAATTCAGTTTAATACAGCTATTTCTCAGTTTGGTGCGATTCGTTCAAAATTAGCAGAAATGGCTACCAGTTGTTATGCTGGAGAAAGTGCTTCTTATCGTGCTGCCAAAGATATTGAAGATCGAATCGCAGCTCGTGAAGCTGAAGGTGTTTCACATCAAGAAGCAGAATTGAAAGGTGTTGAAGAATATGCTATTGAATGCTCAATACTGAAAGTGGCTGTTTCTGAAGATATTCAAAACTGTGCTGATGAAGGAATCCAAATCTTTGGTGGAATGGGATTCTCTGAAGACACTCCGATGGAAAGCGCTTGGAGAGATGCGCGTATCGCACGTATTTATGAAGGAACTAACGAAATCAACAGAATGCTTTCTGTAGGGATGCTAATTAAAAAAGCCATGAAAGGTCATGTTGATTTACTTGGACCTGCATCAAAAGTACAAGAAGAATTAATGGGAATTCCATCTTTTGATACTCCTGATTATTCTGAATTATTTGCAGAAGAAAAAGAAATGATTGGAAAATTGAAGAAAGCATTCTTAATGGTTGCAGGCGGAGCAGTTCAAAAATACGGTCCGGATTTAGATGCACACCAACAGTTATTGATGGCAGCTTCAGATATTTTAATCGAAATCTACATGGCTGAAAGTACTATTCTTAGAACGGAGAAATTAGCCAAAAAAGAGGGCGAATCCAAAGTACAAGAGCAAATTGCAATGGCAAAATTATACTTATATAAAGCGGTGGATATCGTTACTCAAAAAGGAAAAGAAAGTGTTATTTCCTTTGCTGAAGGCGATGAACAACGTATGATGTTAATGGGATTACGTCGTTTTACTAAATACGCGAATATGCCAAATGTTGTAGGATTAAGAGAAACAATAACCACAAAATTAGTAGCAGAAAATAAATATTGTTTCTAATAAAATTAGTTTTTAGTTTTTTTTTAACCGCCTCGTTCCTGAAAACAAGGCGGTTTTTTATTTCCTTAAAATACTACTATTTATTTATTTTTAAAACGCATCGTTATTACATCTCCCCCAATAAAATTTAAAGTTTTACCATCTTCTGAAATAAAGTAAGAATCTATCTTTTCCAGTGTATTCATGTAAATATTCTCGCCTTCGCCTGGACAAAACATTTTAGTAACTGTCATAGGCCCTTTGAAACTAATTTTATTTTTATCAACATTCAATGTTCCAGAATAACTGTTGCAGCTGTTTTTTCCAAAAACCCTATTTTCTTTCAAATCGAAAGTAATAGTTGGCTTATCATTTGGATACAATTTAGAAAAGTCTTTCCGTGGTCCTGATATATAGTATAATTCCCAAGCACCCTGTAATACAGCTTTTTCAGTATTAGCAGTTTTTACGGAATTACAAGAAACAAGCATAGAACAAAAAATGGTCAGTGACAAAATTATTTTTTTCATTAGTTTTACTTGATATTTATATAGAACTCGTTTTACATACTAGAAATATATTTATTATTTTTCTCCGTCAGGAATGACGTCAGTCTTTTTCTTTTTGATTTCTGTAACCTCTACTTTTATTCCAACAGCATAAGCATTTGGAATAATTTTTTTGCCATGGGCATTGGCATACACTTTGGTGAATTCGGCTCCAAAATATAAGATTATAGCTGAATAGTAAACCCAGATCAAAATAATGATTACTGAGCCCGCTGCACCATAAACAGTGGCAACGGTTGAGCTTCCTAAATAAAAACCAATGGCAAATTTACCAATCATAAAAAAAAAAGAAGTAAAACTGGAGCCTATTAGGGCATCTTTCCAAGCAATATGGCCATCAGGCAAGGTTTTGAAAATAATAGCAAACAAAATAGTCGTTGTTACAAATAATATTAAAATATTAAAAACATAAAATATGTAAACCGTTGTATCTGGAAAATAAATCAGCAATCGCGTATTGACTACATCCATTACGGTATTAACCATTAAACTCACCATTAATAAAAACCCAACCGAAGCAATCATAGAAAACGACATTAGTCTGTTTTGGACAAATTTCACAATTCCTTTGTTCGGTTTTGCTTTTAATCCCCAAATAGAATTAATCGAGCTTTGTATTTCGGCAAATACACCAGAAGCTCCTACCAATAGCATAATTCCTCCAATTATTGTTGCAAATGTAACGCTATCAGACAATTCAATATTTTTGATTGTTTCCTGAATTTGGATAGCAGCTTCGTTTCCAACCATTCCATTAATTTGTCCAAAAAATCTTCCGGTAACGGCTTCTCTTCCAAAGAAAAAACTAAAAATCGACAAGATGATAATTAATAGCGGAGGCAATGAAAAGATGGTATAATAGGATAGTGACGCACTTAACTTAAACCCGTTATCATCATCAAATTCATTGTAAGTTCGCTTTAGTAAACCCCAACTTAAAACTGCTATTTCTTTGTGTTTCATTTTTGTAACTATTTTATTATTTTTTTTAATCAAAAAACTACATCTAATCCTTCTTTTTATTGATTAAAAGTATTGTAGAAACATGGTATTATTTTCTATGCCATTGCTTTCAAAATTACAAAGATATTATTTACCAAATAGAAATAGATTTTATAAAATTCCCATACCATTTGTTTCTTTTTACAAGATTGCAAACAAAAAACTAAGCAAATTTTAAGTCTTTATTAACCCATACCTATCATTTAATGTTTAAATTTATGTTCTATTTTAATAACCTTTTTAGGATAAATTTTAAACCGATGGAAAATAACAATACACGAAGAAATTTTTTAAAACAAACAGCAATACTTTCAACAGGAACAATTATAGGTTCTAGCCTATTTAATTCAGTATTAGCGGCTGAAAACACGTTGAAAACTGATAACCAAGTCATAGAATCAGAAACTGACAGCTTTCAAGGAATATACAGCCTTCCAAAATTACCTTATGCTTATGATGCTTTAGAGCCACATATTGATAAAGCCACAATGGAAATTCATCATGGTAAACATCATCAAGCCTATGTGACGAATTTGAATAAAGCCATAGAAACCTTGGACAAAAACTTAGTGGAACATTCTAAATCATTGGAAAGTATCTTTGAAAAAATGTCGAAATTTCCTGAAGCGATTCGTAATAATGGTGGCGGGCATTACAATCATAGTTTATTTTGGAGTTTAATGACACCAAATGGCGGTGGTGCTCCAAAAGGGAAATTAGGGGATGCGATAGTGACTGATTTTGGTTCTTTTGATGAATTCAAAAAGCAATTTAGTGATGCTTCAATGAAACGATTTGGTTCCGGTTGGGCTTGGTTAGTGGTTCAAGATGGAAAATTAGTTATAGGTTCAACAGCAAACCAAGACAATCCTTTGATGCGATTGCGAGGAAAAGGACTGAAAGGGAAACCGGTTTTAGCGTTAGATGTATGGGAACATGCTTATTATCTTAAAAATCAAAATCGAAGAGCGGATTATATTGCTTCTTTTTGGAATGTAGTCAATTGGGAAGCCGCTGAAACTTTATTCAATTCTTAAATACTTATCAAAGCCCTGTTTATTCATAATTCAGGGCTTTGTCCTTTATTGCACCTTTTAGATGTCAAGATATCATTTTTACAATAAGAAATTTTCATTACTTACTCTAAAATATAGTAACCGACTGCAAGTGTTTTTAATCAAAAATGATAACAATTTAATTTATCCAGTATAAAACCAGAAAAACAATGCTAATTAATTGTAGTATCTGTGTTAAACAAGAATACTCCAGTTAAAACTACCATAAAAAAACATAGCTTTGTAACTTCAAATTAAAGCAATGATTAACCCTTCGGCATCAGGTTGGATAGACAAATTTTTTAGTGAACAAAAATTTTCAAAAGGAACAGTTTCTAAAACTGCCGATACATTTTATCAAAAGGTAAGAAATACTGGTTTTATTTACGGTCATATCATAGGATTTGATACTGTGACAGCTATAGAAACGAAAGGTTGGTTCAAAGAAGAGATTTCAAAAGTCGCACTTTTAAATACTTTATACCAAGTTTTTTGTTTGACTAACGAAGATATCAGTCCTGAGAATTTCATCAAACAAGCAAATACTTTTTACAATCAAATGAATCCTCAGGGATTTAATTTATTTAAAAAAATTCTTCCAAAATATTCCCCTGCTTTAAATTTAGAAAAAATAATTGATGAACGTGTTCAAACCAATGACAGCATCATAAGCAAAAGTTTCTCCCATTTGGTGACTAACGCATTATTATTCATTGACGTGCTTGCTTTTCGCCAATATTTGGTACATGGAATAATTCCGGAAAAATATCTGAAAAAAATTGAAGAAACGGTTGTCAATATTGTGACACTTGCGTTAAAAATCAAGTTAGAAAAATCACAATACGATGATTTGTTAATTAAACTTTTTGAAGCCTCGATACGCTACAGCAAATTCTCCAAAGTTTCTGTTCAGAGTCTAGAAACGTTACAATTGGCTTACTTTACAAATGAATTAGAGCAATATTATTTGATAGATATTGCTGGAATGGCTTTGTGGAGCGATGGAAAAATAGAAAACGACGAGAAATATTTTTTGCATTCGTTAGCTGAGATTTTATCTGTCCCAGATTCTTTTGTTGGCGAAAGTATTTTCACTACCAACGAATTCATTTCTAAACATAAAAAAGAAATACCGTATTTTAATTATTCAAATCCTGTAAAACATTTTTACGACCAAACCACTCAAAGCGTTGTTACACTAATAAGCCGAAATAAAAAACGACTAATCAAGGAAATTGAGCAAAGCAAGGAATTAATGGTGTTACTAGCCTACTCTACCAGACGAGATTTGGACGAAAAAGAAAAGAAAAAAGTCAAAAAACAACTATTGGAAATTTGCAAAACCATTCCTTCTTTGACTATATTTTTACTTCCCGGCGGTAGTTTATTATTGCCTATTTTAATCAAATTCATCCCTACGCTACTTCCCTCCGCTTTTAATGAAAATCTGGATAATGAATGAAAGAAGTACGTAACAAAAAAGAAAGAATAAATACATCATTTCATAATAAACTTATAACGAGACGTTCAATAGCTTACTAGTAAAAGAATTTAAACTGGTCTTTTACAAAACTGAACTCTACTGATGATACAGTATTCATGGAAATAATTATCTAGATCATTGGTTATAAAGACGTGAACTTGCTTAAAATGATAAACTAAAAATCTGAAGATTTGGGAAAGATTCTTACTATCAAAGCATTCAAAAATTAGGAGAAGAGATCAAAATGTATTACTTCATTATTAAGCAACTTAGAACAAAGCACATCAATAAAATTAAACTCAAAATAGTAAAAAAAAATAAATCGGAACAGAATTAATTCTGTTCCGATTTGTTTTTTATCCCGTTAAATCTTTGGCAACTTTACTCTTTTATTAATCATTCATCGAGATTAAAAACTCTTCATTATTCTTCGTCTTTTTGAAACGATCATTAATGAAATCCATAGCTTCTACCGGATTCATATCCGAAAGGTATTTTCTCATAATCCACATTCTTTGCAATGTTTTTTGATCCAATAACATATCGTCACGTCGTGTACTTGAAGAAGTCAAATCGATTGCTGGGAAAATACGTTTGTTGGCAATTTTTCTATCCAATTGTAATTCCATGTTACCGGTTCCTTTAAATTCTTCGAAAATAACTTCGTCCATTTTTGAACCTGTTTCAGTTAATGCAGTAGCAATAATACTTAATGAACCACCATTTTCAACATTACGGGCAGCTCCAAAGAAACGTTTTGGTTTTTGCAATGCATTGGCATCCACACCACCACTCAATACTTTACCTGAAGCAGGCTGAACTGTATTATATGCTCTGGCCAAACGTGTGATAGAATCTAAAAGAATTACTACATCGTGACCACATTCTACCAATCGTTTTGCTTTTTCCAGAACGATATTTGCAATTTTTACATGCTCTTGCGGTTCTCTGTCAAAAGTGGACGCGATTACTTCTCCACGCACACTTCGTTGCATGTCCGTAACCTCTTCCGGGCGCTCGTCTATCAATAAAACAATCAAATATACTTCAGGGTGATTTGCCGCAATCGCATTGGCAATTTCCTTAAGCAACATCGTTTTACCGGTTTTGGGTTGTGCCACAATCATTCCACGTTGTCCTTTTCCTATTGGTGAAAACAAATCGATTATTCGTGTTGAAATCGTGCTTTGTTTTTCTGCCAACTTGAATTTTTCTGATGGAAAAACGGGCGTTAAATGTTCGAATGAAACTCTGTCACGAACTACTTGAGGATCATGTCCGTTTATTTTTAAAACGCGTACTAATGGGAAAAATTTCTCTCCTTCTTTTGGTGGACGAACCACCCCTTTTACAGTATCTCCGGTTTTAAGACCAAACAATCTGATTTGAGAAGTTGATAAATAAATATCATCTGGCGAAGCCAAATAATTGTAATCTGAAGAACGCAGGAAACCATATCCATCAGGCATCATTTCCAAAACGCCTTCACTTTCTATAATGCCGTCAAATTCAAAATCGGAAGCAGCAAAATTACTTTTCTTATTTTTAAAATTCGGATTTTGATTCCCATTCCCATTTCCGTTTGGATTTGCGATGGTATTTTGTTTGTGTAATTGATTTGGGTTTATCTTCTTTGCAGGAGCAGAAGCAGCTTCTTCTTTATCTTCAATTGCTGTTTCTGATACTAACTCATTCACTGTGTTTGCGTCTTTTACCTCTTCTTTATCCTTTTTTAAAGCAATTTTTTTCTCGTAAGCTGATTTATTGAACTTAATTACCTTACCTACTTTTTTCTCATTTCCTTCAGATTCTTGTTTTGCATCCTGTTCTTCTGTTAAAACAACTTCGGTCGGAAGATTATTTTCATCATTGGCACTCGTTTCTGCAATTTCTTCCGTTTCAAAAAGAGAATTCTTTACCGTTTTTTGAATGGCTGTTTTTTTAACAGGAACGATTCTAACTCTTTTAGGTTTGTCGTCTTCAAGATCGCCTTCCATTTTAGTATCTGGTAAAGCGTCAACATCAGCAACTTGAGAATCCAAAATCTGACTGATTAAAGTATCTTTTTTTACGCCGTTAAATTTTATGGTTTTAGCTGCTTTAGCTATTTCTTGAAGCTCAGAAAGCTTCATTTCTTTTAATGCAGAAATATCAAACATGAATGTTCTATGAGTTTAATTAATTTTTGGAAATAATGTAAAAGATAGGTAGTAAACTTTAAATTGAATCAACCGCAGTATGAAGTGCTTACGGAATTATGATGCAATAATACGAATAAAATTTAATCAGACAATAGTATTTTTAAAAAAGAAAATATATTTTTGTAAAACATATTTAACAAATGATACAGCGAATTCAGACTATTTATTTACTACTTGCTTTTGTAGTTACAGGCATCTTACTATTTTTTATTCCGTTATGGACAATGAGTGATAGTAAGGAGTATTATTTCATGCAAAGCCAAGTATATACGATACTATTAGGATTGAGTACTACTCTGTCTTTGTTAAGTATTGTTTCGTATAAAAAAAGACAAAATCAGTTTGTCATAGGCAGATTGAATATCATATTAAATTTGATTTTATTAGGATTGTTTGTATATCGTTCACTAAATCTATCTGGAGAAACACCTGCTGTTTCGGAGAAAGGTATTGGGATGTTTCTACCTGTAGTTGCTGTCGTGTTATTAGTCTTGGCTAATAAGGCCATCAAAAAGGATGAAGATCTTGTAAAATCTGTGGACAGATTGAGGTAAACCTATAAACTTTAGTTTATTAGTGCGAAGGAAACCCGAATGTAACAGTTCGGGTTTTTTTGTACCGCTATTTTTTATACTTTTTAAATATTTTCTTGACATTTAAAGAAGAATTCGTACATCATCCAACGAAATTGGTTTTAGATACGATATTGCTTATTCATAGAAATAAATAATAATATTAACAACAAAGGTCTAAAAAATAAAGAATCTGTTGTTTTTTTTTATAAATTTGGCAATAACAACTACGATATGTTAAACAAAATACGAATTCATCTTGCTGATGACCATCAAATTCTTATTGATGGAATCAAAACTTTACTACATACCAATCCTAGATTTGAAGTAGTTGGGTTTTCAGTCAACGGAAATAGTGTATATGAAGAAGTAATCCAAAACAAATCAGACATCCTTATTTTAGACATTAATATGCCCGAAAAAGATGGAATTGAAGTCATAAAAGAATTTGCTTTAAAAGGTTTTCCCTGTAAGATTATTATTTTATCCAGTCACGACGATTTAAGACTAATCAAAGAAGTAATGAAACTAGGCAGTAGCGGTTACTTGACAAAAAAATGTGCCGGAGAAAATATTGTTGAAGCGATTCAGTCTGTTTATAATGGGGAGGAATATTTTTGTAAAGCTGTTCGAGAGAAAATATTCAACACTGCTACTAAAGATAATCCAAAATTAAACAAATCTTATCTACCAGGAAACTTATCATTGACCGAAAGAGAGTTGGAAATCATCACTTTGATATCACTTGAATTCAGTGGTAAAGAAATTAGCGACCAATTATTTATAAGCGTAAATACGGTGGAAACTCATCGAAAAAATATTATGAAAAAATTGGATGCCAAAAACTCAATAAGTTTGGTAAAATATGCAATCAAACACCAATTGATTAAATCCTAAGTTGGCAATCCAAAATAACATTCACTTCTACACGATTCCCTCAACAAAGTAACATATCCAAAAAAAATCAAAGTATCTATGTCATACCGACAAATAATTATAGTATTGTTTTTATTACTTAATTTTTCAAGAAATACCCTTTTTGCACAAAAAAATATACCTACAAAAAAAGAAGTTACTTTGGTTTCCAATGAAGCCATACTGCTGATGAAAGAAGGCAATTACGAAAAGTCATTCGTACTTTCAAGACTGGCTTTAGGCAAAGCAATCCAACTCAAAGATAACAATTTAATTGCGGGTGCTTACAACACTATTGCTGCAAATTTTGATCAGTTATCTGAATATGACAAAGCTTTTTTCTATTACCATAAAAGCTTAACGTATGCCAACAAAACCGATAACGATGTTTTAAAAAACTGGATCAACAATAATTTAGGTAACATTTATTGTTTTGATAAGAAGCAATATGAAAAAGGAATTTATTACTATAAAAAATCGTTACAATACAGCACCAGAATAAAAGACTCAGCCCAAATAGTGTTTACGAAACTCAATTTGACATGGGCTTATTTTGACATTGGCCGTTATAATGAAGGACTACCTTATCTAAAGTATATCAACAAACACCATAAAAAACATGGCGACATCTCTACTGTTGTTGCACTAAACATGCTTAACGGGATGTATTATAATTATAAAAATGACACTGAAAAAGCACAATTTTTTTTCAAAAATGCGATAGAATTAGGAAATAAAGGAAATGAAAAATCAGACTTATCTTATTCACATCATGAGTATTCTAAGTTTTTATTAAAAAATGGTGATTATAAAAACGCCTACGAAAATCTGTCTCTTTTCAATGATATTACCGAAGAATTAAACAATCAAGAACGACTAAATAAAGCCAATGTTGCCGGAATAAATCTTGAAATTGACGAATATAAAAGAGAAATTGATAAAATAGAAAGCGAGTTTAAAACCAAGGAATATGTTTTATTACAAAAGCAATCCAGAAATAAAAAAATTGTAATTTTAGTAATTCTAATTTTACTATTCGTATTCATCGTTTTTTACATTTCATCAGAAAACGCTAAACTAAAGCAGAAAAATAAACTAAAAGACCTCCGAAGTAAAGCTCAGGAAAACATGATCAATGCGTCCATAAACGGGCAGGAATTAGAACGAAAAAAAATAGCTTCATTTCTGCACGACAACATTAGCGCATTGCTTTCCTCGGCCGGATTACATCTTCATGCTTATACGTCTCAAAATCAATCTTCATCGGAAGAAATTATAAAAACCAAAGCCATTCTCGAGGAAGCGCACAATCAAGTTCGGGATTTATCGCACGAATTGATGCCTTCACTTTTGGCAAGATTTGGCTTATTTGATGCATTGGACGATTTATGCGAAAAAAATTCCAATTCGATTCTTCATTTTAATTACTCCAGTTCTGTAGACAGAAAAACGCGTTATGATGAAGATTTCGAAATGAAAATTTATTTCATCATCATGGAACTTCTTAATAACACCTTAAAACACAGCCATGCGCATCAGGCAAAATTAAACATTCATGAAAACAACGATTTTCTGGATATCGATATTATGGATGACGGAAAGGGATTTGAATCCAGTAAATTTGATGTTCTGGAAGGTTTTGGCCTCAACCAAATCAGAGCGCGAATTAATAATCTCAAAGGAACTATTACTATAGATTCCAAATTAGATTCTGGCACAGGCATAAAAATAATGGTACCTATTACGTATCAGAAAAAAATAATCAGACCCGTTTTTCAATCTCAATAATTTCCATATCCTTGATTTTGTCTCCTTCAATCACAAAACGTAACATCGTGCGTATTTGATGAAAACCACTTTTTCCGGCAGCTCCGGGATTCATGTGCAATAGATTATGCTTTTTATCAAATATGACTTTTAGAATATGCGAATGTCCACAAATAAACAATTTTGGAGGATTCGATTCCATTTCTGCTTTTATATTTGGATTGTACTTCCCCGGATAACCGCCAATATGCGTCATCCAAACATCGACTTCTTCACACATAAATCGGTTGTGCAACGGAAATTCCATTCTGGCTGCGGCATCGTCAATATTACCATACACACAACGCAATGGTTTTAGCTTTTTTATCGCATCCGTTACAGCCAAATTCCCTATATCGCCGGCATGCCAAACCTCGTCAGCCTGTGCGACATATTTCAAAATCGTATCATCAATGTGACTGTGCGTATCAGAAAGCAGGAGTATTTTTTTCAAAGTAATTTTTTTAAGAGCAATTTGCTTCGCCAGTTCGCTTCGCTCGTGTCCCGCTATCCGTTTCAATCTTTATTATTTTTAAAGAAAAAATAATAAAGGATTTCCACTGCAAATGTTTACATTCACTGAACTCCTATGAAAATAAAAGTTTAGTGAAGTAATCTGGGCTAGGATTTTGTCGTAAAAATAAACATTCGATTTCTAAATAAAAAATCAAATCGAAACTTAACAAACTTTGCGACTTAGCGACTTCGTGGCAAAAAAATTAATAAGTATCTTTGTGGCTTCAAAAAAATTCACTTGAGATATTTCATCAAATTAGCATACAACGGAACCCATTATCACGGCTGGCAATGCCAACCGAATGCTGCTTCTATTCAGGAGACGTTAAACAAAGCGTTTTCGGTGTTATTAAACACAGCTGTTAATCTTATGGGAGCCGGACGAACGGACACCGGTGTTCATGCTAAAGAGATGTATGCTCATTTTGATTTTGAAAACCTCTTTGACATTCCGAGTTTAGTACACAAACTCAACTCTTACTTGCCAAAAGACATTGTTATTTATGACATTATTCCTGTTCATGATGAGGCGCATACTCGTTTTGATGCCACAAAAAGAACTTACGAATACCATATCAATACGTTTAAAGATGTTTTTTCGCAGGAACAAAGTTGGTATTTCCATCAAAAATTAGATATTGATTTGATGAATGAAGCGGCGCAATTACTACTAAATCATATTGATTTTCAATGTTTTTCAAAAGTAAATACGGATGTGAATACGTTTGACTGCACTGTTTTTGAGGCCTATTGGACTCGAGGCACAGCCGAACAGGGCATAGAAAAACAAAAAAACGGTACCTTAATTTTTACCATTTCGGCCAACCGTTTTTTACGGAATATGGTGCGTGCCATAGTGGGAACATTAGTAAACATAGGATTACACAAAATTACGTTGGCTGATTTTACTGCCATTATAGAAAGTAAAAACCGAGATAAAGCGGGTTTTTCGGTTCCGGCACACGGTTTATATTTAACCAAAATAGAATACGATTACATTACGCAATAGCCCTGATAGCAGTGAAAATCCTTTTATGTTTTTTCTTTAAAAACATAAAAGATTGCAACGAATAGCAGGAACAGCTCCAAAAGATATGAAAGCAAAAGCATTTGATACCCGATTATTCAAACGAATATTAAAATTTACCAAACCCTATCAATGGCGTTTTAATGGTGTGATTATTTTCGCCATTTCGCTATCGGTATTTGCGGCATTGCGTCCGTATTTATTGAAACAAACCGTTGATGGTTACATTTCGACCCAAGACCAACAAGGATTATTGATGTATGTAATCCTGATGGGAATCGTACTTTTACTAGAGGTATTTTCTCAATTTTACTTTGTGTATTGGGCGAACTGGCTAGGCCAGGACATCGTAAAAGACATTCGAACAAAATTATTTCGCCATATTTTGAGTTTCCGAATGAAATATTTTGATCACGTTCCTGTGGGCCAACTCGTGACGCGTTCGGTTTCGGATATTGAATCGATTGCCCGAATTTTTAGTCAAGGATTATTTATGATTATCAGTGACTTGATGAAAATGGTTGTAGTACTGGCTTTTATGTTCTACATGAACTGGAAACTGACTTGGATTGTGATTGTGGCAATGCCAATTCTGGTTTTCTTCACGCGAATATTCCAAAAGAAAATGCAAGTCGCTTTCGAGGAAGTGCGTACCCAAATTGCCAATATGAATTCCTTTGTGCAGGAACGCGTAACGGGAATGAAGATTGTCCAACTTTTTAATCGTGAAAAAATTGAGTACGGCAAATTTAAAAGCATCAATGACAAACACAAAAAAGCCTGGATAAAAACCATTCTTTACAACTCCATCTTCTTCCCCATTGCGGATATTATTTCGTCTTTAACACTTGGTTTTATTGTATTGTATGGCGGAATCAAAATATTAAATGGAGATAACTTTACCACTTTTGGCGATTTATTTTCGTACACAATGTTCATCGGAATGTTATTCAATCCGTTGCGTCAAATTGCGGATAAATTCAACGAGATGCAACTGGGAATGATTGCGGCGAATCGTGTTTTTGACATTTTGGATACCGAAGACCAAATTCAGGATACCGGAATTATTGAAGCGCCAATCTTTAAGGGAGACATTGAATTTAAAAAAGTTCATTTCGGGTATATTCCAGATGAAGAAGTGATTAAAGGAATTAATTTACAGGTGAATGCCGGACAAACGATTGCTATTGTAGGATCTACAGGTGCCGGAAAATCAACTATAATTAACTTACTGAATCGTTTTTACGAAATCAACAGCGGTTCCATTTATATTGACAATCATAATATTGAAAATTACTCATTGAGTTCCTTGCGAAAACAAATTGCGGTTGTATTGCAGGATGTTTTCCTTTTTGCAGATACTATTTTCAATAATATCACCTTAAACAATCCTGAGATTAGTCGCGAACAAGTTTTGGCCGCAGCCAAAAAAATTGGCGTACATGACTTCATTATGAGCTTACCGGATAATTATGATTTTGATGTGAAGGAACGCGGCGTTATGTTATCGTCAGGACAACGCCAATTGATTGCTTTTTTGAGAGCGTACGTGAGCAATCCAAGTATTCTAATTTTGGACGAAGCCACGTCATCGATAGACACATATTCTGAAGAATTGATTCAGCGTGCTACTGAAACAATTACAAAAGGCAGAACCTCTATTGTGATTGCGCATCGCTTGGCAACGATTGTCAATGCTGATAAAATTGTGGTCATGGATAAAGGACTGATTGTAGAACAAGGAACGCACCAGGAATTAATCAACCGCGAAAGTGGGTATTACAAGAATTTATATGATTCACAGTTTTCGGTAGCAAATTAGTTTTTGCTGCAAAGGAAATAGAAGGAACAGAGGAACAAAGGTACCGATAAGCAAAGCTTTCAAGTTTAAAATCAGTGTTAATCCGAGTCATCCGCGTTCCATTTTTCAACAATGAAACTAAGAGAGTAAATCGTGAAATCTGTTGAATCCATGTCCATAAATTTCACTTTACTTTTTTATAAAGATTTAGCAGTTAAATAAACAAATCTGGATTTACACTTTTGCAATTTGTTTAAAACAAAAGTATTTTTCTGAAAATTTGTTTGTTTCTTACTTTATTACTTTGAAACTTTCTCAAAACAGAATAAATCCTTAAATTCGCCCAATCAATTAAATAAGAAAAACACACAAATTGAAATGAGTTTTTACGAATTCATTTCACCAATAAAAAACAAATAAAAAACTTTGAAATGAAATACGATATTATAGTTTTAGGAAGTGGTCCAGGTGGTTATGTTACGGCTATTAGAGCATCACAATTAGGCTTTAAAGTAGCCATAATAGAAAAAGAAAACTTAGGCGGAGTATGCTTGAACTGGGGTTGCATCCCTACAAAAGCATTACTAAAATCAGCTCAGGTTTTTGATTATCTAAAACACGCTTCTGATTATGGATTGACTGTTTCATCATTTGACAAAGATTTCCCTGCTGTTGTGCAACGCAGTCGTACTGTAGCTGACGGTATGAGCAAAGGGGTTCAATTCTTGATGAAAAAAAATAAGATTGACGTGATTGATGGTTTTGGAAAACTTAAACCAGGAAAAAAAGTTGATGTTACTGACAAAGAAAATAAAGTTACGGAATACAGTGCGGATCACATCATTGTGGCCACTGGAGCACGTTCTCGTGAGTTGCCAAACTTGCCTCAAGATGGTGTAAAAGTAATTGGTTACAGACAAGCAATGACATTAGCAACACAACCAAAATCAATGATTATTGTTGGTTCCGGAGCCATTGGAGTTGAATTTGCACATTTCTACAACTCTATGGGAACTGAAGTTACCATCGTAGAATTTATGCCAAATGTAGTTCCTGTTGAAGACGAAGACATTTCGAAACAAATGGAGCGTTCTTTGAAAAAAGCAGGTATTAAAATCATGACGAACTCATCAGTAGAAAGAATTGATACTACCGGAGCTGGTGTTAAAGCATTTGTAAAAACAGCAAAAGGAGAAGAAGTTGTGGAAGCAGAGATTTTACTTTCGGCTGTTGGAATCAAAACCAACATTGAAAATATCGGATTAGAAGAAGTGGGAATTGCTACTGACAAAGATAAAATTTTGGTAAATGCTTATAACCAAACGAACATACCAGGTTATTACGCCATTGGTGATGTTACGCCAGGACAAGCGTTAGCGCACGTAGCTTCGGCTGAAGGAATCAATTGTGTGGAAAAAATTGCAGGACTTCATGTAGAGCCTATCGATTACGGAAACGTACCGGGTTGTACTTATGCAACTCCAGAAATTGCCTCTGTAGGTTTGACTGAAAAACAAGCTAAAGAAAAAGGTTACGAACTGAAAATTGGAAAATTCCCATTCTCAGCTTCAGGAAAAGCGAAAGCTTCCGGAACTCCGGATGGTTTTGTAAAAGTAATTTTTGATGCCAAATATGGCGAATGGTTAGGATGTCACATGATTGGAGCAGGTGTTACTGATATGATTGCTGAGGCGGTTGTTGCGCGCAAACTTGAAACTACAGGACACGAAATCCTAAAATCAATTCACCCACACCCAACAATGAGCGAAGCAGTTATGGAAGCGGTTGCTGATGCGTATGGCGAAGTAATCCACTTGTAAATAAATAAAACAACGCAGAGACGCACTGCAATGCACCGCTACATGATGTTTTGAAAAATGAATATAAAATCCGATTTGTGCAAGCAAATCGGATTTTTTTATAGGATGGATACATTGTAAAAATGCAACGCCAAACACAAGAATTATGAAAGTTTTAAACAGAATTACATAACTAAAATTGCAACGCTTATTCCGTAATTTGGATACGTTAAAATAGTTAATTAATCGAAATCCATTTTCTTTTTTATAATTATTTAAATAGATGTCTAATGAAAAATATATATCTGAATACCGGTACAATAAATGAAGTTTTTTATGACTTGCAAACTTCTTGTGATGGCGTTTTAAATTCAAACAACAACGAATTTAAATTAGTATTAGATACAGATTTGATTAAGGGAAATATTGATGCGATAACCTTTATAAATGGTATTACTTCTATCATGGTTAACTTAACATTTTCTGATGATGTAACGCTAAGTATGGAATCATTAAGCACATCTTCAATTGTATTTGTCTATTGCACGGAGGGAACTTTCAAACACAGCTTTGGTATATCGGGCCACCAATCAACGCTTAGAAAACATCATTCAGCTGTTGTAACCAGCAAGAGAAGTATAAATACTCTATTACATTTTAAAAAAAATACAGCTGTTCAATTTTCGATTATAAAAGTGGAAACCGCTGGCTTAGCAAATACCACCAATGATTCTTTAATTTTGAATTTGAAGAAAACCTTTTTAGACAAACAACAAAATTATAGTTATCAAGGCATTCAAAATTTGAGAATTGCAGAAAAGTTCCATCAGCTTAATGCTGTAACAGAGCAAGGAATGGTGGGGCATATCATGAAAAAAGATATTGTTCTATCTATAGTGGCGATGGAGATTGATGACAATACCGACACCATAATTAAAATGTCGCACGTTATCAAACGCTCGACTTTGCATCAAATCAATGAATTAAAAAAGATATCCGATTTCATTAAACATCACACTTTTGATGCCGTTTACAATAAAGTTATTAGTTCAAAAAACAGAATTTTTATCAAGTAACTTTTAGCGAAATCTCATTAGAGAATTACCACTGTCTTAAAATTTTTTATCATTTCAAAAAGCCACACAATTTATTTTTGATGTTAAAAACATTAAACCGATTGGCAAAAGTCAATCGGTTTTTTACACGGTAGCATTCATAACACAAAGCATCCATTTTGTGGGAATTTAACATATTAACATTTATTTACACAGCAAGGTTATGAACCTATTCAATTCTGCTTTATATTTGTATTTCGAGTCTTTTTTCTCGTTTAATTCTGATTTTATTCTATTATAAATGAGTACTGAAACCAACCGTTTTTCGAATACACTGCATGAAAACCAAAATAAAAATTGGGTAAGAGCCATCGATTCATCTAAAATTATCAATTGGATTGATGATTTATTCAAAATATTATTTCCGGAGAAAGCCTTGGAAACCATCCAAATCGAAATGCTTTTAGACCAAAACAAAGCTAATTTTATTGCTATTTTATCTGAAATTGTAAAAGATAAAACGGCCAATGAAATTCTTGATGATGCCGAAGCTTTTTACACCGGACTCCCGGAATTGTATCATTCGATGCAAAAAGACGCACAAGCTATTCTGGATACGGATCCCGCTGCCGATTGTATTCAGGAAATAATCAATTCTTATCCCGGATTTTTTGCCATAGAGGTCTATCGCATTGCTAATGCAATTGCTTCCCGAACTTCTTGCCTGCTTCCGCGAATTCTTACCGAATATGCGCACAGCAAAACGGGAATCGACATTCATCCCAGTGCTACTATAGACGTTCCTTTTATGATTGATCATGGAACCGGAATCGTCATTGGCGAGACCACAATAATAGGGAAATATGTCAGCATTTATCAAGGAGTAACTTTAGGAGCGTTGCAAGTCGAGAAAAGCATGCAAGAAAAAAAACGCCATCCAACCGTAGAAGATCATGTAATTATTTATGCTAATGCCACTATTTTGGGTGGAAGTACCATTATAGGAAACCACAGTATCGTGGGAGGAAACACGTTTATTACCAAGAGTGTAAATCCGTATTCGTTTGTCATGCAATCCAATAAAAATACTGTTTTGAATCAACAGGAAATAAAAGATATTAATTTTTTCTCCATATAAATATTATGAAATACAACAATATACTCGAAACAATAGGCAACACGCCACACGTAAAAATCAATCGTTTGTTCGGCGCTAACTACAACGTCTGGATCAAATTAGAGCGTGCAAATCCCGGAGCCAGCATCAAGGACAGAATCGCTCTTGCTATGATTGAAGATGCAGAAGCTAAAGGATTATTAAAAACGGGAGGAACCATAATTGAAGCCACTTCCGGAAATACAGGAATTGGACTTGCGATGGTTGCAGCCGTAAAAGGCTATAAATTAGTGTTAGTCATGCCAGAATCGATGTCTATAGAAAGACGCCGACTCATGAGTCTTTATGGTTCCGAATTTGTATTGACGCCTCGTGAAAAAGGAATGAAAGGAGCACTGGAAAAAGCAAAGGAATTAGTATCCGAAATACCTAATTCTTGGTCACCGCTTCAATTTGATAATCCTGCCAATATTGAAATTCATAAAACAACCACCGCTCAGGAAATTATAAAAGCATTCCCTGACGGACTGGATTACTTGATAACTGGTGTAGGAACCGGAGGTCACATCACGGGTTGTGCCGAAATACTAAAACAACATTTTCCCAACCTGAAAGTATACGCCGTAGAACCGGAAGCTTCACCTGTTATCAGCGGAGGCGCAGCTGCTCCCCATCCTATTCAAGGAATTGGAGCAGGATTTATCCCCACAAACTTACATACCGATTTACTGGACGGAACCATACAAGTAAGCAAAGATGAAGCATTTGCCTATACCCAAAGAGCGGCAAAAGAAGAAGGAATGTTCGTAGGAATTTCATCGGGAGCATCATTGGCGGCAGTAGCCAAAAAGCTTCTCGAAATTCCCGAAAACGCAACAGTGCTAACTTTTTGTTACGACACCGGCGAACATTATTTAAGCATCGAAGGCTTATTTGTATAAACAAAAATATACTTTAAATACGAACCGATTTGTGAAAACAAGTCGGTTTTTTTATGACGTTTATTTTTTTGTGGCGTGTCCTTGTTGCAGTGCTATTGTATAAATTACTTTATTTGTCTGGCAACAAGGTCAGGCTGTATGTTGCAATCTTTTATTGCGCTACGCTTCATAAAAGGATTTTCACTACCATCCTTCACGCAAAACCGATTAATAAAAAGCTTCTAAACTTATAGGAAGCACCTCACAAATACCAAAGCTCTTTCAATAATTTGTAAATAATTATTTATATATTTGGGAAACATAAAACGAAACAAAACTTTATCATTCACTTTTTAATAGATTGACTGCAGTTTTTTTTGGAGTAAATCGGCATTACTTGTAAATAATAAGAAAACCAAATAACAAAAAAAAATTTAACAATGAAGAGTGAATGGATTGCAAAATACGAAGAAACCGTCATTAAGATAACTAATAATTGGTTCAGTGGGGAAAACCTTTATGTAAATAATGAACTGCAAGATGAACAACTAAATTTTATTACCCCCAGTAATTTATCAGGTAATCTAATAAACAAAGAGGGACAAAAGTTAGATATTAAAACAAATATTTCAGGTTTTTTTACAGTAAGCTGCAGATTATTTATTGACAATAAAAAAGTAGAATTAAAACAAACTAAATAGATCATGAACAACTGAATCAAAAGTTGATTGAAATGAACATCTAAGTAAAGTGCTCTTCCGTAGAATAATCTTGCTCTTGAAAGCACTAATAAATCACGATCGTTAGCGCAACTCATATTGTAAAACTTAAACTAACTAAACATGAAAAAATTCAAATTCTTCCTCCCTATTTTTATGATGGTTTTTGTTTCTTGCTCAACAGATAACTCAACAACAAATATTAATGAAAAAATTATCGGTTTCTGGAATTTAACAAATATCACGCAGAAGAAAAATAATGAACTAAAAGTTTTACAAAATGGAAATTCTACATTTGAGTTTAAATCAAATAGTGTCAATATTAATGGAAATACCTATTTAAACGAAACTGGTAACTATTCATACATAATTAGTATTGAAAATTATTTTAACCCTGATTTATTAGAACCAAAAAACAATGTTTTAAAAATCGGAAATAATAAGTTCGTTGTAGAGATAGATTATGACGGTCAAAATATGATTTTAACTAATTATTCAGACGGACGAATTATCTATTATTTATCCAAATAAAAATTTGACAATAGCCAGAGTTTCGTTAAATACTGTAAACGAACAATGCAACCTATATTTAACGAACAATAATCGCATTGCAAAAATTACCACACTAATAAAATATGAAAAACTCATTAGTATTATTTACAATCTTCTTTTTAAGTTGCTCACCAAATAAGGAAGAAGAAATTCTGATTTTGGAGCAAAAACCTGCCAATAAAGTAGAATTAAAAATTAATGGAGAGAAAATTACTGATGAAATAATCGATGTTAGTTCTTTTTATATCTGCGATGAAAAAATAAATGTAAGTGTAAAGTCAAAAAAAGGTACTGTTACCTCTGAATTATTCACCATTGAAATATTACGAAATGGAGAATTATCTTATGCGAAATTTGTTAACAAAAAATCTTTTTCTAATGAGGAATTTTCAACGCCTGATTATATACCATCTTCAACTATTCGTATTGAAGAATTTGAATTCGTTGCGAATAAGAAGCTGAAAATTAAATTTAGTGGCACTTTATTAAAAAGAATTTACAATTTAAAAAGCAATTCCGAATCCATAGAAATAAATGGTATTATTGAAATTAATGAATTTGGAACGAGCACTTGTAATACTTTTAATGATTACATAAAATTAAATGATCAAATCCAATTTTCTGATATAACTAGAACTGAACAAGAATCTTCGGCAAATTTATCAGTTAGGTATGAATCAAATTCTTTAAATGGATACAACATTCAATTCAAAAACTTCACAAAATTCCTGACCAAGATGCCACTTGGCACTTATTATTTCGACGATTTAAGTAACACCGAAAAACTAGAATTTAGAAAATACATTGGAATTCCAAAATGTTTTGGCACGCACACCATCATAGCTGAAGACTGGAAATTATATTCAACAAATGGAAGTTTTACAATTGTTGAAAAAACAATGATTGATGGCCGTTTAGTCGTAAAACTTAAGTTAAATTTCACAGCAACTTACAACGGAATTGAAGAATATAATTTCACAAATGCAGCATTTGAAACAACATTGTAAAAAAATATCTGCAAAAATAAAAGTGTAACAACTTAATTAGCAACGATAAATAAATTCTTGTTGAACGGAACAGATTTTAAGTACTTTAATAATATGGCACTTTTGCGATGTTTTTCAACTTAGATATTTCATGTTTTTTTTCACATCTGAACTTTCTTCATCCATTCTATATTGTTAAAATTACCGCAAGCATTGCTTCAAAAAAACCGGTACTTTTTTATTTGTTAAATTTATTAAAAAAATAATAAAAATGTGTATATTTGAGTATCTTAATTTAATTTAAACTTAAAACATTGATTATGAAATTAGTAACAACAATTAGTGCATTTGTATTAATAGGAGTAATCGCTACTTCTTGTGGAAAGAAAAAACAAGCTGATACAACAGAAATGGCTGATACAACAGTCGTGGCAGTAGACACAATGGCCGTTGCTGAAACACCAAACATTGTAGGTGTAGCTTCAGGAAATACTGAGTTCTCAACGCTTGTTACAGCAGTAAAAGCAGCGGGATTAGTAGAAACATTAAGTGGGGATGGTCCTTTTACCGTTTTTGCACCAAATAATGCAGCATTTAATAAGCTTCCTGCAGGAACTTTAGATAGTCTATTGAAACCAGAAAGTCTTGATAAACTGAAAGCAATTTTAACGTATCATGTTGTTTCTGGAAAATTTGATGCTGCAACAGTAACTGATGCAATCAACAAAAATAACGGAAAATATACCGTTACAACTGTTCAAGGTGGCACAATAGTTTTAAGCTTGAAAGACGGAAAAGTGATGTTGACAGATGCTAAAGGCGGAACTGCAACAGTCGTCCTTGCTGATGTAGCTGCATCTAACGGTATCATTCATGCAATTGATACTGTAGTTATGCCTAAATAAGGTTCTCAACTTATTCTTTTACAAACCGTTGCAACAATGCAGCGGTTTTTTTATGCGATTTCACAAACAAATAATAGTCCTTTTTTTGTTACAAACTAATGCTTTGACTAACTTAGAAACGGAAACATATTTAACTATAATTTCAAACATCAATCATTTGTTGCGAATGTGCGTTTTAAAACAAAAGTTACTGTACCCGAATGCCAGAAAAAGTCAAGCACAAATTATACTGTTTTTTTAAAAATAAAATAAGAATTCGTGGCTGCAATAATAAATTGGTAATCCGCTAGATTCTTATAATTTAAAAAATTATTTCGAAAATTAAAGAATTAAGCTAAATACATATTATGAAATACTTTACTATTTTACTTCTGCTTTCCGCGATCCTAATCGGTTGCAAAAACAAAGACAATAATTCATCACTGAGTCCAGTAACCAATGATACGCAAACCACAGTTACCATTGTTAAAGAAAGCAAGGAAAAGATTCCAGATAATGCAGCAACTGTTGAAACTAAAAGCACTCACGGATTGATTCTGACCTCTAATGCGTTGCAAGTTGTAAATAAAAATACTGGTTCAACCTCTGAAATTCCTTTTGGCAAACCATTGGACCAAATGATTGAAGTCGTAAATAACGTTCTCCAATCCAAACCAAAATCTATGGGAGTAAATAGTGAATGCGGAGCCGGACCTTTAAATATGGCAACATGGAATAATGGCTTAACAATAGTATTTGTGAAAAAAGAATCTAAATCAAAAACAGCAGAAACCGAATGGTACTTTGCGGGTTGGTTCCTGGGCGGTGATTCAGCGATTATTCCAAAGATTGCTACAATGGCAGGAATTAGCATTGGATCAACTAGGGCTGAAATGGAAAGTGCGTATGTGATCAAGGTTTCCAAAACCAGTTTAGGACACGAATTTTCGACTTCATCGGGATTATTTGGTATTTTTGATGGGCCAGATAAACAAGCAAAGATTACAAATTTATGGAGTGGTGTTAGTTGTAATTTTAGATAAGTTAAATACGGTTCAACACATGGATTTAGAAACTTAAAATTATAAATAATAGTAGTCTAAAATAAAATTTATTTACAATAAAATAAAATTTACATTAACAGTGACTATTTTTTTTACGTAAAGTCCTTTTAAAAAATAATATAATCTATAACCATTAACCACATTAATACTATGGAACGAAAATTATCCTTTTTTCTGCTTTTGATGATACCATTTTTAGCATACAGCCAAAAAACTGACGAATCGGCCAAAATTATCAGCCTTTTAGAAAAAGAATCTGCAACATGGCGCGCTGGAGACGGGAAAGGACATGCCGAATGCTGGCACATTCAACCGTACAGCCGCATCTTGATTTCAACGGCAACCGGAACAACAATCGATGTCCCTCCCGCTTTAATGACAAATACTGACACAAAAAACATGGGCAACGGCGGCTCTTCCGTAAATACAAATTACAAAATGAGCATCAACAAAAATAATGCATGGGTAAGCCATAACGAAGTATCAACGGCTAAAGACGGTACAAAAAGCTACTCTTATGAAATTAGAATATTAGAGAAAATTAAAGGAAAATGGAAATTAGTAGGACAGTCCATTCATGTTTACAAATCAGAATAATTTATTTTTAACTAGTTGAGTAAAGTTACTCATCATTAAGAATTTCAGAAAAAACATAAAAACAAACGCATTTTGACGTCGCTCAGTGCAAACTTCGCAAACGGAAAAAGGATTAATAAAGCCTAATTTTTGAGTTTACGAAGCTTCGATTTACGATAATAAAACGAAATGTCTCAATAGAAATATACAAAACTATGTCATTATGTAGAAAAAAAAAACTACTCCAATTCTTATTTTTGTAGCAAAAGTCGTTTTACTCTCACCGACAATTCATTCGGACTGAAAGGCTTTGTTATGAAATCATCTGCTCCCAATTTAAAAGCCTGCAGAACTGTTTTTTCCAATCCCACAGCCGAAAGTATAATGATTGGGATATTTAGTTTGAGTTCTATTTTTACTTTATTTACGATATCCAATCCCGATATGAAAGGCATCATAATGTCGGAAATGATTAAATCAGGATTTTCTGCAACTATTTTGTCTAAAGCAACTTGTCCGTTTGGACATAAAATCACATGATATCCTTCTTTTACCAATCTGAATTCCATGGTTTTCAACATCATTTCATCATCCTCGGCAATTAATATTTTCTTCATACAAAATTTTTCTACGTTTATAGTTTAAACGATTTTAGTTATTATTTAATTCTCCATTATTAGCAAATATTTCTAATTAAGCTTTTGGTACTACCTAATAAAAATACACTTTTTACAATAATAATATAAAGTTCACTTAAGAAATTTAATATTCCTCCACCAACTCTAGTTCTTTGATGGCTAATTGACAAATTTCATTTAAATGAATAACTTCCTCTTTTCTTTTTAGTCCCAAAGGATTTATTTCAAGTTCTTTTTCAATACTATTTACACTTTCAGAAGCCTTGATTATACCCAATAAACTGATGGAAGATTTTAGTTTATGAATTTCTTCTTTTAAAGTTTTGATATCATCATTTTTGTTCGATTCAAGGATTAAAGCCATAGTTTGAGGCGTTTTTTCTAAAAAAATGGAAACCATATCTTTTATGAAAGTGTCATCTCCATCTGCGAAATCCTTTAAATATTTGAAATTAATGAGTTTTTCCATTGTCATTTCTTGTGTTGTTAAATCGGGAGGTAGTATCAAATTCCCTTTATTTTCAATCAAATTCAGATGTAATTTCTCCAATAACACATTAAAATCATACGGTTTCGACAAGTAATCGTTCATTCCGTTATGCAAACATCTTTTCTCTTCTTCTACTGTAGCGTGGGCGGTCAAGGCGATAATAGGAATCATAGATTTGTCCCCCATTTTGGTTCGAATGAAACGTGTCAGCTCATTTCCATCCATTTCCGGCATTTGGATGTCCATCAAAATAATATTATAATCATTATTCGTTATCTTTTCAATCGCAATTTTTCCATTAGCGGCGATATCAATTTCTTTGTTCCATTTTCCAAAAACTTTCATTGCAAGAAGCTGATTCAATTCATTATCCTCCACTAAAAGTATTTTTTTGTCTTTTAAAAAATCGGGAGCGATTACTGTATTTTTTAATTTAGTGTTGCTGGCAGTTCCTTTCTGAGTCTTTTTAAATTTTAATGAAAAAGAGAATTCACTTCCTTTAGAAACAACACTTTCAACAGTAATCTTTCCGCCCTGCAACTCAACTAGTTTTCGAGTAATAGTAAGACCAAGTCCGGTTCCTCCATATTTTCTGGTTGTTTCGTTTGAAGCCTGGTTAAAACTTTCAAATATAGAATCGATTTTATCTTCTGGAATACCAATTCCGGTGTCGATTACTGAAAATTTGATTAGCGAATCTGATTCGGTTTCCAGCATTTCAGTAACTACCATTTCCACATATCCTTTTTCGGTAAATTTTAATGCATTCCCAACCAGATTCATTAAAATTTGAGACAGTTTTGTAGGATCTCCAATTAAATTATCGTTTATATTCGGATCAATATTGGATAACAATTTTATTTTTTTCTCTTTTGCATTTAAAAATAGCAACTCAATCACATAATTGACTGTTTTTGACAAAGAAAAATTTACGGCTTCAAAAGTCATTTTATTAGCTTCAATTTTCGAGAAGTCAAGAATATCATTGATAATAAACATCAAATTATGACTGGCTTTTTTTATCGCTTCCACACTCTGTTTCTGGTCATTGTCTAAATTTGTACTTTCGAGAATTCTGGCAAATCCTATGATTCCATTCATCGGGGTCCGAATTTCATGACTCATATTGGTAAGGAACTGTTCTTTTATAACGACCGCATTTTCCGCTAATTCTTTTGCTTTTATTAATTCTGCTTCCGTACGTTTTTGTTCACTGATATCTTGAATGGTTCCCAAAATTTTACAAGGTTTACCATTTCCGTCATTCAAACACTTGATGAATACATTGATATATTTTAACGTCCCTTTTTTACTGGTGATGCTGTGCTGGAACTGTACCTCTGCATTTGTATTTTTGACATGATCAAGATTATTTTCATAAAGAGCTAGATCTTTGGCATCAGTAAAAAATGATTTAAAAAAATCAACAGAAGCAATCGCCTGATTTTCTACTTCAAAAATAGTAAAGAATTCATCTGAAAAATAGGCTTCATTGTTGCTTAAATTGATTTCCCAACTTCCTATTTTAGCCAGCTTTTGCGCTTCCAGTAGTCGGTTAGCATTTACCTTTAAAGCTAACTCTGTATCTTTTCGGAGTTTTATACTGTCATGTAAATTAATGGCATTTCTGATACTTTGGGAAATTCCATCAGGAGTCAATAAGGTTTTCGGAATATAATCCGAAGCACCGCTTAATATCGCCTGGCTGGCAATTTTTTCGTCTCCTTGTGAGGTTACAAAAATGATCGGGGTTTCAATTCCGGACTCTCTTACTTTTTTCAAAAAAGAAATTCCATCCGTATCCGGCATCATATAATCTAAAAAAATTAAGTCATACTTCAATGATTGAATCTTTTCTATACCTTCATCTGCTGAAAACACACTGTCTACCTCAGCAATAATTCCGGATTTAGATATGGAACGGCTGATGGTAATGGAATCGATTTTGTCATCATCGATTATTAATATTTTTAATACGACGGCCATAGGGTGCTATTATTTTTGATTGGAAAATTCAATGATATTCCAATAGTCATTCAATACCGAGAAAAAATGATTTAATTGTTCCCTTTCGAATGAGAGCGGAATGTATCCGGCAATATTTAAGTCTAAAGCTGCTGTTTTATTTTTACCGTGCTCTGAGTCCGTAATTACGAACACCAAAATCGATTTTAAATGCGGATGATTCCGTATTGCATTTAATAAATTTATTCCTTTGTTCTTTGTTCTATTCACATCAATCAGTAAAATTTTAGGAACAGGTGTCAGTTTATGGGTGCCATTTAACATTAACCATGCCTCATTTTCGTTTTTTGCTGAAAATAAAGTATGTTTGATATTGACCTCTGAAAAAGACTTTTTAATATTTTCAATAGTGGTTTTCCTATTATCAACCAGCAAGATGTTTGTGTGTCCCAAAATCAAAACAAATTAAATAAATTACATTTCACATAACTGCCAGAAATTTTTTAGCGTTGCGACTGAGGTCAGAAATTTTTCAAAAGAAAGCGGTTTAAGAATGTAACCGGCAACGTTCAAATTATACGCATTGATCTTGTCACTATCTTCGTTTGAAGTGGTCAGAACAAAAACCGAAATATTTTTAAGCTTCTCATTTTCCCTTATAATTTTAAGAAACTCGATTCCATTCATTTTTGGCATATTAATATCCAAAATAATGATTTTAGGTAAAGGAATAATTTTGTCATCCAGCATTTCGAGTGCTTCCACTCCATTTCCGGCTACAAAAAGCGGATTCATAATCTTGTTTTTAGAAAATGCTCTTTTTACATTCATTACATCTACCTCATCGTCTTCGACTAATAAAATATTTACCAATTTTTGGTTCATAATTTTAATTTTTTAATGTTATTATTTTGGGCCAATTTATTGTAAAAACCGAACCGCTCTCTAAACCAGAAGAATATTCTATTTTCCCTCCCACTAATTTCATGATTTTATAACTGATAGCTAATCCTGCTCCAGTTGTATCCACAATATCTTTAGAATTAACGGTGTAGAAAATAGAGAAAATTTTATGAATGACCTGTTCTGGTATTCCGGGTCCGTTATCGCTTATTTTTATTTCGTAATCATTGTCATTTTCTACGATGCCAATGAATACCTTCCTATTTTTTTCATGATGAAAGCGAACGGCATTATCAAGGACACTCATTACTACTTTTTGCATTTTCACACCTAAAGTAACACAATTTTCATTAACGATATTAGCCTTATAATGAAAGTCGACATTTAATTCGCGGTCAAATAAATCAATACAATTCGCAATCATTTTAGGAATATTTAATTCGTAAAATTCTAATTCTGTTCTGTCAACACGGGAAAGTTCCAGCAATGCATTCATCATATTTTCAAGACGGTATACTCTGTTTTTCAACAATCCTAAGTTAGTCAAAACGTCTTGATTTACAACACTTCGTAAATCTTCCTCAATCCAGGTTGTTATATTTGTTATTGCTCTCATTGGCGACTTAATATCGTGTGAGACAATATAAATAAACTCTTCAAATTCTTTTTTAAGAGCTACCAATTCTTCTTGGCACTTCTTTTCATATTCCTCCATTTGTATTTATTTTGGTACGGTGAAAATGAAACTACACCCTTTATTTTGTTCGGATTCAATATAAATTGTTCCTCCTTTTTCTTCAATAATTTTCTTGACAATAGACAATCCTATTCCGGTGCTCTCTTTAACATCGCGTGCCTCAATAGTTTGAAAAACTTTAAATACTTTTTTATGATATTCTTCCGCAATTCCGGGACCATTATCTTTGATACTAAATTGGTGAAAACCAGATACCGATTGATAATGACATTCAATTTTCCCCAAAGCTTTATTATTGTGTTTTACTGCATTGCTAATCAAGTTACTAAACACCTGTTGCAGCAATATTCGTTCAGATATAATAATCGGAAAGTTGTCGTCAACTGCGATTTCGAAACCTTCAGCCGGAACTATCGAATCAATCACCTGGTTAAGCATCAGTTTCAAATCAATGGTTTCTTTCTCAATTTCAACCCGACCAATACGGGAATATTCTAAAACTCCGTTAATCAAGTTTTCCATTCGTAACACACGCCCGCGCAATAAATCAAAGTTTGCGCTTGCCTCTTTTGGCATATCCGGCATATCTTCAACAATCCATTCCGAAAGATTATTTATTGCCCTGAGCGGAGCTTTCAAATCATGAGAAACTACGTAAGCAAACTGATCGAGTTCTTTATTCTTCTTTTCAAGATTCAGCAACGCATAATTTAAATTTTCCTCTGCGTTTTTTTGATCCGTTATATCCGTACTTATTGAAATATATTGATAGGGTTTATTTTTTTCATCCAAAAAAGGAACGATTGTGGCTTTCTCCCAGTAGTACGAACCGTCTTTGGCTAAATTGCGTATTTCCCCTTTCCAAATAGTATCCTTAACAATGGTTCGCAATGCGGTTTTAGTCGATTCTTTAGGAAAATGCCCAGTTATACTGCGCTGATCTTTGCCTATAAGTTCGTTCTTGTAATATTTAGAAATAGTACAGAAATTATCGTTCACGTACGTAAGCAGTCCTGATTGATCTGAAATAGATACAATTGCGGATTCATCAAGAGCCGATCGGATGTCTTGTATTTCTTTCGATTTTTGAATGATTTTTTGTTCGGCGATCGTTATCGCGGTGATGTCCTGAACAATACCTTTTAATACGGTCGCCTCACCATTTTCATTTTTAAAAGGCTGACCAATCTCTAATATATGTTTAACTCGTTGATCCGGAAATACTATTCGGTATTTGATTTTGAAATCTTTTCCAGTTTTGTTCACATTTTCACTGACTTTATCCAGCTTTGCTAAATCATCCTTATGAATTCTGCTTCTGTATGCTTTATACAATTGATCCGTAGGCAACTTGTCAATTTCAAAAATACGATAATGACCTTCCGACCAAATTAGGTCATTAGTAACCAAATCAAATTTCCAGCTGCCAATTTTTGCAATACTTTGCGATTCATCCAGTAATCTGTTCCCATCAATTAAGCTTTGTTCTGCTTCTTTCTCTTTTGTCATATTTCGGGCAATACAATATAGATTTCCAGTAGCAGGATCTGGAGAAGTATTCCAGCTCAAGACAACATATTTCCCGTTTTTACATCTATACCTGTTCTCAAAGCTAATGGTCAATTCCCCTTTAGAAAGTTTTTCAACTTCGTGGTACGTGGAAGCCAAATCATCGGGATGAACAAAGTTGACAAAAGGACTTCCTTCCAGTTCTTCTTTGGAATACCCTAAAACAGCTGTAAATGCTGGATTTACTTTATAAAATAATCCATCTACATTTGCAATACAAACCAAATCTTTAGAGAGGTTTATAAAATTTTGCAACTCTCTCTGCGATTTATTAAGGTCTATATTTTTCTTCCGCGAATTTAGTAGCAAAACAACCTGATCGGCCAATAATTGCAATGCGTTTTTTTGTTCTTCAGTAAGCATTTTGGGTTTTGTATCCATAACACAAAGTGATCCTAAATTAAAACCATTTGCATCCTGAAGAGGTGCTCCAGCATAAAATCGGATATTGGGAGCTCCCGTTACGAAAGGATTATCAGCAAATATTTCATTTTCCAAAGCGTCACTTACCTCGAAAACACCATCACCCATGATGGTATATTGGCAAAAAGAATCGTCTCTGGAACTTTCGATAACATCTATTCCAACGGTAGATTTAAGCCACTGCCGTTGATTATCAATTAAACTTACAAGTGCGATGGGAGTTTCACAAATGTAGGAAGCAAGCTGGGTGATGGAATTATATTCTTTTTCTGGTAATGAATCTAGTACCGAATATTCTTTCAGAGCTTTCAGTCTTTCTAATTCATTCTCCGGTTTTGGATGTATTTTCATCAATATGAGACTTTTCTTTAATGGTACTAATAAAAATTAATAATTTCTGGCGGTTGCATTATTGTTTTTTTCAATGTTCACAAACAACCTTTCCATCCTTTTATCACAGTAGTAATATGTTTCATTACAAAAATAAAATTAATTTTGAATTAAACAGAAAATTCACAACATAAAATTACGTCCTATCGTAAAGATTAAACTAGGGTTTAAAATCCAAATGATAAAGCATCACAAGTACTTGAATGGCAAATTAAAAACCAATTGAAATAAAAATTATCCGTTCTTTATACTAACTTCTTATTAAAAAAACGTCCCTCAATCACCGCCTCTTGCCAAAAATAATAATATTTTAAAAATACCGGTTAAAAGACACATTAATTTGATTTACAACAACTTAAATACTAAAATAAATACTATTTTTTAACATTAGAAAAAATATTTAATTAAATTTACAGTATTAGTTTTTGCAAGAAGAATATCCTACTTCACGTTTCTTTCAAACTGTAAGTCTCCTGTAAATTTTAAACCTACCGCTAAATTTCAAAATTTATAATCGGATTAATTTAAAGCCCCTTCCTGTTTTTTAATACTATTATTTTAACAGCCTCCAAAGAAAGCTTGTTTTTATTTAAAAAAAATGAAATGGAAAAGTACAAATACATCCTGTTTTTCAATCAAATTGGTATTGAATCCCTTAGCAAAGTTGGGGGCAAAAACGCTTCTCTTGGCGAAATGTACAATCAGCTAAACCCAATTGGCATCGCCATTCCAGACGGATTTGCAGTTACCGCCGAAGCATACCGATTATTCCGCAAAGAAAATAATCTGGAACAGCCGCTTCAAGAGTTGCTGAAGTCACTGGATACTAAAGACTATTCAAATCTTTCTTCCATTGGAGAAAAAGCCAGAAATCTTATTTTATCAGCCACTATTCCGGGGGAGATTTGTACTGAAATTGAGGTCGCTTACCAATCGCTTGGCGAACAATGCGGCACAAGCAATCTAGATGTGGCGGTTCGAAGCAGCGCTACTTCGGAGGATTTACCGACCGCCAGTTTTGCCGGAAGAATGGAGTCATTTTTGAATATTAACGGAGCACAACAATTGCTCGAAGCCATTCGCCGGTGCTATGCATCCTTATTTACGGACCGCGCCATAAAATACCGTTATGATATGGATTTTGCCAAATTAGACATTGCAATTTCCGTTGGTGTGCAACAAATGGTGCGGAGTGATAAAGCATCTTCAGGAGTTGCCTTTACCATAGATCCAGACAGCGGATTCCAAAATACTGTTATTATAAATGGATGCTGGGGATTGGGTGAAAATATTGTTCAGGGAACCGTCACGCCAGATGAATGGATGATTTTTAAGCCTACTTTAGAAAACCCGGATCTAAATCCAATGCTGAAAAAACAATGTGGCAGAAAAGAATTCACGATGATTTATTCCGATACATCAAAAAGTAGCTCAGCAGAAAACACAATTGTAAATACCGAAACGACTTTGGAAAAACAAAATCAATTTTCCTTAATCGATGAAGAAGTCATCCAACTATCCCGATGGTGCGTTAAAATTGAAAAACATTATCAGAAACCAATGGATATTGAATGGGCGAAAGACGGTTTGAATAACCAATTGTTCATTGTTCAGGCACGCCCAGAAACCGTTCACGGAAAAAAAAATAAGCAGGTTCGGGAGATATACACATTAAAAGAAAAAAGCACGCTTCTGAGTAAAGGAATAGCTCTTGGCGATAAGATTGCTTCGGGTAAAGCCCGAATTCTGAACAATCCGCAAGAAGGTGCTTTGTTGCAAAACGGAGAGATCATAGTCACTGATTTGACTAATCCGGACTGGGATCCCATTATGAAAAGAGCTTCGGCGATTATTACTAACAAAGGCGGACGCACCAGCCATGCCGCCATTGTCGCCCGTGAATTGGGAACTGTTGCGGTGGTGGGTTGTGGAGATGCAACCACAACAATACGGAACGGACAGGAAATTACGGTATCCTGTTCAGAGGGCAAAGTAGGCAATATTTATGACGGGAAATTGAAATGGGAAATAACAGAACAGAATTTCAGTAAACTTGAAATGCCTAAAACAGATCCGATGCTAATTCTTGCTGATCCAGAAAGAGCCTTTGAATTAAGCCATTACCCCAATCAGGGTGTGGGTTTGATGCGGATGGAATTTGCGATTTCGAATACTATCAAAATTCATCCCCTGGCGTTGTGCGAACCTGAAAAAATACAGGATGAGAATGTAAAATTGGAAATAGCGGCATTGACAATCGGCTATGAAGATCCTAAAAAATATTTCGTTGACAAACTCGCCGAAGCAGTAGCTATTGTGGCCGCTGCTTTCTATCCAAAAGAGGTTATTGTGCGAATGAGTGATTTTAAAAGCAACGAATACGCCAACCTCATCGGAGGGAAATATTTTGAGCCTGATGAAGAAAATCCAATGATTGGCTTTCGGGGCGCATCGCGTTATTATAGTGATTTCTATCGAAAAGGTTTTGCCTTGGAGTGCGAGGCGATGAAAAAAGTACGTAACGAAATGGGACTTCACAATGTAAAACTGATGATTCCATTTTGCCGCACGGTCGAAGAAGGTGAACGTGTATTGGCCGAAATGGCTAAAAATGGTTTGATACAAGGCATCAACGGATTGCAAGTTTATGTTATGATTGAAATCCCAAGCAATGTATTGATGGCGGATGATTTTGCAAAACTCTTTGATGGTTTTTCTATTGGTTCCAATGATTTAACCCAACTCACTCTCGGGCTAGATCGCGATTCGGCATTAGTGAGTTACTTGTTCAGCGAAGAAAATTCTGCTGTCAAAGCGTTAATAAAAGAGACCATAAGAGTGGCGAAGCGTTATGAAATAAAAGTGGGGCTATGCGGACAAGCACCCAGCGACATCCCTGAATTCGCCACGTTTTTAGTAAATGAAGGCATTGACAGTATCTCTTTTAACCCAGATGCTTTGATAAAAGGAATCGAAAATATTTTGGAAGCAGAACAAAAAACAAAAAGAAAAATCATAGTCTAAAAAAACCAAATCATGGAAACAATATTTAAGAACAAAGTAGCATTAGTGACAGGTGGTTGCTCGGGAATTGGTAGAGGCACTGCACTTGCTTTCGCCAAAAAAAGCCAAAGTAGCCGTAGCAGACTGGAAAGAAAATGATAAAATGGTAGACCTTATCAAAGAATTAGTTAGTGAAGCCATTTTTCTTGAATGGGACGTCTCAAAAACCGATGAAAGGAAAGCAATGGTTGCACAAACGATTGCCGCATTTGGCCGATTGGATTATGCGTTCAACAATTCCGGAATCGAGGATGCGTCTGCTTCTACCCAAGATTGTTCGGAAGAAAATTGGGGTAAAATTATTGGCCTAAATCTAAAAGCTATTTGGCTCTGCATTAAATATTAAATTCCCGAAATACGCGAACAAGTCAAAGGGGCAATTATCAACTGTGCCTCTGTAGCCGGAACGATTTGTTTTGTTGAGTTAAAGGCTTGTGTGGCTTATAAACATGGCATTGTGAGACTTACAAAAACGACTGCTTTAGAATGTGTTATTCAAAGAATCTGAGTAAATGTAATGTGTCTTGGCGTTATTCAAAGACCAATAATTGATTGACTGACCGGAAAAACCAAAGAAAGAATTGAGCGATTTTAAGGTTTTGAACCCATTGGGCGTTTTGGTCTTCCGGAAGAAATAGCCAATGCAGTGGTCTGGATGTGCTCAAATGAAGCGTCTGTTGTAACCAGACATGTGCTGGTAGCAGACAGCGCATTTACATAACAGTAATTTGAAATGGTATCCAAAAACATTCCAAAATGAAAAGTATAAGTCTTTGTTATTACTGCTTATCCTTATCTAATAAATAAATTAAAAACCAAAACTGAGTCCCTTTTGCGATAACAAAAATTTAGTTCTTATAAGCCCATCGACAATCTAATGTACACCCAAAATAAATTAGACACTACATAAAGAAAAAAAGCTAACTATTTAAATCAACCCACGTGGAAAACACACCTTTTTATTGTCAAAGTTGCGGAATGCCACTGACTACAGAAGACACCAAAGGAACCGAAAATAACGGTCAGAAAACAAATGACTATTGTAAATATTGCTATGAAAACAGTCATTTCAAAAACCCGGATATGAACTTGGAACAAATGAAAAATACCGTAAAAATGCACATGAAGAAAAAAAATCTTCCGAATTATATGATACAAAAAGCACTAAATATTTTACCGGTTTTGAAACGCTGGAAAAACATACAATTTTTAATTTAAATCCCAATCGCTATGCATCGCGGACAAAAGTGTTAGGTAATTAATGTAAAAACATCGGAAGATTTATTTAAAAAAAGTTTTGTAAAGCAATGAAAATACTGAAAGCATTATCTCGATGAGCAAAAATTTGAATTAGAAAATGAGAATACCGGATCTAAGAAAAAATGGGTAAATAAGCAGTTGAATACCTTAAAAAAATAAATCAAAATTCCGCAAGAACATTATGGTTCAATCGCCAAATTACCAAAACTGACGGCTCACATTAAAAATAAAAAACCATAAAATGAAAGTATAAGTCTATCGCAACTTCGGATTTGATAAGTTATTTATGGAAAAAGCAGCACATGGAAATCATGTATTGGTTTTTACGGAGCAACATTTGAATGAAAATACGGTTTTGCAAAAACTCTCTATATGCGGTGTTAAACATATTGGGCTGCGGGCAATACAGTCAGATTTTATTGATATTCCAAGGGCAAAAGCTATGGCAATGAGGGTAGCAAATGTCTCCATGTATTCACCCTATTCTGCTGCTGAACAAGCTGTTGTTTTCGTATTGGCACTGAACAAGAAATTCATTTTAGGGTAGATATTATTGGATATTGAAGATTACCGAATGGATCATTGAGTCGGTTTTGATTTACATCGAAAAACAGTAGAAAATATTGGAACCGGAAAAATAGGTACTGCTTTTCCACGAATTATGCATGGCTTTGGTTGTGAAATTATAGCTTATAAAACCGAAGAAAATCAGGGGTTACTGCATGAAATCCTTATATCCTGCAAGACTTTGGACGACGTTTGCGCAGTTTCAAGTGTGTTATCGGTACAATCTACATGAAAAAAATCATCCTATCATTTGTTTGACAAAACTACCTTTTCAATATTCAAAAAAGGCATGATCTTTATTAATACGGCACATGGGAAATTCGTAAATATCGAAGATTTAATAGACGCGATAAGCAACAAAATCATTGCTGCTGTCTTTTTAGACGGTTATCAAAAAGGAAGATTCTATATTTTGTAAGGATCATACCAAAGCTCCTATTACAGATATCTTATTTTTGAAAATCCGCTCCTATCCCAACGTCATAATTACCGGACATCAGTGATTTTTGACCAATGAAACGCTGGCTGGAACTGCACATACTACGATTTTCAATTTAAATGCTTGGGCTTACAATGGCATTTCTGAAAACGAAATTAATTGATGAAATATGTTGTTTGTTTTTCAAAGAGAATACTCGAAACTGATCGTTAATTATTTTTCAAATTATAATCTTAAAAACGCACCAAATGAAAGGCTCCTTTAAACTCGGAAAAATAGCAAACATAGGTATTTTTGTTCACTGGACATTCTCGTTACTTATTCTGTTTATCGTTTACATTAATTATCGATCAGGTCAAAATGCAACTCAAATTGTATGGTCAGTTGTATTTGTTTTGAGTGTTTTCATAACTGTCGTATTGCATGAATTAGGACATGCTTTGGCAGCAAAAAGGTATCATATAATTACAAAAGATATCACACTATTGCCCATTGGTGGTTTAGCCCGACTCGAAAAAATTCCTGAAAAACCAATTGAGGAACTAATCGTGGCTGTCGCAGGCCTTTTGTCAACATCGCTTTGGCATTTATTACCGGACTTTTCATCACCATTCCCAATACTTCAGAACAATTGATGGCAGAATTATCTAATGGTGTCAATGCCAATAATTTTTTTCTGAATTTCTTTTTGGTCAATTTCTGGTTGGCGCTTTTTAACTTAATTCCAGCGTTTCCGATGGATGGCGGCCGCATTTTACGCGCTTTATTATCCTTCCAAATGCAGCGCCATGTAGCTACCAGAATATGGGCACGGATTGGTCAATTTCTAGCTTTGGGATTTATACTTTTTGGTTTTTTTATCTCACCTATTTTAATTTTTATTGGTATTTTTGTAATTATTGGGGCTCAGATGGAAGCGGATTATACCGAATCGAAATTCATGCTAAAAGGATTTAAAGTCCACGATGTAGTGATGAAAGACTATCCAAAAATTGATGCCAATGCAACCATAAAATCTGCCGTAGCATTAGTTTTGGACAGCCAAAACAAGAATTTTTTAATCATGGAAAAAGGGACACCAGTAGGAACACTAAATCGCGATCAAATCATAATGGCACTCTCCAAAAAAAGCGAAGAGGAATTTATTTATAACGTGATGGATCGGAATTTGATTTTTCTTGATGCAAATTCGCTTCTGGAAAATGTTTTTGAACTGATACAACTCAATAAATCAAGGTTAATGCTCGTTATCGAAAATAATAAAATCGTCGGAACTTTGGACATCGAAAATCTAATGGAATTTATTTTGATAAATGAGATTACAATAAATAAAGTGCATGATAAAAACTAACGATAGCTTTAATGTTCCTAATAATCTGGAGCTGGTGTACAGTGGCGAAGATTATTTTTCCCGTTTAGAAGTTATCATCTTGGAAGCACAATCTCAAATACACCTGCAAATGTATCTTTTTGAAAATGATGCAACGGGAAAAAGAATAGTCAACGCACTAAAAGAAGCCGCGCTCCGGAACGTTGAAATTTACATACTTTTGGACGGTTTGGGCTCATTATCTTTTCCGGCAGAACTGCTGGAGGATCTGAAATATAGCGGCGTTAACATTCGTTTTTTTGCCCCTTTATTTTCGACATATACTTTTTACCTCGGACGAAGATTGCATCGCAAAGTGATTGTTGCTGATGCAAAAGTTGCGCTGGTTGGTGGCATAAATATCGCTGATAAATACCACGGTTCCACCACAGAAAAACCTTGGCTGGACTATGCCGTCCAATTAAACGGAGAAATTGCCCAACCACTGCAACAGCTTTGTCATGATCTTTATTTTAAAAAAAGAAACCTGAGAAACAAAAAAATTAGATCTGCATTTAATATCCAACAACATACTACCGTTCGCATCCTCCAAAATGACTGGTTAAAAGGGAAAAATGAAATTTGTGATGGTTATATCAAATCCATTCGGCATGCTAAAAAGGAAATCATCATTGTAGGCAGTTATTTTCTTCCTGGAATCCGGATTATTCGAGCTTTAAAAAAAGCGTCTAAAAATAAAGTAGTCATCAAATTGATTCTCTCAGGAAAATCAGATCTTCCGCTGACAAGACGGGCAACTTGCTTCTTGTACAGCAAACTTCTGGGTTATAACATTGAATTATTCGAATGGAATGAATCCGTTTTACACGGAAAAGTTGCCGTTGTGGACGGCAATTGGTCGACAATTGGTTCCTTTAACCTGAATAATTTGAGTTCCTACGGAAGTCTGGAAATGAATGTCGAAATCCTTTCGGAATGTTTTTCAGCAATGTTTCAGAAGCACCTCAACGAAATTATTTCGCAATGCCAAAGCATCACTCCGGAATCATTAAAAACCAAAACCACTATAATGACAAAGTTCGTTAACTTGATAGCGTATGTTGTCACCAGAATCGTAGAAGTAGTTGTTACTTACACTCCCTATAAACGGTTTTATAATTAAAAAAGAACAATCCATTCTTGCGTTTTTAATTTTAAAAACGGGTGTAAAAGGCAATTTAAAATTAAAACTAATTTTTTTGACAAATCACGCGGTCAATTCATTTTTTTTGTAACTTTATATTTGTAATGTATTGTATATTAAAACATTGCAAAAATTAAATGTTGATTTTAATTTTTAAAAAATGAAACCGTACCGATTTAAAACCCAAAAAAAAGAGGATTGGATCCAAAAGGATTTTGAAAGACAAATCCCTAAATTGGACTGTAAAAAAATATTTGTCCCCAATCAGGATGAACTGTTTTTTTAATTCATTTTTAAAAAGCAAATTTGTTATCCAAGGTTACCAACGGAGCCGTGAGTCACTGTTCTGTAATTGAATGTTCTTTCAAGCACCAGGTTTAAAAGATTCTCCGCAGAGCTCCGAACTTTTAACCCGGTTTTCTTAATTGGGTTTAGGGACATAAATGTCCCTTCCCCATTAATGACCTAACCTTATGGATTTTACACATTACAAAGAAGCTTTTTTAAAGGAATCCCGGAAATTAGGCTTTTCGCTTCCTAACAGTCAGCGTTGTCTGGATTATGCCGAAGTTTTATATTCGCATCAGGTTCCGGTGATTTACAATACTACACATCTGTCGGCTCTTGTGGGTTACAAAAAAGAATACCTAAAAAAAGCATCACTGTTTACCAACCATTTTTACAGAGATTTTGAAGTTGCAAAAAAAAATGGAAGCAAACGACTTATATCTGAGCCACTCCCCAGTTTGAAAGAAATTCAAATGTGGATTCTCAGAAACATACTATATAAAGTTCCCATCAGCGCTTTTGCGAAAGCATACAGACCAACCGTATCATTATTGGAGAACCTGAGATTTCATAAAAACCAACCCAAAGTTTTCACGCTAGATTTAGAAAATTTCTTTCCGTCAATACGCGTTGAAGCTGTAGAAAATGAATTTCTGGAATTGGGCTATTCCAGAATAATATCAAAACTTCTGTCCAGATTATGCACCAGAGATGGCAGTTTGCCTCAAGGAGCGCCCACGAGTCCCTATCTTTCAAATATTGTTTTTAAAGTGGCCGATGCTGCAATTGCAGCGTATTGCAAAGAACATAAAATTCGCTATACCCGTTATGCGGACGACATGAGTTTTTCTGGCGATTTTGATGAGAATAAATTACTTCAAATTGTGACAGAAATTTTAGAGAAAATGGGGCTTCGCATCAATTCCAAAAAAACCAAACTGATGACGCCCGATATGCGACAAATAGTTACTGGTGTTGTAGTTAATCAAAAACCGCAGGTGATTTTCCATAAACGCAATCAGTTGCGACAGGCCTTATATTACATTCAGAAGTTTGGTTTTGAGGAACACCGCGAATACAAAGAAATTACTCAGAAGAATTATATGGAACATTTGTTAGGAAAAATAAATTTTGTGCTCCAAATAAATCCAAAAGATGCAGAATTTATAAAGTACAAAGCGCTACTTTTTGACTTGAAACACAAACAAGATTTAAAGACAATAGAAAACGAATTGTTTTCGATATAAAAATAAAAAAATCCATTTTAAAAGCTCCATTTTAGGAACTCTAAATTTTTATAACTAACTATAATAAAACGCTTTATTGCTATTGTATCATCTAATAAATGATTAAATTTGATAGACAATTTTTTTGGAAATAATGATTTTAGATGTCAGAATAAATTCGATTTGAAATTCCTTAACTGCTTTATAGCATGTCTAAATTAAAAAAATAAGTCATAAAAAAAATAGTAACAATTATCACCACATTATTTTTATGCACTTTTCTTTTTGCCCAAACAACTTGGAAAGCTGATCCAATGCATTCTAAATTAACTTTTAGCACGGTACACAATGGTATCTCTGATATTTCCGGATTGTTCAAAATATTTGATATTACCGCAATTACTACTAAAACTGATTTCAGTGATGCTGTTTTTGAACTTTCAACAACTGTAGCGTCAATCAATACCGAAGTGGAAATGCGTGACAATCATTTACGAAGTGATGAATTTTTTGATGTTGAAAAATATCCAAAAATGACTTTCAAAAGCACATCAATACAAAAAACAGAGAAAGACAAATACGAACTAACGGGCCAACTCACATTGCACGGAATAACTAAACCGGTAATGATTACTATGTGGTACAGAGGAACTATTGAAAATCCCCAATCTAAAGCGCCAACTGCTGGTTTTAAATTTAGCACTGTCATAAAACGTTCTGATTTAAATATTGGTCCAAAATTCCCTGCGCCAATGATTAGTGATGAAGTAAAAATTAAAGCCGACAGTGAATTTATAAAACAATAAGTTTCAAAAAAACATTTTTTTTGTCTCCAAATGCTGCAAACGTAACCCAATTACCACAACATAAAAATAATCGCAATGGCATTCATAGACTATTACAAGATTCTTGAAGTGGACAAAAAAGCAACCGAAGCCGAGATTAAAAAGGCTTACCGCAAACTTGCGCGTAAATATCATCCCGACCTTAATCCCAACGATAAGGAAGCTGAAAAGAAATTCAAGGACATCAATGAAGCGAATGAAGTGTTGAGCCATGCTGAAAATCGTAAGAATTACGATAACTATGGCGAAAACTGGCAGCATGCGGAAGAGTTTGAAAAATCAAAACAGCAACGACAATACCATGGAAATGGACGACAAGGTGGTTTTGAAGGAGGATTTGGCGGAGGTGGTGATTTCTCTGATTTTTTTGAATCTATGTTTGGTGGTCCTGCCTCTGGTGGCGGTGGACGCGGAAGTGCGCAGTTTAAAGGACAGGATTTTAATGCTGAACTGCATCTGGAACTCAAAGACGTGTACACGACGCACAAACGCACGCTGACCATTAATGGCAAAAACATTCGCATTACTATTCCTGCCGGGGTTGAAAACGGGCAGCAAATAAAAATAAGCGGTATGGGTGGCGAAGTTTCTGGTGGTGGTCCCAAAGGCAATTTGTACATTACGTTCACGGTAGAAAATCACACAAAGTTTAAACGTGATAAAAATAATCTTTATGCAACAGTGAATCTAGATTTGTATACCGCATTATTGGGCGGCGAGATTACCTCAGATACTTTCGACGGAAAAGTAAAACTGACCGTGAAACCCGGAACTCAAAATGGAACTAAGGTCAAATTACAAGAAAAAGGGTTTCCGCTATATAAAAAAGAAGGAGAATTTGGTGATTTGTACTTAACCTATCAAATACAAATGCCTACTAATCTTTCTGAAAAAGAAAAAGAATTATTTACGGAACTCGCTACATTAAGAACCGCATAAACATGGAAAACCTGATCCCGATACCAGTATTATGTGATTATTACGAAGTAAAACTGTCTTTTTTTACAAACCTCAGCGACATGGGTTTATTGGAAATAAAAACTATAGAAACCAGCCAATATATTGATTCCGATGCAGTTTATGAAATCGAAAAAATGGTTCGCATGCATCAGGAACTGAACGTTAACATAGAAGGAATTGATATTGTTTTTAATTTGCTACAAAAGATTGATGCTTTACAGAATGAATTAACCGCTCTCAAAAACAGATTGCGTTTGTACGAAAGTTGAAATATGTCCCTATTGAATCTAACCTGACTAAATTTGTTTTTTACTATTTTAAAAATAGAAAAATTCTAATGCCGTTCATATAAACTAAAATTATATAATAGTCATGTCCATCTATTTAAGCAAGCAACAACCAATAAATAAAAAGTAGCTATTATAAACGACCGCTAAAAATAATTTTTACAGCTATGAAAACAATACTTGTGCCAACAGATTTCTCGATTCCGGCAGATTCCGCTATTCATTATGCTGTAAAATTAGCAGTACTTTGGGACGCTTCACTCATTTTGTATCACAGTTTCATTCCGTATGAAAGCGGTTTTTACCTTCTTGCTCTAAACGAAAAAGAAAATATGGAAGCCCATAAAAAAGTAACAAACAGGCTTACTGCCATGAGTAATTCTATTGTAAAAAAAAATCCTAATCTTTCTATTTCAATTCATGTCGATCAGGGTCCGGAAGGTATAAAGATTATTGATTTTTGCAAAAAAAGCAAAGCCGATTTAATTGTAATGGGGACCAAAGGTGCTAGTGGTTTGAAAGAAAAACTCATAGGAAGTTTTACCGCCGAAGTAATCATCAACGCTCCTTGTCCGGTATTAGCCATCCCAAATAAGTATAAATTTAAAGTGCCCGAAAAAATTACATATGCAACCAATTATTCCAAAAAAGATAGGAAGATGCTTCAATCGTTATTGGAATTTAACCGGACTTTCAATGCTGAAATTAACATTTTACATGTTGATTGGGGAATAACGTTATTTACAGCAGATGAAGATTATGATAGGTATAAAAAAACAATCCAAAATCACTTTAAAGATTTTGAATTTACTTATCATCATACTGTTGGAAAAGACATTTCAAAAACCATTTTAGAGGAAACGCTGATTGATAAAACCGACATGATTGTGATGAATCCTTTGAAAAGAAAAGGAATTTGGAATCGTATTTTTCACAAAAGTGTAACTAAAAAAACGGTTTATCATGTTCCCATTCCGTTGCTGACTATCCCAATTAAATAATTCTGCTTTACACTTTAAACAATAGAAAAGTTGTCACTAAAAGCAGCCTCTACTTTAGTAAATTAATTTATTTAAACCCGGGTATTATCGTTGACCAAAGCAGTCATGCAAGGAAACTAAAGACGCTAAGAAAGTAATTACAGCGATACGAATGCTTAATATCTGAATTGTATCGGGTTTCTGATTGCAGAAACAGGGAGTGTAACAACGGGTTCGAAACTTTCTAAATACGTTAATATTATGGTCGTTATGATGGGTTGTGGAAAATGTTAATAGTTATTATTTTTATAATTTTACCTTGTAACGATTGGGGTTATTTTTCTTTATGATAAGAAAGAAAATAATCATCGGGACGTGAAGAAAAATACCTATTCGCTCATCTTACAACAGGTAGTTGTTCCTAATTCAACGAATGCTAATGTTTTAATGGCAGTTGCCATGCTATTGCCTTATTTTGGAAAACGTCTTGCGGAACCAAGCTATTTGGGACAGAGTTTTTGTGGTACTTTACTCATTGCAGCTTCCACTTTACTTTCCGAAATGGTAGTGTCCAAAGCCGCAATCCGGATTAGAACTATCGATCCGGTAATTGAAACTATTTTTAGAAGTACTTTTATAATATTGCAATTCTAACTCTTGACGATATGTTAAACACAAAAGGTCATACTTTTCAATTTACAAATCCCAATCATATTGTACCCGTTCTTGACACCATTATCATTACGGCAATGGCATTATCGAAATTGTTTTTACAGAAGAAAAAAAGTAAAAAATTGCCATTGATATTAAATTAATTGCTGCAGCTTATGCAGTCATGATGGGATTCTTGTATCATAAGAAATAAATAAAAGCTATAAACTAGCATATACTCCGACAATCAGAAATAACGAAGTTGTTGAATACAACTCCAAGCGGGCTAGATGAAATAATGGTATCAAACCACTTTTACAAACATGGGGAAAACCAAAGAGAAGATACAAAAGAGAAGACTGTTTTACAGATGATTCTTTCTCAAGTATCTGATTTCATAATTCTGATTCTGATTGCAGCGGCAATTATATCGGGTACGGTGATGTAACGGATACGATAATAATTCTTGCTATCATTGTCAGTAATAATACTGTAAGATTTATTCAGGACTATCGAGCCGAAAAAGTAATTAAGGCACTAAAAAATATGGCTGCACGTCAAGCTCGAATTTTACGTGAAGGAAAAAAAATGGACATTCCAACTATAGATTTGGTTCCTGCAGATTCTGTGGTTCTGGAAGCCCGCAATGTTATTCCAGCTGACATTCCGTTTTTTGAAAGCCATCAGACAAAAGTGGACGAATCAACACTTTCCTGCGAGTCCAATAATGTAAAAAAAGTACCAAGGAACTCCCAGAGGGAAATTACGTTATTGAAGACCAAAAGAATATGGGTTACAACTGCATTTTGGTTATTAATGACTGAGCGCTAGGATCTGTATTGGCAACTGGAATTCAAACGAAACTGGGCCATATTGCCAAAATGATCCAAACGGATGAAACCACAACGCCATTATAAAATAGAATCTCCACTTTTGGCAAACGATTGTTTATCGTAATACTCATTATTTGCACAATCATATTCGTAATCTGGTGGTTGCGGGGAGCATCTGTAATAATAATAATAATGTCGATAACTTCTATTTCCCTTGCTTTTGCCGCAATTCCGGAAACATTACCAGCATTAGTACCTATTGCATTGGCTTTTGGTGCTAAGAAAATAGCGAAAAACAACGCACTTATTAGCAAATTACCAGCCTTGGAAACAATGGGTTCCGTTACTTAAATTTGTGCAGATAAGACGGGAAGGCTTGTGCTATTCATTTTGCAAAAATGCACTGGCAAACTGTGGCTTTTACAGTGCTTTATTTTATTTACTTGGGCCGTATAATGGTAATTGGTTCCGGACGGGATTCTATTTTAAAATTATTTTTTTCTCTTACAAACCAATGGTTGACGCATTACTACTTACTGTTACATTGCAGTTTATTATTATTTACATGCCTTTTTTTAATGAAATTTTTAAGACGCAACCACTCACTTTTAATGAATTACTGCGGACCTTGGCAGTATCAACCATTATTTTAGGTGCAGGGTAATTAGAAAAATGGATTTAAAACACAAAAGATAAAGACAAGCAGCAACAAAAAAAATGAAAATACCATTGATTTGTTACTTGTAATTTAGCTACAGATTATTATAAATTAAATGGATTTCTCCAATTATGATAAATAAGACTCAATAACTGATAAATATTTTCGATTCATAATCATCTAAATTGTTTTACCGGACATCAGTAAATAATAGTATTATCCGATTAAATCATGGCTTTTTTGACCTTCATTATATCAAAAATCACATCTGTATTTGTAATTTTAAAATTGAAATTATTCGCCCGGATAAAAATAACGATTGCAAAAATGTCTCTATTTTTTAAAATCGTCATTTTCCCGACAAAACCCTCAATATTATAGGCAAACAACATCCTTAATAAATATGATAATCAGATAAATAACTATATATTTGAGTGGCTAATTTCTGTTGAAAACTAATTCATTTGCTTATGAATACTATTTCTAAAATAACTGAATTATTCAAAGCTGTTTTAATCGAAATTGGCGAACTCTCCTACTTTTCAGCGCGTTTTTTTCAAGAAACTTTTAAACGTCCTACGGAGTTGAAAGAGTTTTTACGGCAGTGTTTTAATATGGGAAATCGTTCCTTGCTTCTTGTTGCCGTTACGGGATTTATTATTGGTTTGGTGTTCACGCTGCAATCGCGTCCCACACTGCAGGAATTTGGCGCCGTTTCCTGGATTCCATCTATGGTTAGCATTTCACTGATCCGAGAAATCGGTCCTATTATAACGGCTCTGATTTGTGCAGGACGCATCGGATCAGGTATTGGCGCTGAATTAGGTTCGATGCGGGTTACAGAACAAATTGACGCCATGGAAGTTTCCGGTACTAATCCGTTCAAATATTTAGTGGTGACTCGTGTACTGGCTACGACTTTTATGTTGCCCGTTTTAGTTTTTTTTGGAGATGCTATCGCAATTTTCGGTTCTTTTCTTGTGGAAAATATTAAAGGAAGAGTTTCCTTTTTATTGTATTATAACCAAGTTTTTAATGCACTGGAATTTGGTGATTTAATTCCTGCAACCATCAAAACATTCTTTTTTGGTTTTGCGATCGGAATAGTTGGCTGTTTCAAAGGATATTATTGTAAGAAAGGGACAGCCGGTGTGGGTTTAGCAGCTAATTCGGCAGTAGTTTTTACGTCGATGTTGCTGTTTATTATCGACTTTATTGCTGTTTTTGTTACCGGTATATTTTATGATATATGATGATTATGACCGCCCCGAAACCAAATCTTAACCGAATTATAGAAATCAAAGACTTGCGTAAAAGCTATGGTGACAATCATGTTTTGGATGGTTTTAATATGGTGCTGAATGAAGGCGAAAATCTGGTGATTATGGGGAAATCAGGTTCTGGAAAATCAGTGATGATTAAATGTTTAATTGGGCTGGAACAGCCAGATAGCGGCTCTATCATTGTGATGGGAAAAGACATAACGCAACTCGATCGCGAGGAACTGGACGATTTACGGACTGAGGTTGGATTTCTTTTTCAGGGAAGCGCGCTCTATGATTCGATGACGGTCAGGGAAAATCTGGAATTCCCGTTGCGACGGCACAAAAAAAAGTTTGGAGTTATCAAAGACACCACACAATTAGTGATGGAAGCTTTGGAAAACGTGGGATTAGCGCACACGATTAATTTAATGCCTGAAGAGTTATCGGGTGGAATGAAACGTCGAATTGCTTTGGCCAGAACATTGATTCTGCAACCCAAAATAATTTTGTATGATGAACCTACGACGGGATTAGATCCCATTACTGCAAAAGAAATTTTGCTGTTGATGATGTCTATCCAACAAAAATACAATACTTCGGCAATTATCATTACCCATGATGTGGATTGCGCCAGAGTAATTTCGAACCGAATGATTTTATTGGTCGATGGCATCAATTATTCCGAAGGTACTTTTGATGAATTATCCCTTTCGAAAGATCAAAAAGTTCAAGCTTTCTTTAAATAAGAATAAAATGGAAAAAACGACATCACAAAAATTGCGTCTTGGACTTTTTGTAATAATCGGGTTGTTACTGTTTATACTCGCCGTGTATTTTATTGGCGATAAGCAACAAATGTTTGGTAAAACCAATAAATTATCTGCGGTTTTCAATAATGTCAGTGGCTTACAATTAGGAAACAACGTACGCTATTCCGGAATAAATGTGGGAACGGTTCGCGGTATAGCAATGATTAACGATACGGCGATCAGAGTCGATATGCTGATTGACAAAACCATTTTTCCACACATCAGGAAAAATGCAATTGCCACAATAGGCTCTGATGGTTTGGTAGGCAATATGATTATCAATATTATTCCCGGTAAAGAAATAGCCGCCTCAATAATACCAGGAGATGAGATTCGAACATTAAACCGCATTCGCACTGATGATATGCTGAATACACTTGGTAAAACCAATAAAAATGCAGCACTTTTGACGGCAGATTTACTTAAAATCACAAAAGAAATCAATCAGGGAACGGGCACTGTGGGTTTATTGATTAAAGATTCAATGTTAGCTAAAGATCTCAAATTAACAATGCTCTATCTGAAAATTACAGGAAAAGGAAGTTCGGAATCGATGATAAAACTAAACCGACTTATCTCTTCTTTAGAAAACAAAGACAATGTAATCGGTGTTTTAAAAGATACAGCTGTTGCCAATAATCTTAAAGCAATAGTACGCAATTTGAAGCAAACAGGCATTGAAATAGATAAAATAATAAGCAAAGTAGATACTACAATTGTGAATATAAAAGATGGAAAAGGAGCGATAAATTACCTTGCAAATGACCCGAAATTAGTTCATAAAATAGATTCCACTATGACTAATATTAATGATGCGAGTTTCCGTTTAAATGAAAATTTAGAAGCCTTGAAACACAATTTTTTATTTCGTGGCTATTTTAGAAAACAGGAAAAAGCCAAATTGAAAGAACAAAAAAAGGAAGAGCAACAAAAATAACTTTGGATATTACTTTGAATTTAGATTTACATAAAAGACGATTGCAACATGGTTACAATAGAAAAACTAGGAATAATTCTAAGTCCCACCAAGCACCAATTTGAAAATAATGGCGTGCTTAATCCTGGGATTTACCAGGAAGGAAATACAATTCATATTTTATACCGAGCAGTGGAACACGGAAATTATTCAACCATAGGTTATGCCAAGATGGATGGTCCTGTAAAGGTAATTGAACGCCACGAAAAACCCCTAATTACGCGTGATTTTGAATATGAAAAACACGGTGTGGAAGATGCCCGTGTTGTCAAAATTGAAGACACCTATTATATTACTTATACCGCCTATGATGGTGTCAATGCAATGGGAGCACTTGCCACTTCTAAAGATTTAATTCATTTTGAAAAACACGGTATCATAACGCCACATGTCAATTACCAAGAATATGAAAATTTTGTAAACTGTTGTGACCGTAATAAACTCAACCCAAAATACCATAAGTATTACAATCTTTTTGCTCAAATAGGATTAGTTGCAGATGAATTCAGGTTGCTCAGGGATAAAGACGTGGTGTTGTTTCCACGGAAAATAAATGGGAAATTTATGTTATTGCATCGAATTTGGCCCGGAATTCAAATTGTAGAATTTGAGGATTTCAAGGATTTAACCGAGTCTTTTTGGAAAGAATATCTTATAAATCTGGTGGATCACATTGTACTGGATCCAAAGGATGCATTTGAAGTGAATTACATTGGCGCAGGCGGTCCGCCCATTGAAACAGAATATGGTTGGTTACTTATTTATCATGGTGTACAAGAAACTGTCCAGGGAAAGATATATCATACCAAAGCCGCTTTATTACAATTGGATAATCCGAAAATTGAAATTGCGAGATTACCATTTCCGTTGTTTTCACCTACAAAACAATGGGAAATAGAAGGTGAAGTAAGCGATGTTGTTTTTCCAACGGGACATGCGTTATTTGGAAACGACTTATACATTTATTACGGCGTGGCCGACAAAAATATTGCTGTTGCAAAAGTAGACCTGAACGAATTACTTCTCGAACTGAGAAAACAACCCTGAAAAATAACGCTATGAAAATCGAGAAAGGAATAAAAATGCTAATTGTAAGCTCGTATCCTCCAAGAGAATGTGGAATAGCAACTTTTACCAATGATATTGTCAATGCCTTGTATGTTGTTTTTGGAGATACCCTTCCCGTGGAAGTGTGCGCTTTGCAAAATAGGGATCAGGAATTCCAGTACACAGAAGAAGTTACCTATATCTTGCCCGTAGATTCTTTAGTACATTACAGGCTTGTTGCTGAAAAAATAAATGAACGTAACGATATTGGACTGGTATGCATTCAACATGAATTTGGTCTTTTTAGAGGGGAATATGGTGATCATATTCTTTCCTTTATATTAGCGCTTAACAAACCTATTGTAACCGTTTTTCATACTGTATTACCTAATCCGGATGAAAAAAGAAAAAAAGTGGTTTATGCCTTAACTGATTTATCCGATAAAGTCGTTGTTCTTACCAAAAAATCAAAGGAAATTTTGAGCGATTATTACAACTGTCCGCATTCTAAAACGGTAGTTATTCCTCACGGCAATCATACCGTGCTTTGGGAACAAAAAAAGGTGCTGAAAAAAAAATATAGTTTTAAAGACAAAGTGGTATTATCAACCTTTGGATTAATTAGTGAAAATAAAGGAATTGAAACCGTATTGCATGCATTACCGGAAATTGTGACTCAACATCCTGAAGTTATTTATTTAATTATAGGAAAAACACATCCTGAAGTTTTAAAAACAGAAGGAGAAAAATATCGAAATTTACTTACTTCTATTGTAAAGGAACTCGATCTGGAAAACAATGTGATTTTCATTAATGAATATCTTCAATTAGAACAGTTATTGGAATTTTTAACTTTATCCGAAATTTATTTATTTTGCTCAAAAGACCCAAATCAAGCGGTAAGTGGAACCTTTGCGTATGCCATGAGTAGTGGTTGCGCTGTGATTTCCACTCCTATACCACATGCGGTCGAATCGCTAGGCAATGGTAATGGTATCCTGTTAAAAAATTTCGATAATCCAAAAGAATTTGAAAAAGCAATACGCTATCTTATTGAAAATAAAGAGCAACGAATAGCATTGGGAAAAAATGCTTTTTCTATGGCTCGTGCAACAAATTGGGAGAATATTGCGATACAATACCGCCTTTTGTTTGACCAATTAACAAACAGAGAAGATGATTTAAAATTCAATTTTCCAACTATAAAATTAGACCACATAAAAAAAATGACTACCAATTTTGGAATTCTTCAGTTTTCAAAATTCAGCCAGCCTGATCCTAAATCAGGCTATACATTAGACGATAATGCCAGAGCATTAATCAATATGGTCATGTATAACAAAGCTTACCCCAATAATGAGAATTTAAAATTAGCAAATATTTATTTGAACTTTATTGAAGGTATACAACAACATGACGGCTGGTTTTATAATTACAAAGACTTTAACAATCAGCTAACAAAGCAAAACGGAGAAGTAAATCTGGAAGATGCCAATGGAAGAGCGTTATGGAGTCTGGGAACTGTGATTTCTAACAGACAAAACTTACCGCTGGACATGATCTGTCGAGCGGTAAAATGCTGGGACAAAGCGATAAAAAAGATTGATAATTTTAAATCTCCCAGAGCCATAGCCTATGCTTTAAAGGGACTTTACCTCTATCATGAAACGTACAAAGACAGCGAAATCAAAAATCACATTACGAAACTTGCCGATAAACTTTTACATCATTATAAAATTAATTCAGCTGAGAATTGGTGCTGGTATGAAGATTACATGACCTACGCTAATAATGTGCTGCCCGAAGCCATGATGTATAGTTATTTAATCACCAAAAATCCAAAATATAAAAAAATTGCACTCATCACATTCGACTTTTTGCTTTCTCATTATTTCATGAAAGGACAACTGAAAGTAATTTCGAACAGAGGCTGGTTTAAAAAACAAAACGAAAGAATATTCTATGGCGAACAACCAATTGAAGTGGCAACGACGATAATTGCATTGGATTTATTTTATGAAATTACGCAAAATAATAAATATAAAGAACAATTAAAACTCGCTTTTATCTGGTTTTTAGGAAATAATCATTTGAAACAAATCATGTACAATCCGGCAAACGGCGCTTCTTACGATGGATTAGAAGACAAACACATCAATATTAATCAAGGAGCAGAATCGAGCTTATGCTTTTTTAAAGCGCGCTTAATTATGGAAAAATACACCTGAAGAGTTTTCCAAAAATTAATTAATACCCAAAACGAAGCGAATGAGAACCTAAATACCACTAAAGATCTGCTGTACCGCAGAATTTTTATATGGTTTTTAGTGCAACAATAAGTGCATCAATATCTTCTTTTGTATTGAAATGACTAAATGAAATTCGTAAACTAGGTTTCTTTAAATCTTCATTCGAAAGCATTTCGGCTAAAACATGCGAAGGTTTGATACTTCCGGATTGGCAAGCGCTTCCGCGGGAAACTGCAATTCCTTTCATATCCAAATGAAATAAAATCATTGCTGTTTTATCCGCTGAAAAAGGCAATAAAACATTCAAAACCGTATAAAATCCATCAATATTTCCATTGATTTCAAAAGCTGGAAATTCAAGTTTAAGTTGGGTAATTAAATAATTTCTTAATTCAAAAATATGAGTTCGTTCCGTTTCTAAATTGCTGTACGACAATTCCAATGCTTTTGCCATTCCGGCAATTTGATGCAAAGCCTCAGTTCCGGCCCTAAGTCCTTTTTCTTGTTCACCTCCAAAAAATAGCGGTTGCAACCCCGAATTTTTTCGAATAAAAGCAAAACCAACTCCTTTTGGTCCGTGAAATTTATGAGCACTGGCGACGATAAAATCAACCGAAAATTTCTGTAAATCGAGTACTGTTTTTCCAACAGACTGCACCGTATCCGAATGAAATAATGCGCTGTGCTCTTGGCAAATGCGGCTTATTCGTTCCAAATCCAGAACGGTTCCTATTTCGTTATTCACATGCATCAAACTAACTAATGTCTTCTTTTCCTGCGAAAGTAATTCCACCAAATCTGTGATGTCAATTTGCCCATTCGATTTTATTGCAACATAATCTACCTGAATACCATACTCTTTTTCTAATGCTAAAGCCGTATACAAAACCGCATGATGCTCGATTTTACTGGTAATTATTCGTTTTACTTTCAAATCTTTAACGGCAGAACGAAGAATCCAATTGTTGGCTTCCGTACCGCAAGAAGTAAAAATAATTTCCTGAGCCGTAGCATTCAAATTTTTGGCGATTGCTTTTCTGGATAGCTCCAAGATATTTTTTGCGGTACGTCCTAAACTATGTGTTGACGAGGGATTTCCGTAATCCTCCATTAAAACTTTGGTCATTTCCTGAATTACTTCGGGGCGAATCGCAGTGGTGGAGGCGTTATCGAGATATACTTTTTTCATTTTTTAAAATTATAAAATTATTTTAAACCCTCGATTTCTGTTTGAATCATTTTCGATTTTCTGGAAAAGAGTATTCTTTCATTAAAAACAACTATCGATACCAAAATTAGAAAATAGGAAAACAATTGAAGGAAACTTACTTGCTCTTTGTAATAAAATATGGCCAGTAAAAAATTAATAATAGGGTTAATATAAATCATAATTCCTACCGCAGAAGAGTTGATCCCTTTTAACGCATAAAGATTTAAAAACAATGGAATAATGGTGAAAAACACCACAATCAAAAACATACAGCTATAAAATAAAGGCTCCATAGGAATTGCTCCACTGTATTTTGGATAAAACGGAAGCAGTACAACTGCTGTAAAAATCAACTGAATCGTCAGCCCCAAAAATTTATCTAAATCGTTGTTTTTTCGTTGGCTCACTAAATAGAACGCATATGTCGCCGCGGTAATAAGGCTGTAGAATATATCCTGAAAATGGTTGAATGATAATAATATACAACTAAAAAAACTGATTGAAACAGCGACCCACTGCCATTTACTGAGCGTTTCTTTCAACATAAAAAAGGCAAAAACAGTCGTTACAATTGGACAAATCAAGTAGGCTAGTGATGCCGCATTGACACTGACATGGTTCATCACATATATGTAAACAAACCAGTTTGAGGAGAGAAATACGCCACCGCCAAGTGTCAATAAAACAACATTTCTCTTCTGTTTAAAAGAGATGTTTTTGAAATGATTCCAATTTTGTCGCATTACTTTTCTGCGGAAAACAACATTGATTAATACCATCGTAATCACGCTAAAAAATACCCGATAAAACAAAATATCCAAAGAAGGATAATTATGCAAGGGTTTTAAAGCAAAACTAAAAAAACCCCATATAAAAAAAGCTATGAAAGCAGCCGAATAATATTTGTTAAGTTTCATGAACAGTATTAAATTGGTGCAAAGATAACGAATCCAATTGGCTTTGAATGACAGCAATCCTCACAATAGCACCAACCAATATTTGATATTTACAGTGTAATTATTCGAATATAAAACTTAAAACCCTGTTAAATAATCTATTTTTAAACGGTAATGTAATTGGAACAAATTAAAAATTCTATTTTTGTTATAAATATTATAAAAATGAAAAGAGTCCTTAGCTTGTTGGTTTTTGTCCTGTTCTTAAATGGTTGTGATGATGGCGATTTAATTCAAGAAGACATCAATTTCGAAGATGTTATTGCACAAAAATGTCCCACAAATAGCATTATTTATAAACTAAAAGACAGTGAAGCACTTATTTTTGAAGCAACCGGAATTACTTTCCCAACGGAAACCACTTCACAAGAATTTACTATCAGTGATTCCAATCGCGTTCTTTATCGTTTTTATAATGGTCTAGTAAGCAATTTGACAATCTGCGAATCAATACCGCCAGCAACTCCCATCGTCACGGATCAATGGACCGCTACAGGCGGACAAATAGTGATAAATACAACTGCTGTAAAAACTACAAATCAAACAGATAACAGAACCACAATTACAGGATACAACCATAATATCACCTTTAAAAACATCACCTTTGACAAAGGGAATGGCACTCAAGTATATGAGACATTCGCTTTTGGAGACTATTTGACTGCGGCAACGCCTCTGCCTTTCGCATTCAATAAGACTCTTGAACAATGCAGCGCTTCGAAGCAATTATATGATTACAATAGTAGCGAAGCACTAATTCTTGATGTTGATTCTGCTTTAATTGTTAATGAAGCAACACCGCTAAATGCTCCACGAACCGGATTGATAAGTGAAACAAAAAACAAACTTACCTACCGATTATTCTCTGGTTTAGTAACTGGCGCTTATTTTTGTAATGCTACTTTTCCGGCAACACCCGTAGTGACTGAAGAATGGATTGGAGTGGCTGGAGTTGCTAATACAAGCGGTATAGTCGAAGTAACTACCACTGTTTTTGGTAACGGCTTCAAACACACCGTTGTCCTTAAAAAAGTAAAAATGAAGAAAGGAAACAGCGATTTTATTTTGGGCGATAATTACATCTACGGTGAATTATTAACTACGAATTAATGCTGAATTCAATCAAAATTCAACGCTAAAAAAAGCTGCTTTTACGGCAAAAAAGATCCCGATTTTAAATGAATTTTAATTAGAAAATTCATTTAAAATCGGGATTCTTTTTTTCTATTTTTAATGTAAACAATACTACCTACATGGCACTTTGTTTAATAAAAACTTCAGTGGCTCCTTGCCCATATTTTTGATAGTTGCCTTCTTGAAAAGCAATGTTATCATAACGCCCTAAAAGGAAATCCAACTCTGCTTTTAAAATTCCTTCACCAACTCCGTGGATAAAAACAATCTTAGGAATGCGATTCCGAATGGCAAATTCTATGTGGCGTTTTGCTGTTTCAGTCTGCAAAGTCAAAATATCATAATTAGACATTCCGTGTTTATTTGGAACTAGTTTTTCAATGTGTAAATCAAACTCCGGAGCTGAAATCTCATGTTTTGATTTCTTTTCTTTAATAAAACTTCTTGGTTTTGCGATCTCTTTTTCTTTTGAAACTTCACTTACATTTATTCTTCTTATAGAATCCATTAAATTACTGGAATCGTTTACTTTAATCAATTCATTGACAAAAAATGTCATCGTAAATCCATCCTCTGTCTCTATCGTTACCTGCTGCTCTTTTACTGATAATACTACCCCGTTCATCGCTTCATCCAGCACTGAAACCTTATCTCCCTTGTTAAACATTTTCGTCTTCTTTATCTTGATTCTTACTTGGCGTTTTGGCACTCAATTGCATCATTCCCATCATGAAAATTACAATGGCGATTACCATTACATACACATTTTTTTCGGCACTTACCTGCTCATATAAAGCAACAATAATGGCGATAATCATTATAGGAATTATAAACTTTTTCATCTTTTAAAATATAATATTCCAAAAGTAATGAATTTAAAATTGCTTCATTTAATATTGAAAAAGTTTCTTATTTTTTCGTAGAATTGTAAAAAGAAAAACCATTGGATTTAGAAAAATACATGATGCCGTGTTTGAGCAAAACTCTTTTTGGAGTGGAGTGTTTAGGCTGTGGTTTTCAGAGAGGATTTTTGCTGCTTTTGCAAGGCGATTTCGTAGGTGCTTTTAAGATGTATCCGGCCATTTTTACTACGTTGTTATTTTTAGGAATTCTAGGTCTGAATCTTATCGACAAAAATAGGAGTTACAAAAAAATCATCATTACCTCCGCAATCCTCAATGGTGTTTTTATGATTGCGGGTTATTATTTTAAGCACTATTAACACATTATTTTTTTTTGACTTTAAAACAAAAAAAGCAATTTACTCCTGGTCAAAATATCATTCATCATTTCGATTTGCACTTTCTAAATTTCTATTAATTCCTCTTTTTGACGCATAATCGAATAATCCAGTTTTTCATGAAGTATTTGGATCTCAAGATCTGATTTTAGATTTAGTATATAATCTTTTTTGGGTCTGCCGCGGTCTTTTACTTCCTGTAGATTTTGACTCTTCATAATTACCGTAGTTTATAGTGCGGCAAGACACGACAAAATTAGATTCAATAAAATAAACGGATAGTTATCAAAACACTTGTTCATCGGCATATAAATTTTGTCCAATATCCATCACAAAATAAATACACCAAAGAAAATGATACATTTCCAGCTTCTGCCAAAAGCATTTCCTTTATCCGCAACTGAAAATTACTTTTTTAGAAATATCACTTATAAAAGTCGAAGTGCTTTTCAAAGATTCTTATTTAATAGCGAATTTAAAAAAACGGTGGTATCTAAACTAAATAATGATTTGAGGACATTGAAAATAAATAAGTATGAAAAAATTCTTAAGTTCCAAAAATTACAAAACAGTCTTAAACACTGTATTCATGAATAATTTATTTAACAAAATTGTCTCAATAAATTCGATAGCTCTTATTCTATCGAAGTAATATTCCGAAATAGTTCAATATCTTTGTGGTTCGTTTTAAAACCCATGAAAATTTCACCGAAATACAAAAACATTCTTTTCTATTGTTGTTGTAGTTGTTTTTAAAATTAGCGCTTTATAAATAGTTTTTACCAATAAATACGTATTGTAATTTAAGGAATAATCAGATTACTACAATTCAAACACAAGACATTAAACAGCATGAAACCACAAAAAATATTAGATTTAATAGGAAATACACCTTTAGTCGAATCTACCCATTTGATACAAAATAAAAACGTAAAACTTTTACTGAAACTGGAAGGAAATAATCCCGGAGGAAGCTTGAAAGATCGTGCGGCGTACAACATGATAAAATCGGCATTGGAAAGAGGAGATATTAAAAAAGGCGACAAACTTATTGAAGCGACGAGCGGTAACACCGGAATTGCTTTGGCGATGATTGCGCAATTATTTAAAATCGAAATCGAATTGATTTTGCCTGAAGATTCCACCATAGAACGTATGCAAACCATGCGTGCTTATGGCGCAACCGTAATTTTGACACCCGCAGCAACCGGAATAATTGGCTCCAGAGATTATGCCGATAAAAAAGTAGCCGAAGGCGGTTACATCATGCTTAATCAGTTTGCAAACGACGACAACTGGAAAGCGCATTATAAAACGACAGGTCCCGAAATATGGAATGATACGCAAGGAACCGTTACCCATTTCGTTGCGGCAATGGGAACAACAGGAACGATTATAGGAACGTCAACGTATTTAAAAGAGATGAATCCTATGATTCAAATTGTAGGTGCGCAACCCAGCGACGGGTCCCAAATTCCGGGAATCAGAAAATGGCCTCAGGAATATTTACCTAAAATATTTGATGCAAAGAAAGTAGATACGATCATAGAAGTTTCGGAGCAGGAAGCACGTGCCATGACTAAACGTTTGGCACTTGAAGAAGGAGTTTTTGCAGGAATGAGCAGTGGTGGTTCCGTAGCAGTTGCCGTAAAAATAGCTGAGAAATTAGAATCTGGAGTCATTGTAGCTATCATTTGTGACCGAGGCGATAGGTATTTATCTTCCGACTTGTTTGATTAAATTATACTAAAAACTAAATCGCAACCTTCCTTTTCTGTATCTTTCGAATATAAATGGAAGGTTGTTTGGTTTTAATTCGTTAGTACAAAATTTCCTTTTTGTGCATTTTAAATTCGTTTACAAATGAAAAACATCAAATTAATTTACAGCATATTATTTTTATCAATCATTATGGCAGGAAAAGTACACGCGCAGGATTGGCCGAACTTAAATAAATATCAAAATGAAAATGCGAATTTGAAACCGGTAGCACAAGGAGACAAAAGAATAGTATTTACAGGCGATTCCATAACCGAATTTTGGAGTGTATTAAATCCTGAATATTTCGCCGGAAAACCATACGTTAATCGCGGCATCAGCGGCCAAACCTCTCCACAAATACTTATTCGTTTTAGAGCCGATGTTATAGCATTAAAACCCGCTACGGTAGTTATTTTGGCCGGAATAAATGACATTGCCGGCAATACTGGTCCTTCAACATTAGAGATGATAGCAAATAATATTTTCTCGATGGCCGAATTGGCAAAAGCAAACCAGATAAAAGTGATTCTGTGTTCTGTATTGCCAGCTTACGATTTCTCTTGGAAACCCAATCAAAATCCTGCTGAAAAAGTGGTGGCACTAAATAAAATGATAAAAAAATACGCTGACGCTAATAATATTCTATATGTTGATTACTTTTCGGCTATGGCAGATGAACGGAACGGATTAAAAACTGCTTATTCCGAAGACGGTGTACATCCCAACAAAGTAGGTTATCAGATTATGGCTGCGCTTGCTGAAAAAGCAATCACGAAAGTTTTAGCAAGGAAATGAAGAAATAAATAGAAAACTATTTTTATCAAAAACAAAAAGGCTCGATTTAAATAAAATCGAGCCTTTTGTTATGTAAATTGTCGTTTATGCTAAAATAGCTGTACTTGAAATCGCTGCATTCAACACTTTAGAAACTGGACAGTTTTTCTCAGCTTTTGTCACTAATTGTTGAAAAGCATCCTCTGCTATTTCCTTTACTTTTGCTTGAACCGTTAAGTGTGACGTTACAATTGCTCCGTCCACAAAATCAATATCGCATTTGGTTTCAATACTTTCAATTTCAAAACCTTCTTCGCTTATGTAAGCCGAAAGTTGCATCGTAAAACAGCCTGCGTGCGCCGCTGCAATCAATTCTTCCGGATTTGTTCCTACTCCTTCTTCAAAACGGGATTTGAACGAATATTGTGTGTCGTTTAATGTGGTAGTTTGCGTGGTTAGTTTCCCAGCTCCTTCTTTTAGTGAACCTTTCCAGACTGCTGTTGCATTTCTTTTCATATTTTTCTGTTTTCTGTTGACTCAAATTTACTTCTTTTATTAAAAAATACTTTTAAACAAATGATAATTTAACTAAAATTTAAAGGTCATTTTTCATTAAAAAGATAATATAAATTTCGCTATTTTTAACACATGAAAAAAACTTTACTTATTTTATGTATTTTTTTATCAATAAGTTGCTTTGCTCAATTTAGCAAAACACATTACATACCGCCATTGACCTGTGCTACAAATTTAGCAGGGGATCATTATTTATATATTTCTACACCAAGCAGCACAAATGTAAATTTTAAAATTATTGCAAATGGAGCAACTATTGTTACGGATGTTGTAAAAAATAACACACCTTATATTTATTTTATAGGACAAGGTCAAGACACACAATTGTTTACTCCAAAGAGTAGTATTGGCATTGTAACAAATAAAGGATTTATAGTTGAAGCTGAAGATTTAATTTATGTAAGTGTTCGTGTTAATGCAGGCCTCAGTCAAACAGGTACTTATGTTCATGCGGGAGGACTGGTGTCAAAAGGGAACAGTGCATTAGGTAAAAATTTCAGGTTAGGTGCAATGTTAAATCCACTTTTCGATACTAGTGTATTGAACTTTGCATCGATTTTAGCTACAGAAAATGGTACAAAAGTCACGATCTCGAATATTGAAATCGGAACTAGACTTTCTAATGGCACCTCTATTACTGGACCAATAGAAGTTATTTTAAACAAAAATGAAAGTTATGTTATAGCACTTGAAAACTACAACAATTCTGTTTCCAATAGTTCTAAAATGATTGGTGCTTTAGTGGAATCAGACAAACCAGTAGTGGTTAATTCAGGTTCCTTTGGAGGGAGCAATAGCACATTGCTTAATCTTCAAGGCTTTCCTGCAGGAAGAGACGTTGGATTTGACCAAATTGTCCCTTTTGAAAAAACAGGAAAAGAATATATTTTTGTAAAAGGGCTTGGTGCGGGACTGAATATGGAGTTAGAACGTGTTTTGTTGATTGCAAATAAACCACTTACCACTATATATTTGAATGACAATACCACACCTTTTATAACGTTAAATAATCCCGGTGATTATGTGGCTATTGATGGAAACCAATTTGTTAATGGGAATCTTTATGTAAAATCATCAGAAAATATATTTGCGTATCAAAGTATTGCGGGAAGTAATTCTCCCGCCAATCAAAATTTATTTTTTGTTCCACCTTTAAATTGTAGTACACCCAGCATTGTGGATAATATTCCATCCATTGAATCGATTGGCAATGTATTATATAATGGCGGATTGAATATTGTTACTGAAACAGGTGCTACAGTAACCATAAATAACAACCCGATCAATAGCGTTGCTGTTCCAGTAACAGGAAATACGAATTATGTGAGATATACCCTTTTTAATTTGGCAGGAAATATTACAGTTAAATCTACGAGGCAAGTGTATGTTTCTTACTTTGGTACAAATGGCGCTGCAACTTATGGGGGCTATTATTCCGGATTTGACACTAAACCAGAAATTGTTACAGATAAAATTGCTGTAGCGAACTCCGCGTGTATACCCAATGTTATTTTGAAAATTAGTACTTTATCTTCGTATGATACTTTTCAGTGGTATTTCAATGATAATCTAATTAACGACGCAAATTCAAATTCATATAAACCCACACAACCGGGATATTACCAAGTAAAAGGAAGTATTACAAATTGCCCTAATACCGACCCTATATTTTCAGATAAAATTCCGGTTAGCGCTTGCCCATTAGATTCAGACAATGACGGTACCAATAACAACATTGACGTCGACTTGGACAATGATGGAATCATAAATAATTCTGAAGCCAATATTTCGCTGCTAAGCCAGTCGAATACCACCTTAAGCCCAGATTATAATGCTACCATTACGGGAAGCGGAACGATTATCGGAAAACCATTATATGGATTTGTATCTGCAGTTCCAGCTGGAATAATAAATTCTGTATCATATACCTTAAATCTAATAAAAACAGAAAGTATTAGCATTAATTATATATCGCAGGATAATCCAAACCAAACTACTAATATTTCTGAATATTTAAATGCTGAAGGTGATTTTGTATTAAAAGTTCCTGCCGATAAAACAATTACTTTGACAGATCCGCAAAATCAGTTACTAGTGGATACTAACTATGACGGAATTTTTGAAAGCGGTGTAACAGAATATTCATCTTTCGAAATCCGTTTCAGACTAAAAAGCACCACTCCATTAGCTCCTGGCTTAGGAAGCTTTCAATTTTCATCTTATCTCACTAATTCAGTTACTCTGTCTCATACTAATCTTTCTGACGCAACAGTAAACAAAGCTATTTTCATGATTAATCGTACACAAACTTTTGATTCGGATTTAGACACAATTCCAGATATATTGGATATTGACAGTGATAATGACGGAATTCCTGATACCATTGAAGCACAAGGCAAAGGCTTTAAAGTTTTTTCTGGAATTGATGCCAATAAAAATGGTCTGGATAACGCTTTTGAACCTGGATTAATCCGAATTAACACTGACGATGATGTTTTTAATCCTTTTCCAGTTGTGTATGATATATTAGACTTAGACAGTGACAATGACGGAATTTTTGATTTAACTGAATCTGGCGGTATGGTTATCGATGCTAATAACGATGGAATTATTGATGGCTCAACTGCTGCTTTTGGTACGAATGGTTTATTTGACGGACTTGAAACGAGTCTAGATAGCGGCAAACTAAAGTATACCATTTCTGACACCGATTTGGATGGCACTTTAAATTACATCGATTTGGATAGTGATAATGATCTCTGTTTTGATGTTATTGAAGCCGGTTTTAGTGACCCCGATGCTAATGGATTATTAGGCAATAACCCCATAATGGTAGATACTAAAGGGAGAGTTACAAGCGGTGTAGGCTACATGATCCCAAATAACAATTACGTAATTGCTGCGCCAATAGTAATCTCCGCTCAACCTCAGGCAAGTCCAACCTGTGAGTTAGAAAATACCACAATCACAGTCCTTGATAATGGTGGAAATACGTATCAGTGGCAATTGTCAACTGACGGAACAACTTGGAATAATATTCTGAATAATGCAAAATATCAGAATGCAACAACAAAAACTTTAACATTGATAAAAGTTACCAATGCAATGAATGGTTATAAATACAGAGTGAAACTGGATAAAATTGGAAATTCATGTGGCTTGATTTCTTCCGAAACTACTTTGACAATTTATACTTTACCGGTAGTCAATGCTGTCACAATTGTACAATGTGATGATGACACAGATGGTTTCTCTGATTTTAATTTAACCGTGAAAAATGACGCGATTTCTTCTAATGCACCGTCGGAAACATTCACTTATTACACCTCCCTTGCCGGAGCTGAAAATACAGATTCCACTAAATTAATTACCAATTCATTAGCTTTTAGAAATAAAGTTTCAGGAAGCATGCCAGTTTGGGCAAGAGTAGAAAATAATAATGGCTGCATCAGTGTCGCTCAAATAACATTGGTGGTATCTACTACCCAAATTCCAGCTTCATTCACTCGGTCGTTTTCTACGTGCGACGACTTGGGAGTAGCAAATAATGATACGGATGGCATCGCAACCTTCGATTTTAGTAGTGTAGCCACTGATATTTTAGCTACTCTTCCACCGTCAAATTCTTCTTATTCGATTAAATTTTATAAAAATGAAGCTGATGCTTTATCCGAAAATTATGAGATAACAAATACTTCAAATTACAGAAATGAAGGCTATCCAAATCAACAAAAAATTTGGGTTCGAGTAGAAAGCACTGCTAATAATGCCTGTTACGGTTTGAGTCCAAGAGTTACGTTAATCGTCAATCCAAAACCAAATATTGATACAAATGAAGATTTGAAAGAAAATAAATTAGTTTGCTCTAATCTTCCTACTTTTTTTGTAAAACTCGATGCTGGCATTCAAGACGGTTCACCAACCACCGATTATACCTACATATGGTCAAGGGATAATAACATTCTGCCGAATCAGACAAGTTATACTTTGGATGTAAATCAAGAGGGGAATTATGCTGTAGAAGTCAGAACACTTGCCGGCTGCAGCAGAATAAGAAACATAAAAGTAACCGCTTCAGATGTTGCGAAAATTACAAATATTGCTATCACAGATTTGTCCGAAACCAATACGGTGACAGTTACGGTAAGTGGACAAGGAGAGTATGAATACAGTATTGATGCACCGTTTGGACCTTTTCAAGATTCTAATTTCTTTGATAATATAGCTGCTGGAATACATGAAGTATACATCAATGATAAAAATGGTTGTGGAACAGTGAGCCAAAAAATAGCCTTAATTGGCGTACCTAAATTTTTCACTCCAAATGGAGACGGCCAAAATGATTATTGGAATGTAAAAGGAGTAAATGCTAATTTTAATGCAAATTCTACTATCTATATTTATGACCGGTACGGCAAGTTGCTAAAACAAATTACGGCCAGCAGTCAAGGTTGGGACGGTACGTTTACCGGACAGCCTTTACCCTCTGATGATTATTGGTACGCCATAAAATTAGATGACGGAAGAGAAGCTAAAGGCCATTTTAGTTTGAAGAGATAACAGAATAAAAAAAAATATCTCATAAATTAACCTTCTGAGCATGTTTTTTCCAATAAATTCTGATATTCACCAACATTAATAAAATATCTCTAACGCTTATTTGAGTCAAGAACAGCAAAATGCGAAATTAGAAACCATAAAAAAAGCCATTCGAATCAACGAATGGCTTTTAAGCTTTATAAAAAATAAAATTAGATTTTAAATCTTTTTCTATCGGTTTCTGTCAGATATATTTTTCTCAAACGAATAGATTTTGGAGTTACCTCAACATATTCATCTTTTTGAATGTACTCTAACGCTTCCTCAAGAGAGAAAATAACCGGAGGAATAATTCTAGCTTTATCATCATTTCCAGAAGAACGAACATTTGATTGTTTTTTTTCTTTCGTCACGTTCACGCACATATCATCGCTACGGGAGTTTTCTCCAATTACTTGACCTTCGTAAATTTCATCATTAGGATTAACGAAGAATCTACCACGATCTTGCAACTTATCGATAGAATAAGGAATCGCTTTTCCTTTTTCCATAGAAATCAATGAACCTTTGTTACGTCCAGAAATTTCTCCTTTGTAAGGCTCATATCCTATAAAACGGTGTGCCATAATTGCCTCACCAGCAGTAGCAGTAAGCAATAGGTTACGCAATCCGATAATTCCACGTGATGGAATATTGAACTTTATAATCATACGCTCACCTTTAGTTTCCATACTCAACATTTCTCCTTTACGGAAAGAAACAAACTCCACCGCTCTTCCTGAAAGATTTTCTGGTAAGTCAATTGTTAATTCCTCAATTGGCTCACATTTTTTACCATCAATTTCTTTAATAATAACTTGTGGTTGACCAATTTGCAATTCATATCCTTCTCTTCTCATTGTTTCAATAAGAACTGACAAGTGAAGTACTCCACGACCAAAAACCATAAACTTATCTGCTGAATCAGTTTCACCCAATTTCATCGCTAAGTTTTTTTCCAATTCCTTATTCAACCTGTCTCTAATATGACGGGAAGTTACAAATTTACCTTCTTTTCCAAAGAAAGGAGAGTCATTGATGGTAAACAACATACTCATTGTTGGCTCATCAATAGTAATTGTTTGTAAGGCTTCCGGATTTTCAAAATCAGCGATTGTATCACCAATTTCAAAACCTTCAACTCCGATAATTGCGCATATATCTCCAGCAATTACTTCTTGAACTTTTTTACGACCAAGTCCTTCAAAAGTGTGTAATTCTTTAATACGTGATTTCATTATAACACCATCTCTTTTGCACAAAGATATTGGCATTCCTTCTCTTAACACACCTCTTTCTAAACGACCAATGGCGATACGACCAGTAAATGCTGAAAAGTCTAATGAAGTGATCAACATTTGAGGAGTTCCTTCAGATACTTTAGGAGCTGGTACATTAGCAATAACCATGTCTAATAACGCTTCCACATTATCAGTTACGTTTTCCCAATGATCAGACATCCAATTATTTTTAGCCGAACCGTAAACTGTTGGAAAATCCAACTGCCACTCTTCTGCTCCTAACTCAAACATTAAGTCAAAAACTTTTTCATGAACTTCTTCAGGCGTACAGTTTTCTTTATCAACTTTATTAATAACAACGCATGGTTTTAAACCAAGGTCTAACGCTTTTTGTAATACAAAACGTGTTTGTGGCATAGGTCCTTCAAAAGCATCTACTAGTAGACAAACGCCATCAGCCATGTTCAAAACACGCTCTACCTCACCACCAAAATCGGCGTGACCAGGAGTATCGATAATGTTGATTTTTGTTCCTTTGTATACTACAGAAACATTTTTAGAAGTAATAGTAATACCTCTTTCACGCTCTAAGTCGTTGTTATCAAGGATTAAGTCACCTGTGTTTTCGTTGTCACGAAATAACTGACAGTGATACATAATTTTATCAACCAAAGTTGTTTTACCGTGATCGACGTGGGCAATAATTGCAATGTTTCTAATAGATTCCATCTGTGATTTTTAATGGGTGCAAAGGTACACTTTATTTTGATATAAAAAATAATTATACAATAGTTTACATATTGTTAACCTATTAGACACAAAAACAGAACTTAAAAAAACCTTGAAAAATAAGTTCCCATTGATGTTTAATAATTCGGCAATAATTATTTATATTTGAGTAATGAAAAGCAAAACCAATCAAGTAATCATCATCTACATTCTTATCTCAATCTTTGTAGCTGTTGTTAGTCATAAATTACTACTACAATATATTTCCAATGAAAAACTTCCGCTTTACACCTTTACTACAGACCTATTATTTATACTCTTCACCGGAATAATTTTCAAACTTGTCCTCTCGAAAAACGACAATCGAAACATAGCCACATTTGAAAAAATTAAAAAGTCGAATACCGAAATTAAGGAGTCAAATGAAAAATACGATATCGTAGCAAAAGCAACCAGTGATACGATTTGGGACTGGAAAATACAGGACGACAACTTTTCTTGGAACAAAGGAATCGAAAATGTTTTTGGCTACAAACCAGAAGAAGTTGGCAATAATTCAACATGGTGGTTTAATAAAATTCACCCCGAAGACAGCATCAAAATGTCTATCAAACTGTATTCCTTTATTGAACAAAAAACCGAAAAATGGCAGGATCAATACCGCTTCAGATGTTCTGACAATTCTTATAAATATGTTTTAGACAGAGGTTTTTTATTGAAAGATGAAAACGGAAAAGCAATCAGAATGATTGGGGCGATACAAGACATCACCAAACAAAAAGAGGAAGAACAAAGACTTAAATTATTAGAGACCGTTATTACTCAATCTAAAGATTCTATAATCATTACCGAGGCCGATTCTTTTGATGCAAAAATCCCCAACATTATTTATGTTAACCCCGCTTTTTCAATCATGTCAGGATACGAATCTGATGAAATCATTGGAAAATCTCCCGATCTTTTCAACAGCCCAAACTCTAATGTTAATGCGCTTGAAAAGCTTTTAAAAGCAATTAAAAATAAAGAAGAATGCTTAATAGAAACAATCAGCTACACTAAAAATAAAGATGAATACTGGGTACGCCTTTCTATGATCCCTATTTACAATTCTGACAACGAGCTTTCCCACTGGATTTCCATTCAAAGAGATATCACTGAAGAAAAAAAGCAAGAAAAGGAAAAAGAACAGCTTATAAGAGAACTGACACAGAACAATAAAGACTTAAAGCAGTTCTCCTACATTACTTCGCACAACCTAAGAGCTCCATTATCAAATTTAACGGGACTACTAAACTTAATTGAAGATATTCCTATTGAAAACCAAGAATTGAAGGAAATTTTAAGCGGTTTTAATAAATCTACTCATTTATTAAACCACACCATCAACGATCTTGTTAAAGTAATCATTATAAAAGATAATCCTTCCATCAAAAAAGAAGCGGTGTTGATAAAAGAAATATTTGAAAATGTTTTTAGTCAACTTAATTTCCAAATTGAATTGTACAGACCAATCATTAAACTCGATTTTGAAAAAGTTTCAATAATAAATATCAATAAAGCTTACTTAGAAAGCATAGTATTAAACCTTTTAACGAATTCCATCAAATACAAATCGGAAAATAGAAAACTAAAAATAACTATTACCACTGACCAAATTGATGATACTGTTGTTTTAACTTTTAAAGACAATGGGATAGGAATCGACTTAGTTCGAAATAAAGATAAAGTTTTTGGGCTTTACCAACGTTTTCACAATTACCCAGACAGCAAAGGACTGGGATTGTATTTAGTAAAATCACAGGTCGAAACTATGGATGGAACTATCGATATAGAAAGTGAAGTTAACCAAGGGACTACTTTTACATTAACATTTAAAAACAAACAATAATGTTAGATCAAATTTTATGCGTTGATGATGATCCCATAACACTTATGCTTTGCAAAAAAGTAATTACTAAATCTTCATTTTCCAATGAAATTATCACATCACAAAATGGCGAAGAAGCGCTTAGTTACTTCAATACGATAAAAAACACCAACAATAAAAACAAGCCAATCCCACATCCACAATTAATTTTTTTGGATTTAAACATGCCTGTAATGGGGGGTTGGGAGTTTCTGGATCATTTTAATAGCCAAGAATTTTCAGAATTCAGCACTATAAAAGTGGTTGTTCTTTCTTCTACAATTGATCCTGAGGACTTGGAAAAATCGAAACAATATCCAATGGTAATTGACTTTTTATCAAAACCCATCAGTCAGTCCATGCTCGAATATTTAAAGAATAAATTAAAATAAAAAAAATATAACACATAAAAAAAGCTCTCGTAAATGAGAGCTTTTTCTATATATTAAACATTGTATTGATTACAATTTAGCAACAAGTTTCGTTAATTTAGATTTTAAATTAGAAGCTTTATTATCATGAATGATATTCTTCTTAGCTAATTTATCAATCATAGAAATTACACTTGATAATTTAGATGTAGCATCAATTTTATCAGTTGCTATTCTTAATGCTTTTATGGCATTACGAGTAGTTTTGTGTTGGTATCTGTTTAATACTCTTCTCTTTTCGTTACTTCTGATTCTCTTTAGAGCTGATTTATGATTTGCCATTTTATTGCTTTTTTATCTTTTACTATTTTTTTGTAGTCCGTAAGGGAATCGAACCCCTGTTACCAAGACGAAATCTTAGCGTCCTAACCCCTAGACGAACGGACCATTATCCCCTAAGTTTTTATCAATCAAAATATTGAAATTTGTAGCCCGTAGCGGAATCGAACCGCTCTTACATGGATGAAAACCATGCGTCCTAACCGATAGACGAACGGGCCAAACTTCCTTCTAAGTTCAGGAATACTTTAACATGCAATAAAAATAGTAGCCCGTAGCGGAATCGAACCGCTCTTACATGGATGAAAACCATGCGTCCTAACCGATAGACGAACGGGCCCTGCTTCTCTAATGCGGATGCAAAAATACAACTATTTTTGAAACGTACAATAGTAGATGCAAAAAAAATTATTTTTTTTTAATACGCCTTCGCAAACAACACTCTTCCAATTGAACTTTCCCCTGTAAAGACACAGCTTCCCGTCTCTTCTACTCTATCCAAAGGAATGCATCTGATAGTAGCTTTAGTCAGGTCTTTAATCTTCTCTTCAGTAGCTGCAGTTCCATCCCAATGTGCTGATACAAAACCCCCTTTAGTGTCTAAAACTTCTTTAAACTCTTCAAAACTATTTACTTCAGTGATGTGCGTATTTCTGTAATTTAATGCCTTTTCGAACAATTCTTTTTGAATTTGCTCTAACAAATCACTGATATAATTCGTAATTCCATCTTTAGAAACCACTTCTTTTGTCAACGTATCTCTTCTTGCCACCTCGAAAGTTCCATTTTCTAAATCTTTTGGACCTACCGCAATTCTAACAGGAACACCTTTTAATTCCCATTCTGCAAATTTAAAACCTGGTTTTTGAGTTGTTCTATTGTCGTATTTCACAGAAATATTCAATTTCTTAAATGCTTTTACCAAAACCTCTACTTCGGCCGTAATGGCTTCTAGTTGTTCGTCTGTTTTATATATAGGAACAACTACTACTTGAATCGGCGCCAAATTAGGGGGCAATACCAATCCCTGATCATCTGAATGCGTCATTACCAGAGCGCCCATCAAACGAGTTGAAACACCCCAAGATGTTCCCCATACATATTCTTGCTTCCCTTCGGCATTGGCAAATTTCACATCAAACGCTTTCGCAAAATTCTGACCTAAGAAATGTGAAGTTCCCGCTTGCAATGCTTTACCATCTTGCATCAAAGCTTCGATACAATAGGTTTCCTCCGCTCCCGCAAACCGTTCGGTTTCTGTTTTTATTCCTTTGATAACTGGAATTGCCATGAAATTCTGAGCAAAATCAGCATATACATTCATCATTTTTTCTGATTCTTCAACAGCCTCCATTTTAGTTGCATGAGCGGTATGTCCTTCTTGCCACAAAAACTCTGCTGTTCGCAAGAACAATCGTGTTCTCATTTCCCAGCGTACCACATTTGCCCATTGATTAATCAACAAAGGCAAATCTCTATACGATTGCACCCAACCTTTGTACGTTGACCAGATAATGGCCTCACTTGTAGGACGAACGATTAATTCCTCTTCTAATTTTGCATTTGGATCCACCATTAATTTCCCCGGTCTGTCAGGATCATTTTTTAATCTATAATGAGTAACGATTGCACATTCTTTTGCAAACCCTTCCGCATTTTTTTCTTCGGCTTCAAACATGCTTTTTGGAACAAATAAAGGAAAATAAGCATTTTGATGCCCGGTTTCTTTAAACATTCGATCCAACTCCGCTTGCATTTTTTCCCATATCGCATATCCATACGGTTTAATAACCATACAACCTCTGACTCCTGAATTTTCGGCTAAATCGGCTTTGACAACCAACTCGTTATACCATTTTGAATAATCTTCCGCTCTTGTAGTTAAGTTCTTACTCATATTGAATAGTTTGGCACAAATTTTGCATTATTGATTTAAAATAAATAGTTCAGCAAAACTAACTATTTTTGTAGTGTACAACAATAAAAACTCCACATATATGAAAACAAGTACTCTTTCTTTCCAAAATACATCAATTTACTATATTGTTGGATTTTTGAGCGTCTTATTGGCATCTTGTGGCTCTTACCAAAACAGTTCTTACTATGATTCTGACGGAATTTATGGTAATACCGCAAATAGAGCCATTGTGACTGAGACGCAAAATGCGCCAAACAATGATTATAAGGATTACTTTGGGTCATTACAAAACACCAATCAACCTGTTGAAATCTTTACAGATGTTGATAATTATAATGATTACAGTTTAGAGAATGATACGTTACAAAACAATAATCCCAATTATCCCGGTTGGGGCAGTAATCCTCAAACTGTAAATGTCAATATTTACGATACCGGATGGGCAATGAATAATTGGTACGGAAATAACTGGGGATGGAATGGCGGATACGGTTGGGGTATGAACAATTGGTATGGAAACAATTGGGGTTGGAACGGTGGTTTTGGCTGGGGTATGAACGTTGGTTTTGGTTGGAATAACTGGGGATGGAATAATTTCTACGGAAACAATTGGGGTTGGAATAACTGGTATGATAACAACTGGGGATACTCAAATTACAACAATAACAGCGCTTACTCTCACAATCCAGGTCGTAGAGGATCTTCGTACGCAAATTCAGTAAACAGTAATCGAAATTCTGGAAATTACAACAGAACACAAAGTACTACAATCAATAGAAGAGCTGTAAACTCAGACTACAGAGGAAATAACGCTACTGATTTTGGAAGAGGTTCTTCCGGTCGATTGAATAGAACAAGTCCGACTTTTTCTAGAAACCAAGTACAATCACAAAATAACTCTAATTACAATCCAGGAAGAAGAGGCAATACTACTAATGCTCGGAACGAAAGTAATGCTCCTTCCAGATCATACACGCCTGCTGCAAGAAATGATAACAATTCGAGATCGTATACTCCAAGCTCTAATAGTAGTTCCAGATCAAGTAATTCTGGCGGTGGCGGAAGATCATCTGGTGGTCGAGGCGGTAGAGGATAATTTAATTTCTTTCCTTTTATAGTGTAAAATTAAAAAATTTGAAATACATGAAAATATATATATTCGTACTAGCATTGGGCTTGACTGCAAGTATTGCACAATCACAAGAAATCTCGGATGCGATGCGTTATTCGCAGGACAATTTGAACGGAACTGCTCGGTTTAGAGCTATGAGTGGTGCTTTTGGCGCACTTGGCGGCGATTTATCTTCTATAAATGTTAATCCTGCGGGTTTCGCAATTTTTTCAAATAACCAAATGGGGATTACGCTGAGTAATAACGACACTAAAAACAACTCGAATTACTTTGGTAATACAACATCCGAGAAAACAAATTCTTTTGATTTGAATCAAGCTGGAGCTGTTTTTGTGTTTAACAACAGAGGTACCAACAGCAATTGGAAAAAAGTTTCATTAGGTGTCAACTATGAAAATACCAATAATTTTGACAATGGATTATATTCTGCAGGAACCAATCCAAACAATTCGATAGCTAATTATTTTTTGAGTTATGCCAATAACGGGAATAATGGAACGCCAGTTCCGCAACAGTTTGTAAATAGAGAATCGGGAGAATCCATATCTGATTTATACTCTTTTTTAGGAAGAAATTTGCCCAACAGCCAATTTCCTAGGTTAAGCGGTTTTGATGCCCAACAAGCATTTTTGGGTTACCAAGCCTTTGTCATAAATGCAGTTGATGAAAATAACGAAAACTCACCTTTTTCATCAAATGTTCCGAACGGAGGCAATTATTATCAAGAAAATTCGGTTTACAGCACAGGCTATAACGGAAAATTAGCTTTCAACGCAGCCACTTCCTTTAAAGATAAATTATACATAGGATTAAACTTAAATTCCCATTTTACAGATTATCAAAGATCATCCGGTTTTTACGAAGACAACAACAATCCGTTGGATTCCAATTACAAAGTAAAACGAATACAATTTAACAATGATTTAAAAACTTACGGAACAGGTTTCTCGTTTCAAGCAGGAGTCATAGCAAAATTGACGAATGAGGTGCGTCTGGGATTGGCGTATGAATCTTCAACTTGGTACACCCTGACTGATGAGTTATCACAAAGTCTTGTTGCTGTCAGCAGCAATTCGGGTGGAGAATTACCATCCGATGTTGTAGACCCTCAAATCATTAATGTTTACGAAGCTTACAAATTACAAACCCCAAGCAAGGTAACCGGAAGTTTCGCTTATATTTTTGGAAAAACAGGATTAATTAGTATCGATTATGCAATGAAAGATTACAGCAACACTAAATTCAAACCGAAAAATGATGCGTATTTTAATGGATTAAATAGCGATATGGATTCGATGCTGGACACTACAGGCGAATTAAGAATAGGTGCCGAATATAAAATTGAGGCTTTGAGTTTAAGAGCAGGATATCGTTATGAGCAAAGTCCTTACAAAAATGCCGTAACTATAGGCGATTTGACTGGTTATTCAGCAGGTTTAGGATACAGTTTTGGTTCAACCAAAGTAGATTTAGCCTATTCGTATGCAAAAAGAAATTTTCAACAAGGATTTTTCAACCAAGGATTTACTGACGGAGCAAACATAGATGCCATTAATAACAATGTGTCGTTGTCGCTTTTGTTTGAATTGTAATCACATCAAAAAATAAAATTTAGAATCCGTTTCGTGATTATGAAACGGATTTTTTTTAACCCTGATGGAAGTGAAAATCCTCCCGATTTTTTCGGGAGATTATAGCGTACAGCAGGAATAGCGTCATAAAAATCTGAAAAGGAACTGAAATAAGTTCAATTTGAATAAAAAATTGTAATTTTGCAAAATTCCCAAATTATCGGGATTCTAATGTTATGAGAACTAAGTCTTTAAAAAAGAATAAAATAAACGTAATCACTCTTGGGTGTTCGAAAAATGTGTATGACAGTGAAGTGCTTATGGGTCAGCTACGCGCTAACGGAAAAGACGTTACACATGAAGCGCCAGAAGCCGAAGAGGGAAATATTATTGTAATAAATACTTGTGGATTTATTGATAATGCCAAAGCTGAATCGGTGAATATGATTTTGGAATATGCGGACAAGAAAGAGCGAGGACTGGTTGATAAAGTGTTTGTTACCGGATGTTTGTCAGAACGTTACCGTCCAGATTTAGAAAAAGAAATACCAAATGTTGACCAGTTTTTTGGAACTACTGAATTACCACAATTACTGAAAGCTTTAGGAGCTGATTATAAGCATGAATTATTGGGAGAACGATTGACTACAACTCCAAAAAATTATGCGTATTTAAAAATTTCTGAAGGTTGTGACAGACCGTGCAGCTTTTGTGCGATTCCGTTAATGCGAGGAAAAAACGTTTCGCAAACTATTGAAAAATTAGTAAAAGAAGCTGAAGGTTTAGCCAAAAATGGCGTAAAAGAATTAATCTTGATTGCTCAAGATTTGACCTATTACGGTTTAGATCTTTATAAAAAGAGAGCACTTGGAGAATTACTGGAAGAATTAGTAAAAGTAGAAGGAATCGAGTGGATTCGTTTGCATTACGCTTTCCCTACCGGTTTCCCAATGGAAGTATTAGAAATCATGAAACGTGAACCAAAGATTTGCAATTATATTGATATTCCGTTGCAACATATTGCTGATTCAGTATTAAAATCTATGCGACGTGGAACAACTCAGGAGAAAACAACAAAACTATTAAAAGATTTCAGGGCAGCTGTTCCCGAAATGGCGATTCGTACCACTTTGATTGTAGGATATCCAGGAGAAACGCAAGAAGATTTCAACATATTGAAAGATTTTGTCCAACAAATGAAATTTGACCGAATGGGTTGTTTTGCTTATTCTCATGAAGAAAATACCCATGCTTATTTACTGGAAGATGACGTTCCGGATACTGTAAAACAAGAACGTGCTAATGAAATTATGGAATTACAATCTCAAATTTCTTGGGATTTAAACCAAGAAAAAGTAGGACAAACATTCAGATGTATTATTGATCGAAAAGAAGGTGCCCATTTTGTTGGTCGAACTGAATTTGACAGTCCTGATGTAGATAATGAAGTTCTTATTGATGCCTCTAAACACTACGTAAAAACAGGTGAATTTGTGATGATAAAAATCACCGAGGCAACAGAATTTGATTTATACGGAGAACCAGCATAACTGCAGATAATTTTTAAATTCATTCAAAAACGCTAATATGAAACCTATTCAATCCATTGTTATTATTGCATTTGTACTGTTCTTTTCCGATGCTGTTTCGGCACAATACGGAAATGGAGGATATGGAAACTCTTACGGGAATGGCTACGGAAGTAATCGCAGAATGAATAGCGGAATGGACCAAACTAGAGCTCAGGAAAAACCTAAAGAAATTCCTGCTGAAGTAACTGTTGGAAAAATCATGGAGCGAATAAAACCAGAACTTATTCTTGATGCACTTCAGGAAATTGCAATCTCTAATATTCTGGTGGAGAGCATAAAAACACAAGGCATGCTTATAAAAGCAGAAGTTAGTCAAGTGGACAAAATAAAAAACATTCAAGCTCTTTCAGAAACTACTGATAGGAAAATAATGGAATTATTGAACAAAGACCAAAAGGCAAAATATATTGCTATGAATGAAGAAGCAAAAAATCCTAAAAAATCGAAATCTAAAAAGAAAGCAAAACAATAATTTTTTTGATAAACACAAAAATTAATTCCCAATATGAGAAAAATTTTTTACTATTTAATTTTTGCTGTTGCCATCACTTCTTGCGCGCCAAATCGTTTTAAAAAGAGCGAAAAAATATACGATACTAAATTAAAAACATTAAAAAAAACCATATCCAATAAGGATTCGCAACCTTTACCTGAGATTCCTCATGTGTCGATGAATATTGACACTTTATACACCAAGCAATTGCATACGTATAAGGATACAATTTTCAAAATGGGCTCAACACCTCTCGAAAATGGTATTAACACCGAATGGGTAGGAACAGTAAATTTTAACTTACGCAAACCTAATTTAATTGTTATTCACCATACTGCACAGGATTCATTGCTACAAACTATCAAAACGTTTACAACAATAGAAACTCAGGTTAGTTCCCACTATGTCATTTCAGATGATGGAAAAGTAGTTCAAATGCTGAACGATTACTTACGTGCCTGGCATGCCGGAAATGGTTCATGGGGAAAAAACACCGATATAAATTCAAATTCAATAGGCATCGAACTGGATAATAACGGTTTAGAGGTTTTTTCTGAATTACAGATTAATAGTTTACTGGCTCTTTTGACTAAATTAAAAAAAGAGTACAACATTCCGACGCAAAATATCATAGGTCATGCGGATATTGCACCAACAAGAAAAAAAGATCCAAGTGCATTATTTCCTTGGAAAATATTAGCCGAAAAAGGTTTCGGAGTTTGGCCTGATGAATTTTTAGAAACAGCACCAATTGATTTCAATGCAGAACAAGGATTGCGAATCATAGGATACGACACTAAAAATCTGACTGCAGCAATTATGGCTTTCAAACTTCATTTCATTCAGAACGAAGTGAATGGTCTATTGGACGAAAAAACGATAAATACGATTTATTCTATTTATAAAAAGCAATAATCTATTGTATTCTTACCTAATAAAAACGGTTTTTTGATTCTTTCAAAAAACCGTTTTCTATTTATAATCAGCTCTTTTCTTTCCATTTAATTTCTTAATGCTTACTAATTTTATAATTTTAAAATAAAAAAGCTTCTAAAATAAACTGCCTCCAAAAGTTTGGACAAATTTATATTTAATTTTAATAATAGTAAACTCGATATTGAATCGGGCAGATTTTGTCTAAATTTGACTTAATTCTTTCACCATTGCACTAGTTTATACATTGTTTGATTTCCCGCTTTAGTTCATCTAAACTTGCAAATTTATGTATGTTGATTAATTCTGATTTTAGTATTCCAAAAAAGTTTTTTTATGATAGCATTATCGAAACAATTTTCTTTTCTGGACATACTTTGTTTAATTCCTTTTTCTTTTGACTAGTATCGTTATAGTTTCATATGGCATTTCCAGCCTTGGTCTATTGTAAGCTCAAATTAGTGTGTTAGGTGTCTTTTTAAATGTTTTTTCGAGAATCACAACTACTTGATTAAAAACAGGCCGTTCGGTAAGTTTATAACTAATTATTTCTTGATTAAATAAGGCAACAATAGCCCATAACTACAGTTTCTTTCGAGAGATATTAAATTTGGTTTTATCGGTTGCCCATTTTTGATTTGGAGCTTTCACTTTAAAATTCCTCTTTTAAAAGGTCTAAAGCTATTTTACCTTGTTCACTTTGTAAAATTTGTATTTTTTTACTCTAATTAAACTTTTTAGCAGTAATAGTTTCATTAATCTTGAAGCGGTTTTATGATTGAAACTTATTCCTCTATGGTTCATTTCATCTGTTGTCCTCCTGTAACCTTAGCGACCTTTATGTTTGTAATAAATGCGTTTTATCAACTCTTTGATCATTTGATAATTATCAATAAAGCAAATCAAGATTGCAATACAAATAAAACATTAACAGGAAAGACAAATGTCAACATGCGTTTTGAATAAAAGCTAGTTCAGTGTTAAATTGAACATTTATGCTTCTAATTCCGCTTCTTCGGTAAGCCCCAAAACTTGCAGGCTATTGTACTTTAAATAAAAAAAATGCTTTATACTGTGATTTTTCTAACGTTTGCTACACTAATAGAATAGTGACTTCACAATCAAGGCAATTGTTTAATATAAATTAAATTTAGAAAAATGAAAAAAATTATCATCCCTTTAATTTTGTTTTTTTTTATTGTTTCTCATGCTCAAGACCTTTCAGGTAAATGGAGCGGTATTATTGAAAGTGGAAAAAGTGAACCCGTTGTTTTCAATTTCACTATTGAAAAAAGTGGCGAAAATTACTCAACAACAATAGACATTCCTGCTCTAAGAGCTGCAAATCTAAAACCAAAGAAAACTGTTTTTTCAAATGAAAAATTAGTTGTCGATGGGTCGAATTTGGGTTTTAAATACCAAGGCACCTTCAAAAAAGATTTGCAACAAATAGATGGAATTTTTACTGAAGGTTTAAATGCTTTGCCATTGGTTCTAAAAAAAGTACAAATTGAAACTCACAATGCTTTTAAAAGACCTCAAGAACCAGTAAAACCATATCCATATAAAGAAGAAGAAATAACATTCCGCAATAACGAAGCAAATATAACTTTATCAGGAACACTTACACTTCCTGACAGAACTGGGGAATATCCAATTGCTATATTAATTAGCGGTAGTGGACCACAAGATCGGGATGAAACTTTTTATGAACACAAGCCGTTTCTTGTGCTTTCGGATTACCTGACGAGACATGGAATTGGGATGTTCCGTTATGATGACAGAGGTGTGGGAAAATCTACCGGCGACCATAGTGCTGCAACATCAAAAGATTTGGCTACCGATGTCTTGAGTGCTATTAAATATTTAAAATCGAGGAAATTTAGCAAGCAAATTGGACTGATTGGCCACAGCGAAGGGGCTATTATTGCACCAATGGTTGCCAATCTCAATAAAAATGTTTCCTTTATAGTTATGCTTGGAGGAACAGGAATCTCTGGAAGTGAAGTTTCACTCTATCTTTCAAAAAAAACAAGAGGTTTTCCTGTGCAGGATGAAGCTTTGTATGAGTCCGCAATCAAAAAAGCTATTCAAATAGCCGCTACAGATAAAGAATTAGTTGACATCAAAAAAGATTTAAAAATACACTATCATGAAGCTATAGTTCCCATGTTGAAACCAATAATTAATTCTGCCGCAAAAATTGAAGAAATTATTGCCAACCTAATCGAAATAAGAACCTCTCCTTGGAACAGATACTTTTATAATTATAATCCTGCAAATGAGCTCGAAAAAGTAACTTGTCCTGTCCTTGCTTTAAATGGCAGTAAAGACATGCAGGTTCAGCCAAAAATTAATCAAGAGGGAATTACAAAGGCTTTAAATAAAGGACGTAATAAAGATTTTTCAATCTTTGAAATTCCAAATCTCAATCATTTATTTCAAGAATGTGAATCCGGTGAAATGAACGAATACAGTTCTATAACGCAAACGATAGCACCATTTGTGCTAAAGCAAATTTCCGATTGGATATTGGTTCATAGTAAGTAATTTTGATAGTAACTATTTTATTAAATCTTAATGGATAAAAAAGAAAAATTTACAACTGCCATAAAAGCTAATCAAGGTACAATCTACAAAATTGCATCAATTTACACCGACACGATTGATGATAGAAAGGATTTATTACAGGAAATCATTTATAACCTTTGGAAATCATTTGACAGTTTCAATCAAAAATCAAGTTTTAACACTTGGATGTATAGAGTTGCTATGAATGTTGCCATTTATAATTTAAAAACTGCAAAAAGAAAAATAACCACTGTTCCAATAGCGGATCAATATTTAGATGTAAATGAGGATGAAAACAACCATTTTGAAGAAAAAGTAACCCTGTTGAAACAACATCTCGATAATCTTAATTTACTGGATAAAGGAATTGTAATGCTATATTTAGAAAACAAAAGCTACCAGGAAATTGCCGAAATTACAGGGCTGTCTGAAAGCAATGTGGGAACAAAAATGGCACGTATTAAAGAAAAGTTGAAAAAACAAATAAATAACAAAACTGATTATGGAACTAGATGATTTAAAAAACTCTTGGAGTGAAGTATCCGGCCAGGAAAAAATAGATATAAAAATGATTGACCAAATAACAACATTTAAATACAAATCAAATTTTAAAAAAATTATTTATCCTGAAATAATCGGCATTCTGATTTGCATTCTTGGCGTTATTTACATTGGGTTACATTTTGATAAATTAAATACCAATTTATTGAAAGGAACGGGCATTCTAACCATTGTTCTTTTACTACTAATCCCAGTAATTAGTTTAATCAGTCTTCTGCAATTCAATAATGGCGTTGATACAAATAAAACATATTCAGAAACATTAAAAGATTTTGCAACCCAAAAAATTCGATTTTATACACTTCATAAAATAAGTACCACGTTATCTTATTTATTATTAGTAGGTATTATTATTTTACTTTCTAAACTTTTTGGAGAAACTGACATTTCTAAAAGCAAGTATTTTTGGATTTTTTCTTTTTCATTTGGTTATATATTTTTATTATTCTATTCGAAATGGGTTTCAAAAAAATACAAGAACACATTACAACAAGCAGAATTTTTGTTAAAAGAATTAGATCATTAAACAAAAACAATAGCTTACAACAGTCAGAGTTTCGTTGCTTGAGCAGCACGAACAATGAATTAAAATCATTGAACACCAAAATAAATTTACCTCTAGTGAAGTAAACTCGTGTTGAATGTGTCCGGTTATAAGTCCACTTATACAATAAGGTTACTTAAAGTTTTGAGAGGGATTTTCAAGAGGATTTTTTATCTTATTTTTATGAGCTTTGTAATTGGTATTTTCGTGTTTTATTTTATAAATCTGCAAATGACTTTTCCCCAGAAAGAATTTTAATTGTAGTTTAAATCAAATGTATTTACAGTCGGCGAAACAAAAAAATTGGTTTGCGGATTTTTAGACGAATTGACTCCAATTTTCACTCATTTGTAGCCAATATTAATTTTAATTTAGAGCACAATCCTAACGTTTACAAATCGATTACTTAAACTTTCGTTGTACAAATCTGTTACTTTACCTCTACTTAATTATTGAATGTAACACAAAATTGGCTTCCGGGCTACTTCATATTATTGTTACTTATCTATACCAAGCATGTCATTTTGCTTTCCTTCTTTTTTGCAGTAATGATTTACATTCCTATTGTTTTTATCAATCAGCGAATTAAAAATGTCAACAAAATATTTCAGGATTTGATAAAGAATGTGTTTCAGAATTTTCATTTAAGACTGATGAGAATTACAACTAAAAAATATTAAGGACAACTTTTTATTACTTTCCATTGGTGCGAAAAGCCATAACAAATCTTTCAAAACCACTTAATAATTCAATTTAATTAACTAACTTTCATACACTTAATCCGAATATCTCTATTTTAAATATTGCGATTACTACTATTTAATTTTTATACCGTACAAATATGAAAATTTCATTAGAAAAAAAAATAATCATTGGATTTATCCTCAACTTGTTGGTTGTTTTTGCAATAGCTTGGGTTTTTATTTTAAGGATTGACAAACAAAGAAACCAAGCTTTGGATAATTCCCTGAATTGGTTAGAAATTGCATTGATAATTCTCTCCCTTATTTTGCTGACCGTTGTTTATTTTATAATTCGGTCCCAACTTCGGGCCAAAAATATTTCTCAAAATTTACTTTTGGAAAATAAACACTTGCTGCAATCAGTTATTGATACTACTTCGAGTCCAATATTCATCAAAAAAATAAATGGAGAATATCTTTTGATTAACAAACAATTTGAATCTTTATTTAAAATTTCATATGAAGAAGTAATAGGCAAAACAGACCATGACTTTTTGCCTGCAACAACAGCTGATACCTATCGCAACACCGACTTTGAGGTACTAAAAGCATCTAGAGAATTGAAAACAGAGGAAATTATTGAACAATGGGACGGGAAACATACATACATCGCTGTTAAATTTCCTTTGTACGATTCTGCTAAACGGATTTATGCTATTGGTGGGATTTTTACGGATATTTCCGAAAGAAAAAAATTAGAAGAATCATCTAAAGCCGCTGATACATTCTTTATGATGTCAGTAGACATGATGATTATTTCCTCTATGGATAAATTTATAAAAGTAAATCCGGCCGTCAGTAAAATTTTAGGCTACACCGAAGAAGAATTATTGAGCAAAAACTTCTTAGAATTTACGCACCCGGATGATATCAAAATCACTAAAAAAGAAGTGCTAAAGTTGCAGACCGGCGCCTCATCAATTAAATTTGAAAACCGGTATATTTGTAAAGACGGATCTTTCAAATGGCTGGTTTGGTCCGTATTCCCAGATTTAAAAAATGGCTTATTGTATGCCGTAGCCAGCGATATAACGGACAAAAAAGAAATTGAAAACGCGTTAAATGTCGCAAATACCTTTTTTTACATGTCATTTGATATGTTTGTCGTAATTAAAGATCAGAATTTTGTAAAAGTTAATCCTGCTTTCTCTAGAATTCTTGGATATGAACAACATGAAATAATTAACAAATCGTTTTTGAGTTTCATACATCCTGACGATGCTGTGATTTTCATGGATGGTATCACAAAACTAAGAATCAATGATTCTGTTGTCACGCATAGAGTTCGGGAACGCCTGAAAGATGGTTCTTATAAATGGTTGGACTGGACGAGTACGATCGATCTTCAAACCGGAATTATATATGCGGTTGTGCGCGATGTATCTGATTTGATTAAAAATGAAGAATCTTTAAAAATATCAAATATGTTTTTTAATATGGCTTTTGATATTTTAACAGTGGCCAAAGATGAACATTTTATTAAAATCAATCCCGCTTTTACCAAAACACTTGGCTACAATCAAGAAGACATGAATCAAATGAAATTCATAGATTTAATTCATCCGGATGACAAACAAACTGCCGCCGAAATACTACAAAAACATTTGAAAGGAGAATCCGTTATCAATTTCAGAACCAGGTTTCTTTGTAAAGACGGTTCTTATAAATGGATTGATTGGAATAGTAATATTGACCTTCAACATAGTGTGTTTTATTCTGTTGGACGTAATGTAACGGAGCTTGTCGAATTAGAAGACAAACAACAAAATGCCATTGATGATCTCTACGAAAATGAAGAGAAATTACGGCTAATAGTTGAAAATATCAGTGAAGGAATTATTGTGGCAAATGCCGATAAAAAAATAATCATGGCCAATAATATGGCCAATGAGATTTTTGGAATTGAAGAAGACGATAAGATATCTACTAATTTAAGCAATCACTTCGAGCTCTATTTCCCTGATGAAAAGACCATTTTCCCTTCGCAAAACTTACCTATGGAACGCGCACTAAGCGGGGAAGCGACTTCTGATGTTGAAATTATTCTTTGGAATCCAATAGCTCAGGAAAAGAAAAGAGTGCTGATAAGCGGCAGGCCATTAGTGGATCAAAAAGACAATGTGGTCGCAGCAGTTGTAACTATAAAAGACATCAGCAAATACAAACAAATGGAAAAAGATTTGAAAGAATCCCAATCAAAATATCGACAGTTAATCGGATTCAGAAAAGGAAATGCTGATACGATGATTTAAAAATGACGCGGAATCCAATATCACTAGTTTTGCATTACAATTTGCTTTCCAGATTCTTTGATCCCATCAAAAGATTCGTTTCTTAAAATACTTTGTATAGTGTTTTCACGGCGTTCATCACTTTCTAAAGTTGGCACTTGATTGCGCATCACTCCTTCTTTTTTGCAACCTATACTTCCCATTGCGGCAATTCTTTGTTTGTTATTAAAATCCAATATAAATTCAACAAGTCACATTGCTAAAGTTTTCAAGGCAAATTGAAACAATAAAAATTTACAATGCTTATTTAATCATGCTCCACGAAACTGCTTTCCATACCAATTGTAGTCTAATTACCATTTTTGAAATTGAATATTAATATCATAAAAACGAGTGCTTCCCGCCTATTTTCCTGAATTTTTATCGAAAACTACAAAGGGAAATTCTTTTCGGTTTTCTCTGGATTTTAAAGCAATTTAAATGTGTTTTCTCCAGATTTTCTCTACAATTGGTATACTCCAAATAATATTCCCAAGTCTCCGGATCATTGATGGAAATTTCCAATAAATTTTTGAAATCTGGCACCGTAAAGAGCTTTAAAACATTTTCACTCTCCAAAACTATAGAATGAAAAAAGTTAAAATCCATGTTTGTATTTAACTTAAAGTTGAATATTAAGGACAACCAAATATAAATTATAAAGAATGGTTTTAATTTTTTTTTGCTGTTACATTTCTAATTTTCCAAATATGTTGCGATGCGGATAATCAGCTAAAAGCCAAAATCCAACTTAACAGCTGCTCATGCTTTATTATTTTATTTTTTCTTACTTTTAGTGTCTAAAGCAAAATATTCTTTGCTGTAAAAATAACGTTCAACCTAAATTAAAAAAATGAAACCAATCCAGTTATTAATGTCTTTTTTGGTGCTTTTTAGTACTTTTTCATCTCATGCCCAAAATCAAAAATCAAAAGAGTTCAAAGTAGCATTTGAAAAATTCACTTTAGAAAATGGATTGCAAGTCATTCTGCATATTGACCGCTCAGATCCTGTGGTTGCAGTTGCTTTGACCAGCCATGTAGGTTCTGCCAGAGAAAAAGCGGGTCGCACCGGATTTGCGCATTTATTTGAGCATTTACTTTTCTTGGAATCGGAAAACTTAGGAAAAGGAGGTTTGGATAAAATGAGCGCACGTATTGGTGGTGAAGGTGCTAATGGTTCGACCAGCAGAGATCGCACTAATTATTTTCAAACTGTTCCAAAAGATGCTTTAGAAAAAATGATTTGGGCCGAAGCCGATAAACTAGGTTATTTCATCAATACGGTAACAGAACCGGTTTTAGCCAAAGAAAAACAGGTCGTTAAAAATGAAAAAAGACAAAGTTATGACAACAGACCTTACGGACATAATTTTTCAGTAATCTCTAAAAACTTATACCCGGCAACGCATCCTTACAATTGGGACGTTATTGGTTCTTTGGAAGATTTACAAAATGCGACACTTGAAGATGTAAAAAGTTTTTACAATCTCTGGTATGTGCCAAATAATGTTACGCTATCTATTGCCGGAGATTTTGATGTTAAACAAACGAAAGCTTGGGTCGAAAAATATTTTGGAGAAATAAAACGTGGTGAAGCAATTCCTAAAATGGAAAAGCAGTCGGTAACATTGTCCGAAACTAAAAAACTGTATTATGAAGATAATTTTGCCAAGTTACCGCAACTCACACTGACATGGCCTTCCGTTTATGAATACCATCCGGACAGTTATGCATTGGAAGTTTTGGCAAGTTATCTTTCAAAAGGTAAAAAAGCTCCTTTGTACAAAACTTTAGTTGAAGATAAAAAATTAACAGATGCCGCTGATGTTTTCCAATACAATTCAGAAATAGCGGGTCAGTATATGTTGAGCGTAACGGCATTTGAAAAAACAAATTTGAATGACGTAATGAAAGGCGTGAACGAAGCTTTTAAAAACTTTGAAACTGAAGGAATTTCTCAACAGGATTTAAATCGAATTAAAGCCGGCCAAGAAACGGCTTTTTACACGAATTTATCTAGTGTATCAGGAAAAGGATTCCAACTGGCGCAATATGAAATTTTTGCAGGAACTCCGGATTACATCAACCAAGATGTTAAAAATATTCTTGCGGTAACCACCGAAGATGTGATGCTTGTGTATAAAAAATACATCAAAGGAAAGCATTTTGTTGCCACTAGTTTTGTTCCAAAAGGAAAGGTAAATTTAATTTTGGATGGTTCAACATTAGCAGCGGTTGTCGAAGAAAAAATCATTGAAGGTAAAGAAGATTCCTTTGACGCCAGTATTGCTGCAACTTATGAAAAAACACCTTCTAAATTTGACCGAAGCAAAGAACCAGCTTATGGACAAAGTCCTGATGTAAAATTACCATCGGTATGGAAAAATAAGTTATCATCGGGGATAAATGTTTTAGGAATCGAAAACCATGAAGTACCGCTTGTTCAATTTCAACTGCAAATAAAAGGCGGAATGTTGCTTGAAAATACGGATAAAATAGGCGTTTCGAATATGTTAGCGGAACAGATGACAAAAGGAACCAAAAACAAAACTCCGGAACAACTGGAATATGCTATCGAAAGTCTGGGCGCAACCATTAAAGCGTATGCAACTGATGAATCCATTTTTATTTCAGGAAATACCTTAGCTAAGAATTACAATGCAACTATGGCATTAGTTCAGGAAATAATTTTACAACCGCGCTGGGATAATAAAGAATTTGAATTGATTAAACAAAGTACTTTAAGCCAAATTTTACAACAAAAAGCAGATCCAAATAGTATTGCCAGAAATGAATTCAAAAAATTAATTTATGGCGAAGAATCAATTTTATCCAACAACCGCATCGGTACCGAAAACTCTGTAAACAATATTACAATTGATGATTTAAAAAATTATTACACTAAAAACACAGCTCCATCAGTTACTAATTTTCAAATTGTTGGTGCTGTTTCAAAAACGGATGTTATCAATTCATTAGCGACTTTAGATAAAAACTGGGAGGTTAAAGATATTACGTTTCCTAAAAAGATAACTGCAAATACAGTAGGTTCCTCAAAAATTTATTTTTATAATGTTCCGGGTGCAAAACAATCTGTAATTAGAATAGGATATCCTGCACTTGCAGCCACTGATGCTGATTTTTATCCTGTTCAAATCATGAATTACCGTTTAGGTGGTGGTGGTTTTGCCTCACAATTGACTCAACAATTGCGTGAAGGAAAAGGATATACGTATGGCATCAATTCTTCGTTTAATGGTTCTGTCAACAAAGGTCCATTTACAGTTTCGAGCGGTGTACGTTCCAATGTTACCTTTGAATCCGTTAGTTTGATCAAAGAAATACTTTCACAATATGGTAAAAACTTTACCGAGAATGATCTTGAGGTGACTAAAGGATATCTAATTAAAAGTAATGCCCGAGCATTTGAGACCCTGTCTTCTAAACTGCAAATGCTCTATGAAATTAGCAACTACAATTACGCTGATGATTATGCCAAACAACAGGAAAAAATTGTAAAAAACAGCACTATTGAAGCCATAAAAAAGCTTTCAGAAAAGTATTTGAATGCTGATAAAATGATTTATTTAGTGGTGGGCGATGCTGAAACGCAGTTGATAAAACTAGAGCAAATTGGTTTTGGATCACCAATTCTTCTGAATAAACCAAAGGTAAAATAAGCTGATTTTAAACTAATTTGGGTTACACATTACTGATTGTCTTAGCCCAGATCGAAGTGAAAATCCCTACCGCAAAAAAAATAATTTTTCTTGTCCTGAAAGAGCGACCAACGGAAGCTCCTTTCAGGATTTAGAAAAATATTTTATTTAAGGGAGGATTGTAACGGAGCGCTGGATTAGCTCCTCAATTTTATTCATTCATTTCGTCATGACGCTCCGGAACTTGCGGATCGTACAGCGGGCATTTGAATTCTGCCATTATATTCACTAAAGTATCCATTGTTTTGCCTTCAGTGCCATAACAATCAATTTTTATACTTTGGGGCGTCGTTCTGATGTGAAAAGCACCTGCACCATTTTTATTTTTCCAACTACTATCGTCCACTTTATCCCATTTTGAAAATACAGAAGCGATTCTATTTAAGATAACTGTAACAGGTAACTCTTCCAGTCCTTCAATTTCAGCTTGCTCCTCTGTAATAGTTTCATAAACTAAGTGATGGTTGAGATAAATTCCCTCAAGATATTTCCAAAAAACCAATTCGTACATAGCTAAAAAATTAAAAGATTAAAGAATTGAAAGATTGAAAATTGAAGTTAAATTGAAGCTTTTTAATATATAAAAGTTCCGTATTCACTGGTTATAGTCAGTTTTTTTGAAGTAGCAGCTTCTACTCTACCTACTATTTGTGCATCGACATTGAATGATTTTGAAATCGCAATAATATCTTCGGCAACTGCTTCCGGCACATAAATTTCCATACGGTGACCACAATTAAACACTTGGTACATTTCTTTCCAATCCGTTTTAGATTGCGCTTGAATCAACTGAAATAATGGTGGAACAGAAAATAAATTGTCTTTTATAATGTGTAAATTTTCTACGAAGTGTAAAATTTTAGTTTGCGCTCCTCCACTGCAATGCACCATTCCGTGAATTTCATTGGAAGAATATTGATCTAAAATTTTCTTGATGATTGGTGCATAGGTTCTGGTTGGGGACAGCACTAATTGTCCGGCATCGATTGGTGAATTTTCAATGGCGTCCGTCAATTTTACTTGTCCGGAATAGATTAATTCTTCAGGAACTAAAGCATCGAAACTCTCCGGATATTTGGTTGCCAAATATTTCCCGAAAACATCGTGACGCGCTGATGTTAATCCGTTACTTCCCATTCCGCCATTATAGCTTTTCTCGTAAGTGGCCTGACCAAAAGAAGCCAATCCTACAATTACGTCACCCGCTTTAATATTTGCATTATCAATAACTTTAGAACGTTTCATTCGAGCTGTAACTGTTGAATCTACAATTATCGTTCGAACTATATCGCCTACATCTGCCGTTTCTCCTCCAGTTGAATGTATGGTTACACCAAAAGACTCCAGTTCTTTGATTAATTCTTCAGTTCCGTTGATAATTGCTGAAATTACTTCGGCAGGGATTAGGTTTTTATTTCTTCCAATGGTAGACGAAAGCAAAATATTATCCGTTGCACCCACGCACAATAAATCGTCAATATTCATGATTAAAGCATCTTGAGCAATACCTTTCCAAACGGAAATATCTCCTGTTTCTTTCCAATACATATACGCCAAAGAGGATTTAGTTCCGGCTCCGTCCGCATGCATGATCAAACAGTATTCTTCGTTTTGCGTTAAATAATCAGGGACAATTTTGCAGAAAGCTTGTGGAAATAACCCTTTATCAATGTTTTTTATGGCATTATGAACATCTTCTTTGGATGCCGAAACACCGCGAAGTGCATATCTTTTTGAAGTATCTGAACTCATGTAATATAGTTGTGAAGCCAGCTTTTAAGCAGGTAGTTGTGCGGCAAAGGTAATTATTTTTTTTTGGGTTTTGCCTATCGTGTTATAATAAGTGTTTCTTGATAAAATCATCTTGCAAAATTTATTTATACCTTAAGTTTAGCATCTTAGAGAAAAATCTTTTAAAAAAATCTTTCAAAAAAAATGTCCACCTGATACAGATAGACATTTTTATTATATTTCAATGGCACAATAAATTACTCCCAGTCAGGCATGTATGCATCAGAAAATAATATTACTCTGGATGCACCTAAATTATTTATCGCAGGGGTAAATCGAACAATATTTTTTACAGACAGACCATCATTAGAAGTATTGACAATAATTATCTCGGCTTCATTTGGAGAATATCGAGCATCTAGATCTAAAGTCCCTACCTGCTTATCAATACCTACCTCAGAAGTGACACTAGCACTAAAAACATGTTGAAAAACCCTAGTATCTAATTGTCTATAGTTTGCATCTTCAAATCCGGAAATATCTCTTGAAAAAATTATTTTTTGGCCTGTTACCGAAAAATTCAATCCCCCAATTGCGCCGGTAAATCCAGATATTACCTGATTTATAATGACACCCGAAGTGTTAATAACAAATATTTCTGCGTTATAACCATTAGCATTATTAACCTTCAATGCTATTTTTGTATTATCAAAACTCCAATCACATTCTGAAATAAACTTACCATCTGCAGTTTGATATATTTTAGTCAATCCGCTGCCATCACTATTTATCCTGTATAATTTATCAAAATAGGGATAAATTATCTGGCTACCTGAAGTATTCCAAGAAAAATTAATAAATTCACTATTAAATCCTGCAATAGGAATCGAATTTGTAACTTTAAAAACTCCTGAACCATCTTCATTCATGGTATAAATATGATTTTGAGCCCCACTAGCCCTTATAAATGCAATCTTATTAGATTGCTTATTTTTTCTGGGTCTCCAACTGTTCATATTTGAACTTGTTAATTGTATTATATTCCCCCCATCATTGCCTGAGTAAATAACATTATTGTCGTTTACTTTTTTTACAAATGTAAAACGAGCGTTTGGAAATGAAGTTGTCGTAAAAGAGCGTACCTCACTCAAAACAGGTACATTTACCCCATCAGATACAGAAACCTGCCAATAATATTTACTACTGTAGGTAAGGTTTTTTAAAATAAAACTTGGTTTAGTTATTTTTGAATAAACTACAATGTCACTACTACTATCCTTTCGTAAAGTAATTTCATAAGTGAGACTATCTTTTTCAGGGTCAGAAGCAGTCCAAATTAAATTTAATTCCAAATTTTGATTCTGGGCATTATCTTTTGGAGTAACTAATATTGGAGCTGTTGGAGGTTTATTATTAGTCGTCGACAATTTAAGTTCGAATACAATATTTGTTGCGTTATTTATATTAACAGTTGCAGGTTCAAATTTTGTGACATAACCCTCTTTTTGAGCTTCAAAGGAATATTGTCCAATTTTCACTCCCGAAATAGAAAATTTTCCTTCTTTATCTGTAAAAACTATGCTTGAACTTGGATTTGAAAATACCTTTACATTTGCTAAAGGCAAAAACGTTACTGAACTTACAACTTTTCCTTCAACGGTCCCATAGTCTTCTCCGGTAATCTTTTCCTCACTACAAGAAAAAAGCATTACTAAAAGTACCAAACTAGATTTTAGATAAATATTTTTCATTATTACAGAATTAAGATTTTTTGAAATAATCATTTTTTAAAAGCGTTTTACTATTATCTTGATTTTTTATATTTTCTATCTTTTTTGTAAAAAATAGTAGGTCATCCCTAAGCCAAAACGATAATAGTAATCATCCCTTACTCCTCTTTGTAAATAGTCAATATTATCACTAAAATTTAAGTTATGCTCACCATATAATTTTATCCCAATTTTGTCTGAAATCATATATTCCAATCCTAAACCATACTGAACTTTAATATGCGCATTATCATAGATCCTATTTGAACCAAAACCTCCACCAGCAAATATAAAGGGACTCAATTTGTCTTTTGGCAATATGATAAGCTCCCCATTGAGATCGAATGTTACATAACCGACATCTAAACGATTTTTATTTGCAAGATTTATAACATTAGTTGATGCACTGAGATTAAAATTTGGCGTAATAAAATATTTTACTGCCCCTCGTACCATTGGTCGTAATAATGGACTTCCGTAATCGCCATCCATCAATGTAGCTCCGCTTGTAATCTCTATGGCTAACTTGGATCTTCTTTCTTGAAGGTGTCTTCCGTAAATTGCGGCTACATCTGCTTCCTGATTTTCCTCATTATATTTCAACATTACAGCATCGATTTCAGGTTTAGGAGCATCTGTTTCCCAAATATTGTCTTTAATACCTTCTAAAACAAGCGAAGAAACCGCTTTCTCAATCGCCTCTGTTACTGCCATTTGGATCGGTTCGTTAGTTGTATAACCTGTTTCTACTTCCAAAAGTCTTTTAAAATTTACATATTTAAAGAGACTTTGATCAATTGCTTGAGAAAGTATAGTTTTAGAAACATAAACTGATTTCATTATTTTTCCATTTGAAGTAGAAATCATGCGTAGGTAAACGGTTACTCTGTCTTGTCTATATTTTACGGAGCCACCAGTACCAAAATATCTTGCACCAAATCCTCCTGTAATTATATTAGAATCATAAGAAATAATCCCACCTTCAAGCAATACGCCAGCGTACAGCAAAGGCGTTATTTGAATTTCGTTAGGATCTGTTTTTTTTGAATATTCCTGCCTGGTGGAGCGTATCAGATTTCTTTCTTGAAGTAAATTTCCAATATTTTCACGCTCAATGGGTATAAACCACTTTGAATCTTCAAGTGCTTTAATTAATATTGAAGTTGCCCCTTGAGTAACAGCAGTGCTAAAGTTACTTCCGTTTTCAGAAGCTTTATATTGACCTGTTTGATCTCTAAATTTATAGAGCCCAACCACAATTTGTTCTTTTGGTTTTGGGAGTGATTTTAATAAAGAACTGGCTGGAGTACTTTCTCCAATAACTGCTTTTTCAACACCTGTTGGCTGATTGTAATAAGCACCACAACTTAAGAATAAAAAAACAAGTAGGATCGCTGAGTAGGTTTGTAATCGCATATTACTGATTTGGGATGATTACTTGAGTTCGCTCGCCTGTTTTTGTATCTAAAATATCGACTGTCAGCCCTCCAGATGACGGGTAGACCTCAACTGCCAAACTACCAAAAGTATAGGTCCCTACAGTTATGCCATTTGTCCCAAATTGTTGTCTAAAAAGAGAACTAGATAGTTGGCTCAATAATTGTGCGTTCAAATTCGCGGTAAACCGTTCCAACTCTGTTTGCTGAGTTTGAGAAGAAGAAGCTTCCCTAAATTTATTTTGAGATTCCGCAGAACTTGCCAGCCATTGGTAATTAAATGTATCACCTCCAAAAGCAGGGTTTTTTGGTTTATAAACTAAATCTTGAGCGTTCACTGACAATGCCAGTAAAATGATTGTTACTGAAAATAGAAATTTCATAAGATAAAAAATAAGGTTAATATTGAGTGAAATATTTGCTTTGCTTTTCTACATTTTTTAAATACAGATAAGTTGCATAAATAGATTGTTGAGCCATTTCATTCAGATACTCTTCATCTGGTTTAGCTAAAAATTCATACACTACTTCATTATCAATGCTGATAATTATTTTCGTGTTTCTGGCGAAACTAAATTCTTCGTTTAACGTAACTATTTTTCCTGCATTGATTTTATAATCGTTATATAAGTAATAATACAAATCATAAAAATCTTTACCAACTTTAGTTTTTGTATCATCGGTTACAATACCGATTAATTCAAATCCATCGGATGGAAGAACTATTATTTCATCTTTTTTTTTTTGTCACCAACTACTACCCTATCTTTTCCTATTAATTCTTTATTTTCATTATAAAAGAGTAATAAAATTATAATCTCATCCCCACTCCCTATATTAGCTTGAGTGGTAGATAAATTTTTATTTTCACTTCTATTAAGAGTAAAAAATCCCTCTTGTTTATTATTGGATTGGTTTCCACTCTCATTGTTGTTTTTTATAACTGATAATTGATAAGACAAACTTTGAACTATATCAGATAAATTTTCCGCAGTACCAGTTATTTTTATATTTCCTTCAACTTCTTCAATTTCGATTTTTGCCTTAACAATTGTATTAGTTATCTGAGAATAAGACAAAAATGGAATTATTAGCAAAAACAAAAATTTATATTGAAAGGAAATATTCATGTCTTTATTTATTTATTATAATTACAGAAGCACCATTGCCAGATTGTATTATTTTCATATTTTTTGATAGGGAATTTGTACCATAATTTTGAATATTTTGATTATTTCCCTTTTGAATAATTTCCATATTTATATCGTAATTAACATATAATGAAAAATCTTTGACATAATTACTTTGCCCTTCTTGCACAATTTTTTGAACAATTGAATTGGCATTTTTATCCATAAAAATTTCATTATCACTACCGTTTTGCACTAAAGCTACATTGATGTCTTTCGCCTTTAGATTTGCATTTATGTAATTGAAAGATCCTATTTGTTGAATCATCACATCTCTTTGCATCTTTTTATATCCCAATAAATCTTCTTGATTTTTTATCGTGTTAGAAACTAAATGCAAATTTTCCTTAGAAAATAAAAGAAATGAACTTTTTTGACTGTAATCATTATCGATCGCTGTTCCTTGTGCAAAAGACACAGATGCAAAAGAAACGCACATTATAACAACATTTGAAAATGAGGATTTCATCTTTTTTTTTTTAAAATTTAAAAAAACAGGATAGCTTTTTTTAAGCTATCCTGTCCTTCATATTTGTATTAATTGCTTTGAATAACAGTTGATGTATGATTGTTGCCTTGTTGAGATACAGAACTATTATTTCCTGTTCCAATAACTGAAGTAGATTGAGTTGTAAATGACTTATGACCAGTTCCTTCTTGCAGAATATTTTCTAAATTTCTGTATCCTGTTTGAGTAGACATGGCATAATTATCATCTCCATATTGATAATGGTTAGACACATTTCTTGCTGAAGCACTTGTCGAGCGACCATTGCTATCTTGATTTTGAATAGATCTATTTCTCATTCCTCCTTGACTTGCATATGCTTCATTAAAATTCCCTTTTTGGGTTTGCATAGCATCGTTTTTTCCATGAGGTGCCACGGGTATTGCAGAAGTAAGTGAAGTCATAAGTGGAAAAACTGACATAGTTGGAATAGGCGCATTACCAGAAGTACCTTGATCAATAGTAGCTTTGTTTTTGTTACCTGTTTGAGTTTGAGTAGCAGTATCATCACCGACTAATGATGATAAAGGCACTACAATTTCATCTTGATAAATTATCGCATCGTTCTCGTTTCCAACTTGTAATTGAGTAGCATTGTTATCCCAATTATTTTGCGAAATAAACGCATTGTTATCAATCCCTGCTTGATCAACATCAGCTGTGTTACTTGCAGATCTGTTTGGGGATCCTATTGAACCCGGTTTTACCCCTTGATAAACATCAGATTCGTTACTTTGAATTGTTTGTTTAATTTTTGATTTTTGATTTGTTCCCATTTGGTGAACAAATGCATCTTGGGATAATCCAGATTGAGCGACAACACTTCCATTTGCTCCAGCAACTGGACCGGCACCTGTCTGAGCGAATGCTACTGATCCTACAAATAGCATCGCGGAGATGCTTAAAACTACTTTTTTCATAATAAATATATTTAATTGGTTATTAATACAAATTATCATGTAGGTTTTAAAAAAACAATTGGGCAATTACTTTTTTAGGTAATAAATAACAAGATATAATGTATTAAATTATCTCTTGTTGAACTATCACATTTCAAAGATAGAAAAGATTTATAATAAAATAATACGGCATATATACTTGTTTTTCAATTAATTATTGTTTTTCGATGAAAGGTAAATCTATATCGATGAACGGCTAAAATACCTTATTAATAATTAAGAAAAATACTCCCAAATATAAAATAGAAAAAACCACTATTAAAACACCAATACATATCTAACTAAATGACAGTCAATTAAAAAATATAGTTTTGTAAATTAATTTTCTAATTGCTATTCGAATTGTGAAAAACTTCAATTCATATAAGTATGTAATAAATGCAGTTAAAATTTTTGACACAACCTCCATTTTTTTAGTAGTTTCAACTATATACTAGATAATTTTTCACAAGAAGTGTTTTTTGAATAGGAAAGAATACCAAGTGAACGATTATTAGCGCTAAATAATTTCCAAAACAATAAAACTGTCAACCTCAAAGTGTAACCACAAAAAAATGCCTATCCAAAATGGGTAGGCATTCTTATTAAAATGATGCTTGTTATTACTTAGTAAATAACAACTCTCTGTATTTAGTTAAAGTCCAGATTTCATTGTCTACCAACAATTCTAATTTGTCACAGTGATTTCTGATGATTTCAAAATATGGTTTTACTTTATTACAATAAGCTTCTGCCGTTTCCTGAGCGTCGGTCAAGTTATTTGCAATCTTTCTCTCATTTGTCATTTCCTCAACTTTAGAATTGATTCCTTCGATATGACCTGATATTTCTTTAATCAAAACGATTTGCTCTTTTGCTATAGTTTCAAAATCATCTCCAAAAATATCTTTCAATCCTTTTACATTTGCAATTAAAGTATTTTGGTAACGGATTGCTGTTGGTATTACGTGATTTTTTGAAATATCACCTAGAACTCTACCTTCGATTTGAATTTTCTTGGTATACTCTTCTAATTCAATTTCGTATCGTGCTTCAACCTCAATATGGTTCATGATATTCAATTCAGAAAACAGATCCAAAGATTGTTTAGAAACCCTTGCTTTTAATGCTTCAGGAGTTGTTTTGAAATTACTCAAGCCTCTTTTCTTGGCCTCAATTTCCCATTCTTCGCTATATCCGTCTCCTTCAAAAAGAATTTTTTTAGATTGTTTGATGTATTCTCTTAAAACATTGAAGATTGCATCGTCTTTCTTCATGTCTTTTGAATCAATCAAAGCATCAACCTCCACTTTAAAGTCTCTTAATTGTTTCGCCACAATTGCATTCAAAGTCGTCATTGCATTAGAACAATTAGCCGTAGAACCTACTGCTCTAAATTCAAATTTATTTCCTGTAAAAGCAAATGGGGAAGTTCTGTTTCTATCCGTATTATCCAAAAGGACATCTGGAATTTTCCCTACCACGTTTAATTTTAAATCGGTTTTTTCTTCTGGAGATAATTTCCCTGTAGTTACGCCTTCTAACTCCGCTAAAACTTTAGTCAATTGTCCACCAATGAACACTGATATAATTGCTGGTGGCGCTTCATTTGCACCTAATCTATGATCATTACTTGCAGAAGCTATCGCTGCTCTTAATAATGATTCATTATCATTTACCGCTTTGATCGTATTAATAAAGAAAGTCAAAAACTGTAAATTACTCATTGGCGTTTTGCTTGGGCTCAACAAGTTTACACCAGTATCAGTAGCTAATGACCAGTTATTGTGTTTCCCTGAACCATTCACTCCTTTGAAAGGTTTTTCATGAAACAACACTTTCAATTCATGACGTTCAGCCACTTTTTGCATCACGTCCATCAACAAACAGTTATGATCTACTGCCAAGTTTGTTTCTTCAAAAATAGGTGCCAACTCAAACTGGTTTGGCGCTACTTCATTATGACGTGTTTTTACAGGAATACCTAACAACATACATTCTTGCTCTAAATCTCTCATGTACGTTAGAGCACGTGTTGGAATTGATCCAAAATAATGGTCATCTAATTGCTGTCCTTTTGCAGAAGTATGTCCTAGTAAAGTTCTTCCTGTCATAATAAGATCAGGACGAGAATTTGCTAACGCTCTGTCTACTAAGAAATATTCTTGTTCCCATCCAAGGGTTGCAGTAACTTTTTTTACATTTTTATCAAAATATTTACATACTTCGGTAGCTGCTTCGTCCATAACCGTTAAAGCACGCAATAAAGGTGTTTTATAATCTAGAGCTTCTCCCGTGTACGAAATAAAAACGGTAGGTATACATAATGTAGTTCCAAAAATAAATGCTGGAGATGTAGGATCCCAGGCGGTATATCCTCTTGCTTCAAAGGTGTTTCTAATTCCACCATTCGGGAAACTAGAAGCATCAGGTTCTTGTTGTACTAATTGCGCTCCACCAAATTTCTCTACCGCATCGCTACCATCATAAGATGTCTCAAAAAAAGCATCATGTTTCTCAGCAGTCGTTCCTGTAAGTGGTTGAAACCAATGTGTATAATGAGTAACTCCCTTAGCCAAGGCCCACTCTTTCATACCCATAGCGATATAATCTGCTAATTTTCTGTCTATTTTAGTTCCATGCTGTACTGCATCGCGCACGCCTTTAAAAGCATCTGAAGTTAAATATTGCTTCATTGCTTTGTCATTAAAGACATTTGCACCAAAAATAGTTGATTTCCTATCAGATTCTTCAAATTTAACTGGCTTTCTAGTCGATGCTTCTCTCAAAGCTTGAAAACGTAATGTTGACATAAAAATTGATTTTAATTAATTAGACCCCTATTATTTTGATGCAAATATAAATTAATTATTACTTTTATAAAATTTTACCTCTAATTTTTATGGGCTAATTCCCAAAATTTATCAAATTCATAAAAAAAAGTATCAAAAATCAGAACTTGGTAATTTTAATGGATCATATTTTTTTAGTAATAAATCCTAAAAAAAACCAAAAGAACATCAGTTATCCATTTTTCCTTGAAATATCTATTAAGTTAAAAAATCAAAAAGTATCTTTACGCAAAATATAAATACCAACTTTATGATTGTCTGGATTTCTTTTTTAACCGCGGTTTTAATTTTTTTAGCCCTTGATTTAGGAGTTTTTAATAAAACGCCACATATTATAAGTTCCAAAGAAGCAGGAAAATGGACGGCAATATGGGTCGTATTATCATTTATGTTCTCCGGAGTAGTTTATTGGCTCTACACTACAGATTATCTTGCTAATCCAGATAATCTGAAACCTACAACGGCCGCAATAAAATTCATCACTGGTTACTTGATTGAATTATCATTAAGTATTGACAACATATTTGTGATTGCAATCATCTTTGCTGCTTTTAAAATTCCACAGAAATACCAACATCGTGTATTGTTTTGGGGAATATTAGGTGCCATAATCTTCAGAGGATTAATGATATTCTTTGGGGTTATGCTAATCAATAAGTTTTCTTGGACGACCTACGTTTTTGGTGCTTTCCTGATCTATACTGCGATGAAAATGTTATTTAGTGGCGAGGATGAGCAGTTCCAACCTAAAAAATCATTCGTATATAAAACACTCAAAAAAATAATGCCAATTTCTAATCATATCGATGAGGAGCATTTTTTTGTAAAAAGAAGACATATCACTGCTGCAACGCCACTGTTTGTTGCATTAGTAGTAATTGAAGTTATGGATGTAGTATTTGCTATTGACAGCGTTCCCGCAATCTTAGCCATCACAAACGATCCTTTTTTAGTTTTTAGTTCTAATATATTTGCCATTTTAGGATTGCGATCCATGTATTTCTTCCTCGCTAATATGTTAGCTAAATTCAGTTATTTAGAATACAGTTTAATTGCAATTCTAAGTTTTGTGGGCCTTAAGATGTTACTTCATGATTTCATTGAAATTCCGGAATGGGGATCATTAGCATTTATAGCAATTGCCCTTATTTTAGGAATTGTTGTTTCGTTACGAAAAAGCAGTAAAGAATTCGTCTAAAACTCAAGAAACTACACCATAAAAAAAAGGGAAATCATATTGCGATTTCCCTTTTCTGTTTTAATATCAAACAATCAATTATTACAAATTCACTTTCTTAATTGCACTGTTATTAACATTTAACGCTGACATTACAGAATCAATATTGTTCTTATTTACCGTTTTAGCAAAACTACCTGGTATGATTACGATTCTAAAAGTTTGATTTTGTGTCCAACTCGACGGTACAGTATTAAGACTAAAATTAGCCGAAAGAAAGATATTTACGTTAAATCTAGAATAATCAAAATTGAAATCTAACTCACCACCATCATTAAAATAATACGTTTGAGGCATTAGCTTCCATATATCTTGTCCATTTACCGTATCATACAAATGATATACTAAAACAGAATCAGAGGAATAAATTGGTGGATCAAATACGACCAACCTACTGTAATTATTATTATAATTAAATGAAGTAGTAACTTCAAACACTTCAGTTCTTGGTCCATTATCAACATCATCATATACTTCGGTTACTTCACAACTTTGTAGTGCCATCATCCCGATGAAAACTAAAAATAAGGTAATTTTTTTCATTCTTTATCGTTTTTATAATTTATCTCAAAAAACTCTATCCACTAATTGTGCCAAACTTTATTTTATAAAATAATGTACTTTTGAATTATGGAAAAAGAATTTAAATTATACATGATAATGCTAGGCTGTATTCCAGAAGGACGGTTTACAGAACAGCATGATATTTTTTTTGGAATTGGCACATCCTTAAAAGAATTGATTCCGCAAATAAATCTTTTTTGGCCAGAAGCTAAAGGTAAAATTCACATCGATGCCTGGCGAGAAGTTTCTGTAGTTGATGACTTCTCTATTGAAATTGTTCCAAAAAATACTGAAACGCAAGTTACACCAGAACAATTATTCTTCATCAATTTAGGAGGTTACAAAGAAAATGAATTTGAAGAGTACCATTATAAAATAATCACAGTTGCTGGTAGTTTAGCATTGGCATCAAAAAAATCAAAAAAAACTGCATTTTATAAACATTGTGGTTTCAAAGACGCACCTTCACATATTGACGATCAATATGGAATTGATGTAGACGATATTTATAATGTTGCAGACATGCTGCCATCGCAATTCAAAGCTTTATATTCGTTAAAAATCACCAAGTCTGAAATTCAATTAGAACAAAATACGCTGCATATAGGATATTTAAAATTGAAAAAAATTAAAGATTAAATTAATCACTATTTGAAATTTTTTCAATTGATTACAACAGGAAGGCCTTTCAATATTATCATATGAAAAGCCTTTTAAATTTTTAAAGAATACAAAGTCTATTTCACCGCTGCAGCATTATTTTTTAAAATTTTACTAAAAAACAGCACATGAGCGGGTAAAGCATTTTCCCAATACTCCCAAGTATGCGCACCTGAACGTTCTGTATAATCATGAGAAACTTTATTGTAAACAAGTCTTCTGTGTAATTCGCGATTGGATTCAATCAAGAAATCATCCACACCACAATCAATAATCAATTCTAGTTTGTTACTTTTTATTTTGTCCACCATATTCAAAACGGCATTCGAGGCATATACTTCCTGGGGCGCACCTTCAATTCCAAAAACTGGCTCCATCAATTTAGTAACTCTTTCCTTAGATTCTGGATTGATCATGCTGCCCATATCTACTGCTCCGCTCATACTTCCTGCGGCACAAAAAAGTTCCGGGTGTTTTGTCGAAAGATACAATGCCCCGTGACCTCCCATAGAAAGTCCCGTAATTACACGTCCTTTTCTATCATTTATTGTTCGATAGGTATTATCTATTTTCTGAATTACTTCTTTTGTAATGTAAGTTTCAAACTGACTGCCTTTATTCACGGGACTATCCAGATAAAAACTGAATGTTTCTCCTTCCGGCATTACGATTATGATATTATACTGATCGGCTAAATTATATAGTAAATTCTTATCCGGAGTTTTAGACAGCCAATCATTAAAATGACCATAAGCACCATGCAATAGATAAAGAACTGGGTAATTCATTTTGCTTTTAGCATAAGAACTTGGTAAAACAACCGCAGCTTTATATGTTTTATTCATTACCACACTAGGAATTTGCAACGTATCGGCTTTTGCTGCATAAGAAACTACAACATGACCAAGAAGAAAAAATAAGAATACAATTTGAAGTTTTTTCATACTATTCGGTTTTAAGGTAAAATGTAAATATACTACTTTAACTCGTTGGGTGTAAATAATGAAAATTTCAATTAATCTTAACTAAAAAAATTGAACCACGTAGAAACATAGAAAAAAAGAGTTGGACAGCCCAATTTTTGGCTTCACCTAGCTATAATTTTCTCCAAAAAAATGAAAAGCCTCTCATAATTTTAAAATCTATGTTTCTATGTCGTTAAAAAATTAAACGCATTGAATTACACCCAACAGCTACTTTAAAATAAATATAATAAAGTCGCAATAATTACATGAACAAAAAAAGACCTCTCATTACTGTAAGGTCTTTTAAAAAAAAAAATTAGATCACGCCCGCTTGAAAGCGGGATAATCGATTCACACACTTTCTGCTATCCAAAAAGTGGTTCTCCGTTTACATATTACGTCTATATTGGCCACCAACCTCAAATAAAGCAGAAGTAATTTGTCCTAAAGAACAAACCTTAGTTGCTTCCATTAGGTGTTCAAATAAGTTTTCATTTTTAATGGCTGCTTCCTGAAGCGTATTTAAATGCTCATTCACTAAATCCTGATTGGACTGGTGTAAAAGATTCAACATATCAATTTGGTATTGTTTTTCTTCTTCGGTGGCACGAATTACTTCTGCTGGAATCACCGTTGGAGAACCTTTAGAACTCAAAAATGTATTTACCCCAATAATTGGAAATTCACCCGTATGTTTCAAAGTCTCGTAATACAAACTTTCTTCCTGAATTTTAGAACGTTGGTACATCGTTTCCATCGCGCCAAGAACGCCGCCACGTTCTGTAAGTCGGTCGAATTCCTGTAAAACCGCAGCTTCCACTAAATCAGTTAGCTCTTCAATAATGAAAGCACCTTGAATTGGGTTTTCGTTTTTGGCCAATCCTAATTCTTTATTAATAATCAACTGAATTGCCATCGCACGACGTACAGATTCTTCCGTAGGCGTTGTGATTGCTTCGTCATACGCATTGGTATGCAAAGAATTACAGTTATCATAAATCGCATACAACGCTTGTAATGTGGTACGAATATCATTAAAATCAATTTCTTGTGCGTGAAGTGAACGTCCCGAAGTTTGAATATGGTATTTCAACATTTGCGCACGTTCGTTAGCTCCGTATTTATTTTTCATGGCTTTCGCCCAAATTTTACGTGCCACACGACCGATAACCGCATATTCCGGATCAACACCATTCGAAAAGAAGAATGATAAGTTGGGTCCAAAATCATTGATGTTCATTCCACGACTCAAATAATATTCCACATAGGTGAAACCATTTGAAAGTGTGAAAGCCAATTGCGTGATAGGATTTGCTCCAGCTTCAGCAATATGATATCCTGAAATAGAAACCGAATAAAAGTTTCTAACATTCTTAGTAATGAAATATTCCTGCACGTCACCCATTAATCGAAGTGCAAATTCAGTAGAAAAAATACAAGTGTTTTGTGCCTGATCTTCTTTCAAAATATCAGCCTGAACAGTTCCACGGACTTGAGATAACGTTCTTGCTTTAATTTCGTTATACACCTCCAACGGTAAAACCTGATCTCCGGTTACGCCCAAAAGCATCAACCCTAAACCGTTATTTCCTTCTGGTAAATCACCTTGGTAATGTGGTCTTTCAATTCCTTTTGCTGCATATATTTTGTTGATTTCTAGCTCAACTTCTTTTTCAAGACTATTTTCTTTGATGTAAAACTCACATTGTTGGTCAATCGCAGCATTCATGAAAAAGCCTAATAACATCGGCGCCGGTCCATTAATAGTCATACTCACCGAAGTCATGGCATGAACCAAATCAAAACCAGAATATAATTTTTTGGCATCGTCCAAACAGCAAATAGAAACTCCGGCATTACCTATTTTTCCATAAATATCAGGACGTACGTGTGGGTCGTTTCCGTATAAAGTCACGCTGTCAAAAGCCGTTGACAATCGTTTTGCCGGCAATCCCGCGCTTACATAATGAAAACGTTTGTTGGTTCTTTCCGGTCCGCCTTCTCCCGCAAACATACGAGAAGGATCTTCTCCTTCGCGTTTGAAAGGATACAATCCTGCCGTAAAAGGAAATTCTCCAGGAACATTTTCCTGCAAACACCAACGTAAAATATCACCCCAAGCTTTGTACTTTGGTAACGCGATTTTCGGAATTTGGGAATGTGAAAGTGACTCCGTATGAGTAGCCATTTTTATTTCCCTGTCACGAACTTTAAAGGTATAAACTGGATTCTTGTACTTGTTTACTTTCTCATCCCAAGTCAAAATGATTTCCCAATTGTGAGGATCCAAATCCATTTTTACTTTATCGAATTGATTTAGTAAAAGGTTCAAAAAGATTTTGTCCTCAGCCGCACCAACTTTTACAGATTCTAAAACCGTCGGCAAAACCGAATCGTCATTAATTCCTGCTTTGTTTATTTCAGGAATTTTCTTGGCAACCGTTTCAATCGTTTTGTAAATCCCATATAATTTTTGAGCCACTTGTTCCTGACTAACTGCCGTATCATCGTATTTACGGTTGCTTTCAGCAATTTCAGACAAGTAACGTGTTCTGTGTGGTGGAATAACAAAAATCTTCTCGCTCATTTCACGAGTGATTTGGAACGTTGATTTCAAATCAGAATTCGTTTTTTCATGAACTTTGTCCATAATCGCTTTGTACAACGTATTCATTCCCGGATCATTAAACTGCGAGGCAATGGTCCCAAAAACGGGAAGAGTATCTAAATTAGCATCCCAAAGATTATGGTTTCGTTGGTATTGTTTTTTCACGTCTCTCAATGCATCAAGAGAACCACGTTTGTCAAATTTGTTTATTGCTACCAAGTCTGCAAAATCAAGCATGTCGATTTTTTCCAATTGCGTTGCAGCACCAAATTCAGGTGTCATTACATATAAGGACACATCGGAATGGTCCATAATTTCCGTATCCGATTGCCCGATTCCCGAAGTCTCCAGAATTATAATGTCATAATTTGCTGCTTTTATTACTTGAATTGCATCAGCAACATATTTAGACAAAGCCAGATTCGATTGGCGTGTAGCCAACGAACGCATGTAAACACGGGGATTATTGATAGCATTCATTCGGATTCTATCGCCTAGAAGAGCTCCACCCGTTTTACGTTTGGATGGATCAACCGATATTAATCCGATAGTTTTTTCTGGGAAATCAATTAGAAAACGACGCACTAATTCATCTACCAAAGAAGATTTTCCTGCTCCGCCCGTTCCTGTAATTCCAAGAACTGGAGTTTTACAATCGATATTCTTTTTTTGTATGGCCTCCAATGTATTGGCAGCAACATCCGGAAAATTTTCTGCTGACGAGATGATTCTGGCAATTGCTTTTGGATTCTTTTCGTCTAAATGATTGATTTCATCAGTCAGTTTATCTCCAACCGGATAATCAGATTTTTGTACCAAATCGTTAATCATTCCCTGCAAGCCCATCGCACGTCCGTCATCCGGAGCATAAATTCTCGTAATTCCGTACGCTTGCAATTCGGCTATTTCAGAAGGCAGAATTACGCCTCCACCACCACCAAATATCTTGATTTGCCCTGCTCCTTTTTCTTGAAGCAAGTCATACATATATTTAAAATATTCGTTATGTCCTCCTTGGTAAGAAGTTATTGCAATTGCATTGGCGTCTTCTTGGATAGCTGTGTTGACAACTTCTTCAACACTGCGGTCGTGACCTAAATGGATCACCTCCACACCTGTTGACTGAATAATTCTTCGCATGATGTTAATTGCTGCATCGTGACCATCAAAAAGGGCCGCAGCGGTTACAATTCTTACTTTATTAATAGGGATATACGGTTTTACGAGTTCCATTTTATGAATATGATAATTTAAGTCGGCAATTTACGATTTTATTTTAAAAATTATTTGTCGTTGCTGCTTGTTGTTAATAAATAAGGTCGAATTTTGTTATTTAGCCCCGATTGAAGCGGCATCCCTCGCTTTTTCAGCGAGGATACAGCGGAAAGCGGGACCAATTACGATTAATAAAACCAAAATTTGTGCTCTTAAAGAATAGTTGGCTTTGTTTTTGAATAAACAGTATTTTTACAAATGCCAAATGGCAAACACAGAAAGTAAACTAATAAAATAATTACGATGAAGAAAATTTTAATTTTAGCGGTAGCAATTTCGCTTTCGAGTTGTGCCGAAATGCAACAAGTTTTGAATCAATTCCCCCAAACACAAGGAATTGGTGGTGTTGATATTGCTGGTGGTTTAAAAGAAGCCCTTAACAATGGGATTTCGAAACAAGTCACCAAATTGACTACCACCGATGGTTTTTACAGAAATGAAGCCGTGAAAATTTTATTGCCGGAAGAATTGAGAAAAGTAGACGCGGGTTTGAGAAGAATTGGATTGAGCTCTCTGGCTGATGAAGGTTTGAAAGTATTGAATCGTGCTGCTGAAGATGCGGTGAAGGAAGCGACTCCAATATTTGTAGACGCCGTAAGAAACATGACTTTTATGGATGCCAGATCCATTTTGATGGGAAATGAAAGTTCGGCCACCAATTATTTACAAAACAGCACTTCGACTGCTTTGTACGGAAAATTTAATCCCGTGATTAAAAATTCGTTCACTAAAGTAGGTGCCGATAAAGTTTGGACCAACATTATTACAAAATACAACAGCATTCCTTTAGTGAATAAAGTGAATCCTGACTTGACGGATTATGTGACCAATCAAGCATTGAATGGTGTTTTTAAGATGGTTGCCGTTGAGGAGAAAAACATTAGAACCAATATAGTGTCAAGAACATCTGTTTTATTGCAGAAAGTTTTTGCAATGCAGGACAACAAATAGATTGAAATTTGGTTGTTTTCATAACATAAAACAGCCAAATCAAACTTTTTTACAAAACAAATACGTTTAATTTTGAAAAACGCTACTTATTACTAAGAACTAAGCTGAAAAAGACGTCTTATGCAGAAAATTACTATCCTAATTCATTGCGAAGATCAAAAAGCAATTATTGCCTCCGTTACAAATTATATTTCCGTTATTGATGGAAATATTACGTATTTAGATCAACATGTTGATGCCGATGAAAATGTATTTTTCATGCGCTTAGAATGTGAATTCAGCGCCAAAAATTGGAATATTGAAGCTATTAAAACTGATTTTCAAGATAAGTTAGCTTCTCCTTTCAATATGTCGTGGGAAATGTATACTCAAGAAGAAAAACCAAAAATGGCTTTGTTTGTTTCCAAATACGAGCATTGTCTGTATGACATTTTAGGACGCTACAGTGCTGGTGAACTGCCTCTTGAAATTCCTTTGATCATCGGCAACCATGAAGATTTAAGATCAGTGGCGGAACGTTTTTCAATTCCGTTTCATTATGTTCCTTTCACTAAAGAGATAAAAGCCGAAGGGGAACAAAAACAGCTGGATTTACTGAAGCAGTATAATGTTGACTTCATTGTTTTGGCACGCTACATGCAAATTATAACGCCCAATTTGATTGCGCAATACAAGAATCAAATTATCAATATTCATCATTCTTTTCTTCCGGCATTTCCCGGAGCAAAACCCTATCATTCAGCTTTTAAACGCGGTGTAAAAATCATTGGTGCCACCAGTCATTATGTAACCGAAGGATTGGATGAAGGTCCGATTATCGAGCAAGATATTGCCCGAGTTTCACACAGTCATTCTATAGAAGATTTTATTATGAAAGGGCGCGATCTGGAACGCATGGTTTTAGCACGGGCTATAAAACTACATGCTGAGAGAAAAACAATGGTTTATAATAACAAAACGGTGGTATTTTTATAAATCCTCTCCCTTGCCGAAACTTTATGACTCTCCAAAGGAGAGAGTGACTAAAACTAAAAAAATGCTCAGTTTGCTGCGCATTTTTTATTTAAATTCGACAACATTTTTATCTTTCTAGCAAGTCAACATCAACGTCTAATACGGTAGCTATACGAACACCAAAACGTCTGTCTACTCGATACCAATGACTCAATTGACAGTTTACTTTTTTGTCTTTTTTAAAACCATCAATGCCAGACATGTGAGCAATACTATTGTGTATCGTATTTTGTTGTTAATCCGGAGTCATGATTTTAAATAAATTTCCACGTTGCGTTCAATGATCATTCTCTCCTTCGCAATTTCTGTCGTACTAACCCGCAAAATCACTAAAAATTTCCATTGGCGGTTCTTTATATGCGAGGTCAATTTCCATAGCATCAAAACTTTTTGGAAAATAATTCGGATTACTGCCGCCATTCTCATCCACTCTCATTTGTCGATCCAGCTGGTAATTATGGCTCGCAACTGGACAACGATTTACCGCAATTTGCTCATAATTAGTTGCCAAACGATGGCGTTGCGAATCAGGATATTACAACAATTTACCCTGCAACATTTTATGATGTGAGTTTCCACTTCCGTCAACCACCTGCGCCATTGCAAATGCAACGTGCTCAATATCCTCAAAATAATAGGGTGGATTTTGATTTAACTCTAAAAAACCAACGTTAATCTAATGAAAATCGTCTTGAGGCCACATTATCGTTGCATCAAATGGATTTAAATAATAGTTTGGGAATTCGTCCGTTCTTCGGTCAGGATTTGAATCTGCAAGTTTCCTTTTGGAAAATTTCTCGCCACAATATTCTCAAAAAAAAATCGCGCTGTACTAAATTCATATTATGCGATTTCATTTTGGCCGTTTCTTCAATGATAAAATTCCTAATTCCTTTTGCGCTAATAAAATGAAATTTAGAGTAAGTTCGATTATCCACTGCATTAATTATCATAAAAGTATTAACCTACAAGCCGTTCATGTCACTGTATCCATAAGGTGTTCTTATGTCCTAAATTGAAATTAACACCCGACGCTAACTCTCCTGATTTAACAACCAGCAATCTCACAGTATCGTTAACGATTTTATACTAGTATGCGGATCTTGTTTTTAGTTATAAATTAAATCGCAAAATTTTTAAGATTTTTGACAAAGAAAACCCGTATACTATTGCCTACGCAATCCCAATTGCCATCTTCTGTGTAAAACTATATGGCGAAATCCCATAAACCTCTTTTCGTTTCCGGTAAATCTCTTTTGCGTCACAGCAGAAATACTTCACCAAAAATTTAAATAATTTTCACAAATTAAACATTTAATAATATTTTAAACCTGCTTCGTTATTTATGCTAAGTAATAAATTATACTGGCAGTATCTTTTTTACTTACTAATGAACACTGAACACCAAAAACTAAAAACGGAACACTTATACACTATCTCAAAACCACATCTTTCACCACATCACGTCTTAATTCCTCATTAATCATAGCGACAATTTTGGACTTTCCGTGGCTTAATTCTTCCCTTAAAACAGACGAGGTTAACTCGACATACAAAGTACTTCCTTTCAAAACTACATTATTAGTATAACTATTGACACCATTGCCCATTAGGTTTTTCCAGGCGTCTTTGACATCAATTTGATCCATTCCGGGTTGCAGTTTATTGACTTGAATAATTTGTTTCAAAACATCCCCTATCGTACTCTGATTATTTAATCGTTTTGCCATCGCCCAGTAAATTTATCGGTGTTGCTTTTTTGTAATGATACTCTATTTTTTCCTTATTCAACAGCACTAATTCTTCCGCTGACAAAGCAATCAATTCTTCACTCCATTTCATGTACGGTGTCGAATAATCCAAGAATACTTTTCCACCATCAAATCGCACCGTTACGTTTTCATAAGCATCATTCACTAAAAAAGTCCCGTCCAATTGCGGCATTACTTTCTTCCGAATCCCTTTATTTTTATTTATTTCAAAATAATCATATACTTCATTCATCTTGTATTCCTTATCCTTTATGGAATCAAAAACAACCTTTTCAACCTCCCAATATCCGTTTATTTTTGAAATGTCTTCTGGTTTTATCTTTTGCTGACAAGCCACAAAAAGAAATGCTATCAAAAGAATGCTGTAAGTTTTGTTCATATAATTATTATTTTTTAGGAGCTGTTTCCTGCTTTCCGCTTCAATCTTTGTATCCGCAAAAAAAGCGGCTAAAAAGGATTTCCGCTTCAATCAGGGCTAGATAATTTGAGGAAACAACAACTTTATTTTATACTACAAAGTTACTCTTATTAAATTCAAAGAAAACAAAATTAGCAGAAACACATTAAACTATTTTCTATATTTTTGGTCTTAACCAAATTAGAAATAAATCAGTAGCAAGATGTCAAAAATAATCTACAGTTTCCTCATCGTACTATTTTGTAGTGGCTGCAGTTCCGATACTGCTGAACCAAATACAACCCCAACACCTACAGAAACGCTCTATTTCCCGCCTTTGACAAGCACAACTTGGGAAACAAAATCAATAGCGAGTTTAGGTTGGAAACAAATTGCCGTGAAACCGTTATTGGATTATTTAGAACTAAAAAATTCAAAATCTTTCATCATTCTTGTCAACGGTAGAATCGTAATGGAACAGTATTTCAACGGTCATGATGCGAATGCTTTTTGGCATTGGGCAAGCGCCGGAAAAACGCTGACATCAACTGTAACAGGAATTGCACAACAAGAAAACCTCATCAACATCAATACTAAAGTTTCGCAATACATAGGAACCGGTTGGACCAGCTTGCCTTTAGCAAAAGAGAACTTGATTACAAATAAACATTTACTCACTATGACTTCCGGATTAGATGACAGTACGGATGATGTAGATCCAGCAAACCTAAAATATAAAGCGGAAGCAGGAACACGTTGGGCGTATTATAATGTATATGTAAAATTACAGGATGTGATTGCTTTAGCCAGCGGTCAAACTTGGAATACCTATTTCAATACTAAATTAAAAGATAAAATAGGAATGGACGGCGCATGGTTTCAATTAGGTAATAATTCCGTTTATGGAAGTAATACTCGATCCATGGCACGCTTTGGCTTGTTAATCTGAAACAAAGGAAAATGGGAAAGCAATAGGATATTGAATGAAAATTTTATCAATGAAGCTACCAACACTTCACAACCTATAAATCTGGGATACGGCTATTTATGGTGGCTAAATGGAAAAACAAGTTATTATTTACCGCAAAGCCAACTGCAATTCAATGGCAGTTTAATACCAACAGCTCCAGCAGATATGTTTATGGCACTGGGGAAATACGATCAAAAAATCTATATTATTCCAAGCAAAAAAATGGTCGTTATCAGAATGGGAGATGTTGCAAATCCAAATAATCCAACTTTTGCTTTATCCGATTTTGATGAAATTTTGTGGCAAAAAATTAGTGCTTTATACCAATAAACTTACTTAGTTTTCAAACGTTTCATAAAACCTAAAACAAAGAAAATCAAACCAATTATTAGTAAAAAATAATAGAAACCAACACTTTTGTCTCGAATAAGGTTGGCCAAAATAAAAGAAACAATACTTATAAAGTAAAAATAAATTGGGTTACTATTTTTGACAGAAGAAAAATTCATTCCTATTATTATTTAAAAAAACTATCTACAAACTCGTATTTATTGAAAACCTGAAGATCCTCAATTCCTTCTCCTACACCAATATACTTTACAGGAATTTGAAACTGATCCGAAATTCCAATTACAACGCCACCTTTCGCGGTTCCGTCTAATTTAGTAACTGCTAAACAAGTAACTTCTGTCGCAGCTGTAAATTGTTTTGCTTGTTCAAAAGCATTCTGACCGGTTGATCCATCCAAAACTAATAATACATCATGTGGCGCATCACCAACAATTTTTTGCATCACTCGTTTTACTTTGGTCAATTCGTTCATTAAATTAATTTTATTGTGTAAACGTCCCGCAGTATCGATAATTACGATATCCGCATTTTGTGCCACTGCTGATTGTAAGGTATCAAAAGCTACCGAAGCCGGATCACTTCCCATATCTTGACGAACAATTGGAACGCCTACTCGATCCGCCCAAATCTGCAATTGATCGATGGCAGCGGCCCGAAAAGTATCGGCAGCACCAAGAACCACATTATAACCTGCTTTTTTAAATTGATAGGCTAATTTACCAATGGTAGTTGTTTTTCCAACACCATTAACACCAACTACCATTAAAACATAAGGCTTAGTCTGAAGGGGAATTACAAATTCCGTTGCTTCGCCAGAATTGGTTTCGGATAACAAAGCCGCAATCTCTTCCCTAAGAATTTGATTAAGTTCTTCTATACCAAGATATTTATCCGAAGCAACGCGACTTTCAATTCTAGTGATTATTTTCAATGTAGTATTTACGCCAACATCTGAGGCCACAAGGATTTCCTCTAAATTATCTAAGACTTCATCATCTACTTTTGACTTTCCGGCAACCGCTTTAGTTAACTTCGAAAAGAAATTTGTTTTTGATTTTTCAAGACCTTTGTCTAATGTTTGCTTCGCCTGTTCGCTTAGGCTCGGGTCTTTTTTCTCTGATGAAAATATTCTTTTGAAAAAACTCATTGTATAAATAGTATTAGGAATGAAGCATTTAAGTCCAAAGAACTTATATACTTTCTGCCAGTAAATATAGAAAATAAAAAAGCTACTTTCGAATGAAAGTAGCTTTTCTATATAATATGAATGTTGATTATTTCTTTTTCAAGAATTCATCCACTGATTCAGGAGTCATAATAGATTCTACGAATGTATATGCACCTGTTTTTGGAGATTTCACCATTTTGATGGCTTTAGATAATCTCTTAGAAGATGTTTGTAACGATGCTACGGTTTTCTTTGCCATGATTCAAATGTTATTTAAATTTAAATAAAATCTTCAAATGCTGATCATTTGAGACTTTTATTAAAATCTCTAATTATTACTTAATTTCTTTGTGAACAGTTACACGTTTCAAGATTGGATTAAATTTTTTAATCTCTAATCTGTCCGGAGTATTCTTTTTGTTCTTCGTTGTTATGTATCTTGAAGTTCCTGCAACACCTGAAGTCTTGTGCTCAGTACATTCTAAAATTACCTGGATTCTATTACCTTTCTTTGCCATCTTGCTATTTTTTTATTTTGGAAGAGATTATTTGATAAATCCTTCTGACTGTGCTTTTTTCAAAACCGCAGCGATTCCATTTTTATTAATTGTTTTTATCGTAGATGCAGCTACTCTTAGAGTAATCCATCTATCTTCTTCTGGAAGATAAAAACGCTTTTTAACTAAGTTTACAGAAAATTTTCTCTTAGTTTTGTTCATAGCGTGAGAAACGTTATTTCCTACCATCGCTCTTTTACCTGTAAGGTCACAAACTCTTGACATTATACTTATCTTTTATCGTTATTCAAAATCAGGGTGCAAAGAAAAGAAAAATAAACCTATTAACCAACAATATTATCGTACATTTTTTAAAATTTCTTTCTGTAAAAGTTCCAAACTTTTATTTACCGCTCTATCTATCACTTTTTCACGGGGTTGACCAAAATTAAATTCTTCAACAATTATTTCATTTGGAGTAGCCAATGCAATAAAAACTGTTCCAATTTCTGCATTTGATTCCCCTTTTGACGGTCCGGCATTTCCTGTTGTCGCAATTGCATAATCTGTTTTCATCATCGTTTTCACATTCAAAGCCATCGCTGAAACTACTTCTCGGCTCACGACAGAATATTCTGTTATCAAGCTTTCAGGAATACCCAAAACATCAATTTTTACCTCTGTTGCATAGGAAATCACACTTCCTTTAAAATATTTTGAAGAACCTGAAACTGATGTTAAAACTTCCGCAATCTTACCTCCCGTACAACTTTCTGCAGTAGAAATAGTTTTGTTTTGTTTTCCCAGCAACCTTCCTACAACCACTTCAATAGTTTCATCTTCATCAAAACCCACAATGATATCATGTATGATTGCATCCAGTAATTTTACATTTTCTTCAATCGAAGCTTCTAGTTTTTCTTTATCGATGCCTCGCGCGGAAAGCCTTAAACGAACTCTCCCTGGTGCGGGCAAGTAAGCCAATTTAATGAATTCAGGTAGGTTATTTTCCCAAAGCTCTATACGTTCCGCCACCAAACTTTCGCCCTGTCCGTATGTGAGAATTGTTTTATGGATAATATAAGGACGTTTGTATTCCCGAATTACTTTTGGGATGATTTCATTTTCTACTAAATATTTCATTTCATAAGGAACTCCAGGAAGCGAAATAAAAACGGTATTTTCCTTTTTCATCCACATTCCTGGCGCGGTACCCACCTGATTGTGAAGAACTGTACATTTAGACGGAACCAATGCCTGATCTCTATTGATTTGCGATGCTGTTCTGTTCATCACACGCTCAATAAGCTCAATTACATGATTTTCGACCGCTTTATCAATGATTAATTCGTCTTCAAAATAATCACAGAAAGTTTTCTTAGTCACATCATCTTTTGTTGGTCCTAAACCGCCCGTAATAATCACTAAATCTACTTTGTTTTGAAGCGAGGCAAACGTATCTAAAATGTGCTTTTTATCATCACTTATCGAAATCATTTCGTTGATTTCAACTCCAATTTTGTCTAATGATTTGGCTATAAAACCAGAATTCGTATCGACAATTTGACCTATTAAAATTTCGTCACCAATAGTAACTATGGTTGCTTTCATTTTTTTGGAATATTTTTTTTGTGAGATTGCAATCTAAAAAAAAGAATTGCGTAAATTACTACATTCCGGTTTTTTTAGCGTGAGGGATAAAAGTGAAAATCCTCCCGATTTTTATTCGGGAGATTACTTCATTTAACAATTATTTTCATAGGAGTTCATTGAACTTCATTTGCAACGGATAATCAGACCACGCTGTAACCATATTCATAGCGTGGTTGAGCAAGATTACAAATTAAAGTCTTTTTTAATTTCTTTGATAGCGTCGTTGACTTGATTTTTTACGCTCTTAAAAGTTTCTTTTATATCTTTCTTTTTACCTTCGGCTTTGGTCCAGGCTTCGACTTGAAGGATCTCTTCAAAAGCCACGTTTAAGCCCATCAAATCTAAGGTTGGTTTTATCTTGTGCGCAAAAGCATAAGCATGGTTGTAGTCTTTCTTTTTAATTCCCTCTTTTATTTGTTGTAAATCATCCGGAACTTCGGTAACAAATAAAGTCAAAATTTCATTTACAAATTCAGGATCGTTGTCTGAAAGTGCGTACACTTTTGACAGGTTGTAATTTATAGCCATTATTTTACTTGTATTCTAAATAGTTGTTGTCCTTCTAAAAATCCCTCTAAAACGTCATCTGGCTTAACAGCAGCGACTCCTTCCGGGGTTCCTGTAAAAATAATATCGCCAATTTTTAACGTAAAAAACTGAGAAACATATGAAATCAGTTCGTCAATTTTCCACAGCATAAAACTAGAATTGCTTATTTGTACTGTCTTATTATTGTTGGTTAATTCAAAAGTAATATTTTCTAATGAACTAAATTGATTTTTTGGCAAAAATTCACCTAGGACCGCAGAGCCGTCAAAGGCTTTTGCTTTTTCCCAAGGCAACCCTTTTGCTTTTAATTTATCCTGTAAATCGCGAGCGGTAAAATCAATTCCCACACTGATTTCGTCATAATATTTATGAGCAAATTTAGGTTCGATGTATTTTCCCACTTTACTTATCTTGACAATAATTTCAATTTCATGGTGTACATCTTCCGAAAATTCCGGAATTACAAATGGGTGTTGTTTCAATAAAACCGCCGAATCCGGCTTCATGAAAACTACTGGTTCCGTTGGTCTTTCGTTATGCAATTCCTCTATGTGATTGGTATAATTTCTACCGATGCAGATTATTTTCATTTCTTTTTAATTAAAAAAAATTTAATGATTGAAGGATTCAAAAATTAGCTTAATTTATTATTTAATTTTCGAAGTTTGATTGCCGTTAAAACTTTTTTGGTGTACAAAGGAAAATCAGCATTTTGTATCCAACTGAAATAACCGGGTTCTGTTTCCAAAATTTTATCCACTTTTACTCCTTTATGTTTTCCAAAAGTGAAGATTTCTTGATTGTCTTTGTCAAAAGCTATCATTCCAGCGAAATCAGCGATTTTCTTTCTTGTTGTAAACTCGGATAATGCTTTCATGTCATTTTCCAGTTCCGGATAACGATCCAATTGTGCTTTCAAAATTTCGTAAGTGGCCATGGTATCCGCTTCTGCTGAATGTGCATTTTCAAGCGTTTTTCCACAATAAAACTTGTGTGCTGCGCCCAATGTTCGTTCTTCCATTTTATGAAAAACAGTCTGAACATCAACTGAAACTCTGTTTTTCATGTCAAAATCTACTCCGGCACGTAACATTTCCTCTGCCAATAACGGAATATCAAAACGATCCGAATTAAATCCAGCTAAATCACTGTCTTTAATCATGTTATAAACTTGCGCCGCCAATTCATTGAAAGTAGGCTCATTCGCTACTTTTTCATCGGTGATTCCATGAACCGCTGTTGTTTGCGGCGGAATTGGAATCGTTGGATTTACCAACCATGTTTTGCTTTCTTTGTTTCCATTTGGAAAAACTTTGAATATTGAGATTTCTACAATTCTATCTTTTCCGATGTCAATTCCTGTGGTTTCAAGGTCGAAAAAGCAAATTGGTTTATTGAGTTTAAGTTCCATTTTTAAATTTTGTGTGGCTACAAATATAGAAATTTGGGTTTAATTTTATTTAAAGTTCAACGTTTAAAGTTGCAAAAAACCTCAAAAAAAGAAAACCCGATTGATTTTTGAAAATCAATCGGGTTTTTATAGTAATTATAAACTTTTAAACATCTCTGTTAACATCAAAAGCTTCTAAGTATTCCGCTACTCTTTTCACAAAACTACCTCCTAAAGCTCCATCGACCACTCTATGATCATAGCTGTGCGATAAGAACATTTTCTGGCGAATCCCGATAAAATCTCCTTCAGGGGTTTCAATTACTGCCGGCATTTTACGAATTGCTCCAAGGGCTAAAATACCCACTTGCGGCTGATTCAAAATTGGCGTACCAAAAACACTTCCAAAAGTTCCCACATTGGTAACCGTATAAGTTCCGCCTTGAGTATCGTCCGGTTTTAGTTTTCCAGCTTTTGCACGACCTCCTAAATCGTTTACCGCTTTGGCCATTCCAACCAAATTCAGCTGATCGGCATTTTTAATAACAGGAACAATTAAGTTTCCGTTTGGTAACGAAGCCGCCATTCCTAGATTAATATTTTTCTTCTTGATAATGTAATCACCATCCACAGAAATATTCATTCCAGGATAATCTTTCAGCGCTTTCGCAACTGCTTCCATGAAAATTGGCGTATAGGTCAACTTCTCCCCTTCTCTTTTTTCGAACGCATTTTTATTTTTCTCTCTCCATTTCACAATATTCGTCACATCGACTTCGATAAACGACTGAACGTGAGCTGAAGTTTGTACCGAAGCGATCATGTAACCCGCAATAAGCTTGCGCATTCTGTCCATTTCTATAATTTCATCACCACCACTTACAGATACCGGAGCTGCTTTTTGAGCGACTGGAGCTGCAATTGGTTTTTGAACTGCAACGGGAGCCGAAACTACAGGTTGGCTCGTTCTATTTTTCACGTAATCTAAAATATCATTTTTAGTAACTCTTCCCTCTTTTCCTGTTCCAGAAATTGCTGCTAATTCTGCAACAGAAACCCCTTCTTCTTTGGCAATGTTTTTCACTAATGGCGATAAGAATTTTTCAGAATCAGAGAAATCTACCGGCGCTGCAACACTTTCTTTGCCGTCATCCACTGTTTTTGTCACTTCAGCAATAACGTCGGGAGCAACCGCTTCTTTTACAATAGATACTAATTCTCCACCTTCAATTTCAATAATTGCGATAGTCTGACCCACTTGAACCAAATCGTCTTTTCCGAACAATTGTTCTACCAAAATTCCCGAAACTTCGCTTGGCACTTCACTGTCCACTTTATCAGTAGCAATTTCAAGTACGGCTTCGTCAGCTTCAATTCTGTCTCCAACTTCTTTTAACCAGTTTGTAATAGTTGCTTCTGCAACGCTTTCTCCCATTTTTGGAAGTTTTAATTCAAATCTTGCCATATTGTTAACCTAAAAGGTGATATTGATTTTCAGTTTGCGAAATTACTAAATATTTCAAATATAAATTACATTAAATGCAATTTTTTACTCTATTTCTATAATCTCACCTCGCTCGTTACTATTGTTACTTCCTATTAAAAAATTAGCGTTTTTTGGTATAATTTTAAAGGTAAATCCTTTATTCCTTGAATATTCGAAAATTTCTATACACTTTTTGAAGGTTATATATTCGTTGTCCAAAATAACTTCTGCACCTACTTTGCTTTTAACAAAAGACGAAATTACCATTTTTTCTGTTTTTAAATCATGAAACTGGACTTTATTTTGTAAAACCCAACGCAGTTTTTCTACTAATTTTTCGTTCGCCGAATACAACAGATATGATTTTGGATTTGTTTTCATTCCGAAGTTTTGGAAAAGTTTTCCTTGAAACATCTTTACAAAAGAGAAAAATACAATTCCCGTTTTCATGAAAATCGAGAAAAACACCGATCCCGTCCCAAAACTTCGGGATCGAGAATTAAAATGCTTTTTGTAAAAGAAGTTCATCGCTTCTTGGAAACGCTTCATGTACGTTTCATCCCTAACGGTACTTTCTCCTTTAAAGTGGATTACGGTCGTTTCATGAAAATAATAGTTTGACTTTCCTTTTTGCAAAATTCGATATGACAAATCAATATCGTCAGAATACATAAAACAGTCTTCATCAAATCCGGCCACGTCAAGATACAAATCTCTTTTCAAAAACATAAAAGCACCCACGAGGATGGCTATTTTTCCTGTTTGGTTTTCATTTAAATGTTGTGCATAATATTTACCGAATATTCCTGACTTTGTAAATAATTTATACAAACCCGTGATTTTAGTAAAAGCAACCCAAGGAGTAGGAACGCCACGTTTGCTTTCGGGCAGAAAATTTCCGGCTCCATCAATAAGTTTACAACCCACAATTCCTAAATCCGATTGTTTTTGGGCGAAAGCCAATACTTTCGTAAAGGTATCTTCAGCGACAACAGTATCCGGATTGAGAATGCAAATATATTCGCCTTTAGCATGCGCTACACCAATATTATTTCCTTTCGGAAAACCTAGATTTTCTTTGTTTTGAATGAGTTTTACATTTGGAAAACGCTTTTCCATCATCGCACAACTATCATCGGAAGAATAATTATCGATTACAATAATTTCACCGTCAATGGTTTCTAAAGCACTTTGCACGCTTAAGACACATAGTTCGAGAAAATACCGAACGTTGTAATTGAGGATGATGACGGATAGTTGCATTTTTCAAAGATATATTTTACGATGCAAAGACAAAGGTTCAAAGTTTAAAAAACACAAAAAAAATATTTCTCCCTAACCCCGACTGAAGTGAAAATTTTTAAAAAGAATTAACAAAGATTGCAACGAAAAGTGGAAACAATAACTGCAAATAAAACCAATCCCAATTCTTCGGGACGATCAAATCTTCTTTTATTCCTTAGAATCCATTACTTTTGGTGAATAGTAACGAATCTGAAATATTTTAATGCATTGAAAAAGATATTCTACTTATTATTCCTGATTTCTATTATTTCCATACAGGCTCAAATTTCGGGCTGCACGGATCCAATTTCCAAAAATTTTAATCCAGCTGCCAGCGTTAATGATGGAAGTTGTGACTATGCTTCGGCAAGAATTAAACCAATATATGCGGTAAAATTAAATGCCATTCTCAAAGAAACTTCCAGTTTGACACAAAGTGATTCTCTTTTTTGGACCAATATCGATGACACTAACACGGCTCTTTATGCAATTAACATAAAAGGTGTTATTAAAAATAAAATTGAATTAAAAAACGTAACCAATACCGACTGGGAAGAAATTACGCAGGACGCAAACTACTTTTACATTGGCGATTTTGGGAATAATGCCTCCGGAAACAGAAAGGATCTTCATATATTACGAGTTGAAAAACATTCGCTTTTGCAGAACAATCAGAAAATCGACACGCTTTCGTTTTCATATTCCAATCAAATAGATTTTACCAAAACCAAATCCAATACAACCAATTTTGATTGCGAAGCTTTTATTGTTTCAGGTGACAGTATTTACTTGTTTTCCAAAGAATGGAAAGAAAAAAGAACTAGTGTTTATGTGATTCCAAAGCTTCCCGGTCAACATATTGCACAACTAAAAGAATCCTATAATGTAAAAGGATTAATTACCGCAGCAACCTATGTAGCTGAAAAAAAGCTGCTGGTGCTTACCGGCTACAGCAAGTCTTTATCGCCTTTTATCTATTTGTTTTACGATTACAATGAGTCCGGTTTTTTTTCCGGAAACAAAAGAAAAATAAAAATTGCACTTCCGTTTCATCAGATGGAAGGGATCAGCACGCTAGATGGATTTAATTACTTTTTAACCAATGAAAATTTCGCCAGAAAACGAATCATTAATGTCCCGCAGCAGTTACATCAATTTGATTTAAGTGCTTTTTTAGCCAATTATCTACAACAATAATTGTTAATGAAAACTTAGATTCAACTAAACTATTGGCAAATCGGTATTTAATAGCTTACTTTTGCAAAAAATTTAGCCCTGTGAATTACCTTTCTGTAGAAAATATCTCGAAATCTTTTGGTGAACGTACGCTGTTTAAAGACATCTCGTTTGGAATTAACAAAGATCAAAAAATTGCTTTCATAGCCAAAAATGGTTCTGGAAAAACGACTATAATGAGTATTATTAATGGTCTTGAAGAATCAGATACCGGACAAGTTGTTTTAAGAAAAGGCATAAAAATGGCCTTCCTTTCGCAAAATAACAATTTGCAGGAAGAATTGACGATTGAAGAAAGTATTTTCGCATCGGATAATGAGACTTTGAAAGTGATTGAAGCGTACGAAAAAGCATTAGAAAATCCAGAAGATGAAGAAGCTTACCAAAAAGCTTTTGACGGAATGGATCAGCACAACGCCTGGGATTTTGAAACGCAGTACAAGCAAATTTTGTTCAAACTAAAGTTGGAAAATTTCAAACTGAAAGTAAAAAATCTTTCGGGTGGACAGAAAAAAAGATTGTCACTGGCTATCATTTTGATCAATCGTCCTGACTTATTAATTTTGGATGAACCTACGAATCACTTGGATTTAGAGATGATTGAATGGTTGGAAAGTTATTTTACCAAAGAAAATATTACGTTGTTTATGGTGACGCACGACCGTTTCTTTCTGGAGCGTGTTTGTAATGAAATCATCGAATTGGACAACGGAAAATTATACCAATACAAAGGAAACTACTCCTATTATCTAGAGAAAAAAGAGGAACGCATTGCCTCCGAAAACTCGAGTGTGGATAAAGCGCAGAATCTTTTTGTGAAAGAACTGGAATGGATGCGCCGCCAGCCAAAAGCGAGAACAACCAAGTCAAAATCGCGTCAAGATGATTTTTATGACATTAAGGAAAAAGCACAAAGTCGCCGTCGTGAAAATAAAGTAGAATTGGAAATCAACATGGAACGCATGGGAAGCAAGATTATCGAGCTTCACAAAATTTCCAAAAAATTCAAGGATCATGTGATTATGGATAATTTCAGTTTTGATTTTCAACGTGGCGAACGCATCGGAATCATTGGAAAAAACGGAACCGGAAAATCGACTTTTTTAAATTTATTGACTGGAACTATTCCGCTTGATGGTGGAAAAGTGGTGATTGGTGAAACAATAAAAGTGGGGTACTACACACAAAGTGGAATCAACCCGAAACCCGGTCAGCGTGTGATTGATGTGATTAAGGAATATGGAGAATTTATTCCGTTGATGAAAGGGAAATTAATTTCGGCTTCGCAATTGTTAGAGCGTTTCTTATTTGATGCTAAAAAACAATATGATTTTGTCGATAGATTGAGCGGTGGAGAATTGAAACGTTTGTACTTGTGTACAGTTTTGATCCAGAATCCAAACTTCTTGATTCTGGATGAGCCTACGAATGATTTAGATATTGTGACGCTGAATGTTTTGGAAAGCTTCCTTTTGGATTTTCCGGGTTGTCTTTTAGTGGTTTCTCACGACCGCTATTTTATGGATAAAATTGTGGATCACTTATTCATTTTTAGAGGTGATGGTGTAGTGGAAAATTTTCCCGGCAACTATTCTGATTTCAGAGCCTACGAAGACAGTACCGATGTAGCTCAAAAAGAGGAAAACAAAGCCGAAAAGAAAGACTGGAAACAAAACAATCCAACTGGAAACCTGACGTTCAATGAGCAAAAAGAATTCCAGAAAACCGAGAAAGAAATCAAGGATTTAGAGCTTCAGAAAATAGCTATCGAACAATTATTTTCGGAAGGGAAAATTGCCGCAAGCGATATTGAGAAAAAAGGAAATGAATTGCAAAACCTAATCCAAAAGATGGAACTTAAAGAAGAGCGTTGGTTTGAATTAAGTGCCAAAATGGAAGGATAAAAAACTTATAATTGTATTCAATTATTGTAAAAACCCCATCCCAATTTACGTAATCGTAGCTTGTGGTGGGGTTTTTCGCATGAATATATTAACAGAAAATTAGCACAATTACACTACTTGAGTATTGAAATAACATATACATTTGACTATCAATTTCAATCATCAAACTCATAATCAACTCAAATGAAAGTAAAATCTACAAACATACCCATTAAAAAAAAATCTAAATTCATACCATACCTGCTCTTGTTGAGTACGATTTTATTTTTTCATTATTCTTGGTCACAAAATATTTCAGTAAAAATAATTGATGCAACTACTAAAGAGCCCATACCCTGCGCCACCATCAACATTGATAAAAAAGAACATTTGATCTCAAATGCCGAAGGTTTTTTTAACCTTGCTGAAACTGCAATTCAAGACGAAAATACACTAACCATTACCTATCTAGGCTACAAAAATCTTGAAGTTAAGGTAAGTCAATTATCAAAACTAGATTACATTATAGCACTCACTCCTACTATTTTTGAATTGGATGATGTACCAGTAAATGGTGAAAAACCTAATCCTTACGTTATCATGGCTGCGGTAAAGGCTAATCTTTCTATAAATTATAGCAATACCGATAATCCTACTAAAGACATGTTATTTGTGAGAAAATCAAATGCTACGTCTCCTAAAGAAGTTGTAGTTGATGTTAATCAGTCGACAGGTTTTTCAAAACAAGCGCTTAAGCAAGTCAATAGTGATGTTCAAAATTTTACCAATGCCTTGATTAAATCACCTCCTAAAGAGTACAAGGACATGTTGTGTAATTTGTATACTCATACCGTAAAAAAAGATAATAAATCATTTGAATCGCATAAAATTAACGTTCTAAAAGCAACTGTTCTCAAAAATGAAGGAAGTGCAACCTCATCAGAAGAGTTGAAAGAAATTGGTATAAAAACAATGTTAAAGCACTTAGATTCTACAAAGTATTACCGCATTAAAAGTGGACTCATCGGTTCTCGAGATACCATTTCTTTAAGAAAAGATTTCAATAAAAAGAAAACAAAATCTAAAACAGCAGATAAAAGCACTCTGTTAATATCCACCAAATACAATTTAACAGAATTCATACAAAAAAATAATTTAATCAATTCTTCCGAGCATGATTTTATAAACAATCCAGATTTGTACCGCTACAAATTTGAAGGAACTACTTTTACTGAGGATAACGATTATGCATTTGTACTTTCATTTTCACCAAAAAAAAGCAGAGCAAAATATACCGGTAAACTCTTTATCAATGAGTCTGATTATGCCGTTCTTAGAGCTGAATTCCAACTTGATGAAGGAGAAAAGCTAAACAATGTTAATTTAAAATGGCTCTTAGGCATTAAAGTAGCCCAAAATAACAACAAAGGAATTTTAATGTACCGAAAAAAATCAGACGAAAAGAACTATTACCTGCACTACGCCTCTGAAGAATTAGGTCAATATTTTTATGTAAACCGTCCTTTGAAATTTATTGAAATCACAAAAGAAGACAAAGATATTCTATCATTAGACATAAAATTTGAAGGAAACTCTACGACTAAAACCGAATTTTTAAATCTATCACATTCCCTTGTAACAGATACTGATGTTACGAAAGTTGTTGAAAATGAATTCAAACTGGTAGCCATAAAATCATACGATCCTAAAATATGGAAAGGATACCATGCTATTGAACCAGTAGCAGAATTAAAACGTTTTAAAGCTAAAGAATAATTCCTCTGCCCAATGTTTCTATACCAAATCTTCTTAAAACTAATTATTTAATTAAAAAAAAACATTATTCAATATAATTTATGAGATGGGCAATTTTAGTATCGACACTTTTTTTATTCGCATGCAATAACAAGGAAACTCAAGGCACCACAACTGCTAAGGATACCATAATGGAAATTCCTGAAACCACTACAGTAATAAAGGCTAAAAAGCCAGAAATTCTTTTGCCTAAGCAATATTCTAATGTACGCTTCAAAGAGGTAACTGTGGAACGGATAGACGAAAACAAATTCCGAGTACGCGGACAAGGACAAATATTTGAGGCAAGCTTCAACTGGATTATTGAAGACGGACACGACGAGTTAGAGACGGGATTTCAGACGACTGATGCGGGAGCTCCCGAGTGGGGCAACTTTGATTTTACAATTGCTGTTCAGAAAAAACGAGAGAATTCTAAATTGACGCTGGTTTTGTTTGAATCAAGTGCTAAAGATGGTAGCCGTCAACATGAATTGCCGATTGCTCTTTTTTAAGTTGAGTTAGCGAAATACACAATATTTCTTGATTATGCTGCGCAAATGTCTCTGACTTTGCGCTCACAACATTGAACCATATAATAAATCAAATAGGAATTCACCTTTACAACAATTCCCGTAAATGAATTATTTTGCGTATTTTTGAATTAAACTATCTACACCATGAATCCAATAGAAAGCCATAACGCTGATATAACAAAATTATGCAAAACGCATAATGTTAAGTCATTGTATGCATTTGGTTCTGTTTTAACTGAAAAATTCAATCCGGATAGTGACATTGACTTAATCGTTGAATTTCAACCGCTAGATGTCTTAGATTATGCAGATAATTATTATGATTTGAAATTTTCATTAGAGACAATATTAAAAAGAGAAATTGATTTGCTTGAAGAAAAAGCAATAAAAAATCCTTATTTTAGAAAAACCATAAATCAAAATAAACAACTGATTTATGGACAATAATATTAAAACTTGGCTTTATGATATTTTAAGTTCCATTAATGAAATTGAAAGTTATTTTATTGACAGATCTAAAGAATTTAAAGTCTTTGAAAATGACATAAGAACAAAAAGAGCTGTCGAAAGGAATATTGAAATCATTGGTGAAGCAATGAACCGAATTTTAAAAGAAGATAGTGAAATAATTATTTCGAACTCCCGAAAAATAGTAGATGTTAGAAATAGAATAATTCACGGTTATGATTCGGTTTCGGATGACGTGATTTGGGGAATTGTAATCCTCCATTTACCCATTCTACAAAAAGAGGTCGAAAAAATGCTTCGAGAATGGTAAACAATGCTGACATTAACACATAAAAAAACCACAACAAATTTAATTCTGTTGTGGTTTTTCGTTTTATAAACTTATCGCTTTTACCAAGGAATCGGATTGTAATCTTTCAAAAACTTCCCGCACCAATGTTTTCCTGTATTGATACCATCAAACAACGGATCCATCACTCGTGCTGCTCCATCCACAATATCTAATGGCGGTTGAAAATCCTCTTCTTCCTGTTTTCTTTTGGCCAATTCTGCGGGATCTTCGTCGGTTACCCAACCGGTATCGACCGCATTCATAAAAATCCCATCTTTTGCCAAAGTTCCCGAAGAAGTGTGCGTCAGCATATTCAACGCTGCTTTTGCCATATTGGTATGCGGATGACGGTCTTCCTTGAAAAAGCGATGAAACTTCCCTTCCATTGCCGATACATTGATGATGTGTTTTTTTCCAGTATTGTCTTTCTTCATTACTTCCGAAAGGCGGTTACATAATACAAAAGGCGCTACCGAATTCACGAGCTGGACTTCGATCATTTCTGTGGTTTCTATTTGTCCCAAACGTAAACGCCAGCTGTTGGTTTTTCTCAAATCCACTTGTTGCAAATCGGCATCGAGTTCTCCTTCCGGGAAAACTTCGTTTGCCACCAAAGCATTATCAAATGAATACGGAATCTGCGATAATTTGGCGGAAGCCCGCAACCCAATTCCGGGTTCTGGTCCGTGCCAAGTCACGGGCATATTTTGATTGGAGGAAGCTCCTGAAGTCAATACTTTTAATTCATCCAGACAATTGGTATGATCTAGTAATAATTCTTGCGCATGTTGCGGCAGAGAAGCAATGGAACGATCCTCGTTTTCCATTAAATGCGCATAAAATCCGGCGGGACGCCGCACGGTTTGCGCTGCATTATTGATCAGAATATCCAAACGCTCGTATTTTTGTTCAATAAAATTGCAAAAAATCTCCACACTGGGAATGTGTCGCAAATCCAATCCGTGAATTTTCAAGCGATGTCCCCAATCGATAAAATCAGCTTCTTTAGAAAAACGCAAAGCGGAATCCACGGGAAAACGGGTTGTTGCAATAACTGTGGCTCCACCACGCAACAACATCAACGTAATGTGGTACCCAATTTTCAGACGAGAGCCTGTAATAACGGCTACTTGTCCGTTTACATCTGCGGTTTGAAAACGTTTGGCATAATTTAAATCACCACAATCCATACACATCGTATCGTAAAAATGGTGCATTTTAGTAAACTCCGTTTTACACACGTAACAGTTTCGTGGCGTTTCCAGTTCCAATTGTTCTTTGTTTACAAGATCATTGTAAGCCAAAAGTTTTGGCGCCATAAAAACGCTTGCTTCACGGGCATACCGAATTCCAGTTTCCTTTCGGGCGGTTCGGTCCCGCTTTTCCATTTTGCGTTTGGCAGCCACTTTTCCGTCTTTTTTTCTTCGGGAAAGCTCGTCACGATCGGGCCTGGAAAACATTCCCGCCGCTTTGATTAAAGCGGTGCGTTGTTCTTTTGGGATATCAAATATTTGGTCGGTATCGGTATTCAATTGTGCCAAAATAGCGATGCAACGGTCGATTTCTTCTAAGCTTATGGCACTTTTATGTTCTATCTGTTCAATCATTATTGTAAAAAATGGGTCTTATTCTTTTGCAAATTCAAGGGCGCAAATATAGACTTTTTAAAGTCGTAAAGTTCTAAACTTATAAACTTGCAAATCCAAGCATTAAGATGTTGTTTCGTTTTTGACTTTCGACTATTATCTTACTATCTTCGCGCCTACTTTGCAGCTATTTTTATGTTATTCCAAATAAAATCGTATTTACAATTCCTTTGGCACTCAAAAAATGAGCATGCTGTACATTCTCCGTTCGTCTTTAATTTATTGACGAAATGTTTCTATGACAAAAAGACAAAACCGGAATATGCTGTTTTAAAAAAGTACCGAAACTCGCTTTTAGCAAACAACAATACGATTGAAGTCACTGATTTTGGGGCGGGTTCGAAAGTTTTCAAATCGAATATTAGAGTTATTTCCAAGATTGCCAAAACAGCAGGAATTTCTTCGAAGCGAGCCGAATTATTATTCAAAATCACCAATTATTTTCAGCCTTCAACTATTTTAGAAATTGGAACTTCATTAGGATTGGCTACTTCGGCGCTTTCTTTTGCGTCCCGAAGCGTTGTAAGAAAAGCAACAATAATCACTTTAGAAGGTTGTCCAGAAACTGCAAAAATTGCTCAATTACAATTCCAAAAATTCAATTGCAACAATGTAGAATCTATTGTAACTACGTTTAATTCTTATTTAGAGAAACGAAATTCATCACCAGAAACTACAACTGAACACTTCAAACTAAACACTGAACACTTTTCCTTAATTTATTTCGACGGAAATCACTCCAAGAAAGCGACTTTAGATTATTTCGAAGAATTACTTCCGACAATTACAAACGAAACTGTTTGGATATTCGATGACATTCATTGGTCGTCACAAATGGAAGAGGCGTGGGAAATCATAAAAAAACATCCCAAAGTGACGGTAACTATTGATACGTTTCAGTGGGGACTAGTGTTTTTTAGAAGAGAACAACCTAAGGAACATTTTATAATAAGAATTTAACGTAAAAAAAATGACAGCCATTGCTGACTGTCATTTTTAATATTGAATTTATTATTCGCTATTCTTTAGCTCTTTTCATTTCTCCTGATTTAGCTCCCATTCTGTTCAATGTATACATTGGGCCGAATTTTGCTTTCAAACCAGCAATTTTTCTATTATCTTCAGAAGAAAGTCCTTCTTTTTCAACAGTATTTTTTCTGCTATCCAATGCTTCATACATTACTTTAATTTCATCCCAGTCTTCACGAGAATATCTGTCTTTATTATCCTCAGCAGTATGTACAAATTGCTGGTAAACATTATGAATATTCGTTGCATTTACCCAATTAAAATTCATATCCTCACCCATTTTTCCTTCACCAAACAATGCATTTCGTAGTTGTTGTTTTGGGTTAGGTGCCGCCGCTGCTACAGCTACTTCAGCCTCCGCTTTTTGAACTTCATATTTGGCTCTCAAAGCTTCATATTTGGCTCTACTTGCGTCAAGACGTGCTTGCGCCTCCACATTATCTTTCATGTTTGCGATAGCTGCTTCAGCTTCTCCGCTTCTTATTAAGTAAGCAGCTTCTATTCCTTCCCAATTGCTTTTAGCGTCTTCAGCAGTAACATTACCTAATGAATCTACATACATTACATACGTGTCCACTTTTTTCTCTGCTTGTTCCGCTTTTTCATCTTTGCAAGATGCAAATCCAATAGCGATTACCGCTAATCCTAAAACTACTTTTGTATTTTTCATAATATCGGTTTGATTAATTATTATTAAACAAATGTAAGTAACGTTGTGTTATATTCAACAGATACCCAATAATTATGTAAGTTATTTAATTAATTGTGAAATAAAAATTATAAAAGTGTGAATTCTATAAATTTAGATTAAAATTATATAAAATATCAAACCCAAATTTTATGTAAACGTGAACTTAAAAAGACCACTACCACGGCAGCAGGTCAAAAAAAATAAAAGTAAAGTCTGAAATTTCAGCAGTTAGAATGTGTAACAAATTTTAAAAAACAACTACTTATTAATAATTCAAAAGTTTTTGTACTTTTAAAATCTAATTTAATAGCAGCCTACGCGCAGTAGGAGGTCAAAAATCATATATTCTAATGGCAAACCCGCTAATCAAAATAACCAATATCAAACGAGATTTTGTACTTGGAAATGAAATCGTTTATGTTCTAAAAGGCATTGATTTAGAAATAAATAAAGGCGAATATGTTGCATTAATGGGACCTTCAGGATCTGGAAAATCAACTTTAATGAATTTATTAGGCTGTTTAGACACGCCAACTTCCGGGACTTATATTCTGAACGGAAAGGACGTCAGCCAGATGAAAGATGATGAGTTAGCTGAAATTCGAAACAAAGAAATCGGATTCGTTTTCCAGACTTTCAACCTTTTACCCCGAACAACCGCCTTAGACAACGTGGCTTTACCGATGATTTACGCCGGTTATTCTAAATCAGAAAGAAACAAACGCGCCACTGAAGTTCTTGAACAGGTAAATCTTGCCGACAGAATGGACCACCAGCCCAATCAACTGTCAGGAGGACAACGCCAGCGTGTAGCCATTGCCCGCGCTTTGGTCAACAAACCCTCTATCATCCTTGCCGATGAACCAACCGGAAATCTGGACAGCAAAACATCGCTCGAAATCATGAAACTTTTTGGAGACATCCACGCCAATGGCAACACCGTGATTCTGGTAACACACGAGGAGGAAATTGCTGAATATGCTCACAGAGTCATTCGTTTGCGTGACGGACTTATTGAAAGCGATACAACCAAATAGTTTTTTTTCGGGAGCTTTTTCCGGCTATCCGCTCTATCTCTTTCTTGCCATTCTTCCTTCGTCTGAATGTCAAGAAAGAGGATGCCGCTTTTATCCGGGCTAGGAAATCCCAAACACGATACCATTTAATTTTCCAAATAACACCTACTCAAAAATGAAAATCGCTATACTAACCTGCGAAAAACTTCCAGATTTAAATCCCGAAGATCGAAAAATAATTCCGGCTTTAGCCAAACATAATATAGAAGCCACCGCCGCTATTTGGGATGACAAAACCATCAATTGGAATGATTTTGATTATTTAATTTTTCGCAATACTTGGGACTATTTCGAAAAAGAAACCGAGTTTAAAATTTGGCTTGACCAAATAGCGCAACTGGAAATAAAAACGCTGAACCCAATTAAAATAATCACGCAAAACATTCATAAGTTCTATTTGCGTGAAATGGAACAGCAAGGAATCACCATTTTGCCTACCGTTTTCATTGACAAGACAGAACATCTCAATCTTGTTGAACTGATTCCTCCACACTGGAAAAAAGCCGTAATAAAACCGGCATTTTCGGCAGGATCTTATCTTACCGAAGTTTTCGAAATTTCCGAAATTCAAGCCATTAGCGAGAAATACAAAACTATTGCGGCTGACAAAGAATTGCTTTTGCAGGAATTCATGCCGGAAATTCAAACATTGGGTGAAACTTCTTTTATCTTTTTCAATAAAAAATTCTCTCACGCGGTAAATAAAAAACCCGTTGAAGGCGATTTTAGAGTACAATCCCTCTTTGGAGGAAAATATACTTTGGTTCAACCTAATAAGGAAGTGATTGAAAAAGCACAAAAAATTGTTGATTCGTTACCAAAGGATCTACTGTATGCAAGAGTTGACGGAATCCTTATTGAAAACGAACTCTATTTAATGGAAATTGAATGCATAGAACCCGATTTATATTTTGATCTAAGTGAAAATTCACTGGAACGATTTGTTGCGGCAATAATAAAATTAATAGCCTAAATTTGTTTTTTTTTAAAATCAAATAAACCTTCGATGGATGAAAGTATATACAAAAACTGGAGATAAAGGAACAACAGCACTCTTTGGAGGAACCAGAGTTCCAAAAGACCATGCCCGAATAGAAAGTTACGGAACCGTTGACGAATTAAATTCTCATATTGGTTTGATTCGCGATCAAGAAATGAATGCGCATTACAAAGAAATTCTTATTGAAATTCAGGATCGTTTATTTACTGTTGGTGCTATTTTAGCAACGCCTGCGGAAAAAGTAGTAATGAAAAATGGGGAACTTCGTTTGAAAAACCTGGGAATTATCGAATCTGATATTGAATTATTAGAAAATGAAATTGATGCTATGGAAGAAGCATTACCTCCAATGACTCATTTTGTACTTCCTGGCGGACACACTACCGTGTCATATTGTCATATTGCACGCTGTGTTTGTCGAAGAGCAGAGCGTTTAGCGGTCCATTTAAGCCACAATGAACCCGTTGCTGAAATCGCAATCAAGTACTTAAACCGACTTTCTGACTACCTTTTTGTGTTGGCACGAAAGTTGTCTCATGACTTGAAAGCTGCCGAAGTTCAATGGATTCCGAGGAAGTAGTTGGGAGTTTAAAGTTGTAAGTTTGCAGTTTAAAGCTGAACAATAATTCTGAAGCGTCGGGACCAAACATTGAATACTAATTAAAACGTTCTTAACTTTAACTAAAAATAAATCATTTTTTACTTGTATTTTTCAGTAAAAAATTTATTTTTGCACAAAACTAAATCGACAACAGATGTATTGGACATTAGAATTAGCATCCTATCTTAGTGATGCACCGTGGCCTGCTAACAAAGACGAACTTATTGACTACGCTATTAGAGCAGGGGCTCCATTAGAGGTAGTAGAAAACCTTCAATCTATCGAGGATGAAGGCGAAATATATGAATCAATGGAAGAAATATGGCCAGATTATCCTACGGACGAAGATTATCTTTGGAATGAGGATGAATATTAAAAGGTAAACCAATAAAAAAGTCTCAAAAGAGGCTTTTTTTTGGTTTAAATTTACAGAATTACACAATTAGAAATAAAAACATATCATGAGTTTTATAAATAGTATTATTAAAGTCTTTGTTGGGGATAAATCTCAAAAAGATGTCAAAGCCTTACAACCTTATCTCAACAAAATAAAAACTTTCGAAGAACCTCTAAAAACATTATCACATGATGAACTTAGAGAGAGAACGATCTTTTTTAAAGACAAAATAAAACAAGCTCGTTCGGAAAAAGACACGAAAATTGAAGCTCTGAAACAAGAAGTTGAAAACATTGTAGATATTGATAAAAGAGAAGATATCTACGTAGCTATTGACGCACTTGAAAAAGAAGCCTACGATATTTCGGAAAAAACATTGATGGAAATTCTTCCTGAAGCTTTTGCAGTGGTAAAAGAAACAGCAAGACGTTTCAAAGACAACACGCAAATAGTGGTGATGGCAACTCCAAAAGACCGTGAACTTTCAGCAACAAAAAGCTACATTACCTTAGATGGTGACACTTCTATTTGGGCAAATTCATGGAGTGCTGCAGGGAAAGAAATTACTTGGGACATGATTCATTATGATGTTCAATTGATTGGCGGAATGGTTTTGCATGAGGGAAAAGTTGCTGAAATGCAAACAGGTGAAGGAAAAACATTAGTGGCAACTTTACCGCTTTACTTGAATGCATTGACTGGAAACGGTGTGCATTTAGTAACCGTAAATGATTATTTGGCAAAAAGAGATAGCACCTGGAAAGCGCCATTATTCGAATTCCATGGTATGTCTGTAGAGTGTATTGACAATTACCAACCAAGTTCAGAAGGAAGAAAAAAAGCTTACGACGCTGATATCACATACGGAACCAATAATGAATTTGGTTTTGACTATTTAAGAGATAACATGGCACATTCGCCAGAGGATCTAGTGCAACGAAAACACAATTTCGCGATTGTCGATGAGGTCGATTCAGTTTTAATTGATGATGCCAGAACTCCATTAATTATTTCAGGTCCGGTTCCGCAAGGAGATCGTCACGAATTCATGGAAATGAAACCGAAAATTGAAAACTTAGTAAGCATACAGAGACAGTTGGCAAACGGTTTTTTATCTGAAGCAAAAAAGTTAATCAAGGAGGCGAAAACTAAAGAAGGTGGAGTTCAATTACTTAGAGCTTACAGAGCGTTGCCAAAAAATAAAGCATTGATCAAGTTTTTGAGTGAAGAAGGAATTAAACAATTGCTTCAAAAAACTGAAAATCAATACATGCAGGATAACAAAAGAGAAATGCACAAGATTGATGAGGCATTGTATTTTGTTATAGAAGAAAAAAACAATCAAGTTGAATTGACAGATAACGGAATTCAATACCTTTCTGGAGATACTGATGCTGACTTTTTTGTACTTCCGGACATTGGAACTGAAATTGCCGCTATCGAAAAGAAAAAATTAGATAAAGACACGGAAGCCGAAGAAAAAGAAAAATTGTTTCAGGATTTCGGTGTAAAAAGCGAACGTATTCACACTTTGACACAACTTTTGAAAGCCTACGCTTTATTCGAAAAAGATGTAGAATATGTAATCATGGATAATAAAATCATGATTGTTGATGAACAAACCGGTCGTATCATGGATGGTCGTCGTTATTCTGACGGATTGCACCAAGCGATTGAAGCCAAAGAAAATGTAAAAATCGAAGCAGCTACTCAAACATTTGCAACCGTTACGTTACAGAATTACTTCAGAATGTACAACAAACTGGGAGGAATGACTGGAACTGCAGTAACTGAAGCGGGTGAGTTGTGGCAAATATATAAATTAGACGTTGTAGAAATTCCTACGAACAGAGGAATGGCAAGAAAAGACAAAGAGGATTTTATTTATAAAACGACTCGTGAAAAATTTAATGCCGTTATTGAAGACGTAACCGAATTATCTAAAGCAGGAAGACCGGTTTTAATTGGTACGACTTCTGTAGAGATTTCAGAATTATTAAGCCGAATGTTGAAAATGCGTGGTGTTGCACACAACGTATTAAATGCAAAAATGCACAAACAAGAAGCGCAAATTGTTGAAGAAGCCGGAAAACCAGGAGTGGTAACTATTGCAACGAACATGGCGGGTCGTGGTACCGATATTAAATTATCTGCCGAAGTAAAAGCCGCTGGTGGATTAGCAATTGTAGGAACAGAGCGTCATGATTCACGCCGTGTTGACCGTCAGCTACGTGGTCGTGCAGGACGTCAAGGTGATCCTGGAAGTTCTCAGTTTTACGTTTCTCTTGAAGATAACCTAATGCGTTTGTTTGGTTCTGAAAGAGTCGCTAAAGTAATGGACCGAATGGGATTACAGGAAGGTGAAGTGATTCAACATTCGATGATGACAAAATCGATTGAACGTGCTCAGAAAAAAGTAGAAGAAAACAACTTTGGCGTTCGTAAACGTTTATTGGAATACGATGATGTTATGAATGCACAACGTGAAGTAGTTTACAAACGTCGTCGTCATGCTTTGTTTGGAGAGCGATTGAAATTGGATATTGCCAACATGCTTTATGATACCTGCGAACTAATCATTGATGATAATAAAGCAACTAATAATTTCAAAAACTTTGAATTTGAATTGATTCGTTATTTCTCAATCACGTCACCGGTTACCGAAAGTGAGTTCACTAAGTTGAGCGAAATGGAGTTAACAGGAAAAGTGTATAAAGCAACATTAGAATATTATACAGAGAAAACGGAAAGAAGTGCAAGAGAAGCTTTCCCAATCATAAAAAGCGTTTACGAAGATAAAAACAACCAATTTGAGCGCATCGTTGTTCCGTTTACGGATGGAATAAAATCGTTGAATGTGGTTACTGATTTGAAAATAGCTTATGACACAAAAGGTGCGCAACTAGTGGCTGATTTCGAGAAAAACATCACTCTGGCAATTGTAGATGAAGCTTGGAAAAAACACTTGCGTAAAATGGACGAATTAAAACAATCGGTTCAACTTGCAGTTCACGAACAAAAGGATCCGTTGCTAATTTACAAACTGGAAGCCTTCAATTTGTTCAGAGCCATGATTGACAATGTCAACAAAGAGGTAATTTCATTCTTGTTCAAAGGAGATTTACCGGCTCAGGAAAACCAACAAATTCAAGAAGCGAAAGAAGTTGCTCCGGTAGAAGATTACACTACTTCGAAAGATGAAATCATCAGTAGTGAAGCTTCAAATCGTGAAGCTGGTCAAACGCAACAACGACAAGTTACCGAAACTATCGTGAGAGATATGCCAAAAATCAATCGCAATGACAACGTAACGATTCAAAACGTGGCTAACGGACAAACGCAGGAAATGAAATATAAAAAAGCCGAGAGCTTAATCGCTTCTGGACAATGGGTTATTGTAAACTAATAATCGTTTCGATACCTTAAATTAAATTCCCCAATTACGAAAGTAGTTGGGGAATTTTTTTTTATCCTGAATTTTTATCCTGAATTTATTTCAGGATCTATCTATTTATTTCAGGATCTTTTTCAGGATTTATCCTGAATTTATTTCAGGAGCAACTCCCGCCTTACGCTGCAAGCTATTTGGTTTCAAACCCTTTTTCTAGCCGTTGTCAGGAGCTTCCTTTGGTCGCTCTGCCACCACCAGAAAAAAGCAGTTTTCAACCGGCATAGGCTTTCCACTGCCGTCGGGGCTAGGGATTTTGTGATAAATAAGTCCGTTAACTGTTTCCCGTGATAATCCTACATGGAAAGAATATATGTTTGAAAATAAATGAATTACTGTTTTTTTATAAGTATTTTCAGCGATTTATTTATATATTTGAAAATAAATAAAATTTGATGTAAAGCAGACCTACTATCCTATTTTTAGGTGATAAGTCTGACATAAATACTAGTTAGACAACATATTACAAAAAACAAAAAATGACTAAAGAAAGTAAATCAACTTTTGTAAAAGAAAAAGGAAAAGAACACCTGGATAAAGATTTTCTCGAAGAACTAAAACATAAAATTTGGTCAACTAAAGGCACTAGATTTTATGCAGACACGAGAAATAAAACAACAGCTAAATACTCGAATTTAGGTTTAACAATTTTATCAGCTTATTTAATCATATTCGGTTTCTTATCAGTTTATAATTTATATAATGCAAAAGAATATAACCCAAATTTGATTGCATTTGCTATAACAGCAATTTCAATATTTCTACTTATTTTTTCGGTTTTTGAAAACACGCAAAATTATTTAGTAAAAGCTAAAGCCTCCCACGATTGCGCACTAGACCTAGCTGATTTGTACAATGAATTACAGAATTATAAATCTTATGAAACTGAAGCAACAGAAAAAGAAAAAATGCAATTTTGTTTTAGACTTCAAGAAAAATATCAAATAATCTTACGTAAATACGAAAATCATGAACCGATTGATAATAAAAAATTTCGTTTAAGTTATCCAGATTATTATAAAGTAAAATGGAATGAAAGTATCATAGTTCCATTTGAATATTTTGTTATGACAAAACTAATTTATATATCACTAATGGTAGCACCGGGAATTATAATAATCCGATTAATAAGTAAATAGAAAATACGTTTCCTAACAGCTACAACATCAGATTTGAGCAATAGAATTAATGGAAAGTTGGTTTTGTATTTGGGATAATTTGCTTCGCCTGTTCGCTATCGATCGAGCGGCAAATCCGAAAACAGGGTCTAATTTTAGTCCCAAACCCGCTGTAGTAGCGGGGACGATGTGTGCAACGCGTAACTACGCTCGAAAATACACACATAAAGAGCGCGCTTGTTATACCTAATTTTAAAAAAACAAAAATGCAACAGAACATCACTGCATTTGCAGACGAATTTGGAAATAATTCTTTTGATTTTGAAAATCAAGGGACACATTTTATAGTTGCGACAATAATTTGCAAAAATGAGAATTTAGAAAAACTAAGAAATGATATTGATTCGATTAGAAAACAACACGGGTTTCAAACAGGCAAAATGAAATCAAGTGGTGTTGCACAAAATCATTAAAGGAGAAAAAGAATTTTAGTTGACATTGCAAAACTAGACATAACAATTTACGCAGTAATAGTAGACAAAACCAAACTGGACGGAAAAGGATTTGCAATAAAAAAATCATTTTATAAATATCTTAATAATTTGGTTTATAAAGAACTTTATAGAACATATCCAAAACTCGAACTTTATGTTGATGAGCACGGTGGAAATGATTTTATGCGAGAATTCAAGAAGTATGTTGAGAAGAATCATGAAATGAATTTATTTTCGGGTGCAGAATTCAATATTCAAAATAGTAAACAAAGCTATTTTATTCAGATTGCTGATTTTATTGCTGGTACTTTAGGCTATATTTTTGATGAAAATAAAAAATCAGAGCATAGTTCAGATTTCCAAGAATTGCTTCGACCAAAAATCGCAAGTTTAAATTTCTTCCCAAATGATTATTCTTTTAAAGAACTTGAAGATACAAACCTTGACGAAAATTTTGATCCAAATATTGCTTCAGTTTGTCATCAAAGGATAAAAACTTTCTTAGCTACCGAAAAAGGAACTGATCAACAAAAAGTCGACCAAATAAACTTTTTAAAATTACTTTTACTTTTTCAAAGAGCCAACATTAAAAATAGATATATCTCAACAAAGGAAATTTTCAGTCATCTTAATCAAAGTAGACACGAAATTTTAAAACAAGAATATTTTAGAAGTAAAGTTGTTGGGAATCTAAGAGATAGTGGGATTATAATCGCTTCTGGAAGAGATGGTTACAAAATACCTGTAAGTTCAAGAGATTTAGATAGTTTTATTAATCTTGGAAAAAGAATTGTTTTGCCAATGCTCAATAGAATAACGGAAGCAAGAGAAGCTATTAAACTTGCAACTGGAAATGAATTAGATATTTTAGACAAAGAAGTTTTTGAAGAATTGAAAAAGCTAATAGACAAATAAAAAAAGATTTATAACCGCCATTTTGAGCTTGCTGAAACTTAGTGGAATTCCCGTTTCGCATCACGTTTTCGTTAAGCTGAAAATTGAGTGGTTACGAACTTCCAACCATCTCAAAGCGGCCAAACGTTAGCGTCTTTTTAACCGCCAACAAACCATAAAAAATTATGAGAAACATTATTTACATTCTTCTTTTTCTTCCTCTATTTATTTTCGGGCAAGCTTCCAACCAAAACGATAACAAAATCTCTATCGGAACTATGGAGACCATTCAATCTACCATATTAAATGAGAAAAGAGACATATTGGTTTATACACCTACTTCAGGAGGTGTTGACAGTAAAACCAGTTATCCGGTGATTTATCTCTTAGATGGCTACTCATTTTTCCATTCGACAACTGGTATGGTACAATATTTAAGTGCCATTGGTAAGATGCCGGAAATGATTGTAGTAGCTATAGTTAATACCGATCGAGTTAGGGATTTAACACCTACCCATAGCACGTCATGGTCGAATGGAGAACAAGATAAGGCTCATTTTAAAAATTCAGGAGGTGGTGAAAAATTCATCTCATTTATCGAAAAAGAATTAATCCCTTATATTGATTCTCACTATAAAACTGAACCCTACCGCATGTTTGCTGGTCATTCTTTGGGAGGATTAATGGTGATAAATACCCTTATTAATAATCCCAAATTATTCAATTCTTATGTAGCAATTGACCCCACTGTCTGGTGGGATAATAAAACCATCATGAAACAAGCTGCGATTGTTTTGGAACAAAAAGAATATACAGGGAAGAAACTATTCTTTGCGTCAGCAAATACTATGAATAAGGAAATGGATACTATCAGAGTGGCAAAGGATACGGCAAATAGCAATTTACATGTGAGGCATAATCTTCAATTCCGCGAAATACTCAATAAAAGTAAAAGTAATAAGCTGGACTGGAAGTGGAAGTATTATACTGATGATAATCATCCATCTGTACCACTTATTGCTGAATATGATGCTTTGCGTTACTTTTTTAAAAATTATCAATTACCCAAGGAACTGGACGATCTTTCGATAAATGCAGAGTATATTCAAAATCATTATCAAAATATTTCTGAAATGGTAGGTTATTCTGTGCTACCACCACAAAGCACTATCAATTTTTTAGGATATAATAATCTGTCAGGCAAACTTTATGACAAAGCATACAGCTTTTTCAAGATGAATCTCGATAATTACCCCGCAAGTTCAAACGTCTATGATTCTATGGGGGATTTTTATGTTGAAAAGGATGATAGAAAAAAAGCAATAGAATCATTTGAAAAAGCATTGTCTTTGAAAGAAGTGTCCGAAACCAGAAAGAAATTAGAGAAGCTACAAGCGAAAAAATAAAACAGCCGGCTTACCGCCGTTTGGCAGTATGACGGGTTTAGACTTAATTTAAAGATGGTTTTGCACTTGTAAAAGTAATCATTAACCGAAAGTATAGGCATTTTTAATATGCCACATCGCCAAGTGGCCAAACGATAGCGGTCAGGCTGACATACAACAAAAATAAAAACAGCAAATCATAATACATGCAAAGACAAAATTTGACAAAGATAAAAGCCTTTATTGCAGGCGTTGTGACATTTTTAATTTTCAGCTTCCTTTTTTGGGAGCATTTTTTATGGTGGTGTCACGAGTCATCATATGCTACATCAACAAGACCTTCCTTAAATCTCAAATTGGTGGAGTGGTATACTATTGCCTATTCTTACTTGGTTTCTTTTGAGTAGGATTGAAAAGAGACTTGATAAAAAAATTTCACAAACACAACAGACGAATAACTCTATTAGCAAGGTTTTTTGGCTTTTTATAACAGGGTTAGTGTTTGGAATTTTGCTTTCAATTTCTTTTATAAATGAGTATAAACCGTTCTCAGACAATGTTCTTTATATTATAATTGTACTCAGCTTTATTATCCCTGTATATTACTCGGAATTTATCTTAGGGTTTATTCTTGGTATGACTTACACCTTTGGAGCAATAATTCCAACAGTATTTATACTAATAATAGCCGCAATTGGTCTGGTCGCCTACAGATTTATCAGACCAATTGTTTTGAGTCTGACAACTAGACTTGGAAATAGTTTTAATAAAAGCCCGAACCGATAACATCAGTTTGGCAATATGGTGGCTGAAGTGCTTCTATGAAACATTTGGACTAAAAAACCGATTGCGCGGATTTGCAATCCGTGCCAACAGCGATAAGCATTTTATCAAAAGAAATAATAAGATATAATTGTTTCGACCGCTACAATAATAAAGATAGAAATGACACAGATATTCAACATAAAAAATGGACAAATTTCCTTTGAAACCGATAAAGTTAGTATTTCGGACAATTTAAAGAAACATAATCTTATTACATTAATTAGTGCAGGTATTTGGACAATCTTTGGAGTTATTTCGGTTTTGAGATATTTCAAAACTAGCGACCAGTTCTTACTCTGGACAGGTTTATTTATTGGAATAGGTCATTTCGTATTTTTTATCCTAAGTTTATTTCGATCAAATCAGAATGAAATTTTATTTAATGATATAAAATCAATAAAAGTCAAACAACGATTTGGAAATAGATTTTTAGATATAAAACTAAAAAATAATAAACTCAGAAGAGTTATCGGTCTAGAGAATTTAACAGAAATTGAAGATTATATTAGATTAAATATTGAGAGCAAGATAAACCACGCCATTTAACAACTAATGTCTCACTCCAAATACAACACAAACAATAATAGTATCATAACGCAACCAAATCCCCTTTTTACTATCTTTATAAAATAATTCTGCTATGAAAAAAAATAGTATTTCTCCTGCTGGTTTCATTTCCATTCGTTTACTGTCGGCCAACTACAGATAACGGTGACTTTGTGCGTCAAGAATACTAACCGGTCATTGTTACTCGGAGCGCCCTCGAAACCTCCATTGCTTTTCAAAACGCGCAACCTATTATTAGATCGGGAAAAACTATATCAAGGACGATTTAACGTTTATCAACGATGTCAATAAATGTTTTCATGTTTATGATTACTCGGATCCGATAACGCAAATTAGCAATCCGTGCACACAACAGCATGCAAAAACACCCTTGAAATTTTAGCAATTTATGAGAAAGACACAAAGTACCATTTCTCATATCTTAAACCAAACAGAAACCTAAAAACAAAAATGGATCTAAAAATTGCGACCGCTATCAGATAGCGTTTTTTAGCGTAAATTGCTTGAAATAAAATTTTATATGCGATTACTACTTATTTTTATCTGTTTGTGTTGTTTCAGTTGTAAAATTGAAAAAAATGTAAAAAATGCAGTACCAAGCCTAGCACTAGAAAATAGAGTTAGGCCTGTGCATGATACGATTGGTTTTACAAAATACAATTGGCAATTAGATTCTATTTATAACCGTTTAGGTATTAAGGATTCTAAAAATAATATGCATTGGAAAGCAGCTATAAGTCCGCATGACGATTATAAATACGCTGGACGTTTGTATTACGAATCGCTTAAAGGAATTAATGCCAACACGATTATTTTGATTGGTGTTGCACATCGCGCTCGAAACTTTAAGCTTCAAGACAAAATCATCTTTGGAGATTTCACACATTGGCAATCGCCTTATGGTGATTTAAAAGTGTCTGATTTAAATTCTGAAATTATGGCGCAACTGCCAAAATCTTCCTACCTAGTTCATAACGATATGCAAGAATTAGAACATTCATTAGAAGCTATAGTACCTTTTTTACATCGCAAAAATAAGAACCTACAAATTATTCCAATATTGGTGCCTTATATCAATTACGAAACAATTGATAGCATTAGCGATGCTCTTTCTGATGTTGTATCAAAAATTTTAAATGAAAAGCATCTTAAATATGGAAAGGATGTCGCAGTTGTCATTTCTAACGATGCTGTGCATTATGGTACTGAAAATTGGAATGGCGATTTAGCCCCTTTTGGAGTTGATGATGAAGGTACTAAAAAAGCTAGAGCTTTAGATATGGAGATTATTGACAAGTGTTTAATAAACGAAATTAGTACTGAAAAAGTAAAAACATTTACAGAATACACCGTACAAAATACTGATTACAAAGAATATAAATGGGTTTGGTGTGGTCGTTATTCTGTCCCTTTTGGAGTGAGTTTTGCAAATAAATTAAATCAGGCATTATACAACAAACCTTTGACAGGGACTTTTTTAGGTTACGCATCAAGTGTAGATCATGACCTTATAAAAGTAGAAGATTTAGGTATGGGAACTACAGCTATAGCCACTCAAAAACACTGGGTCGGATATGCAAGTATAAAATACGAATAGAGATGTAATTCTGGAGGGTGAAGACATAAATTAATAAGAATACGAACTGTGTAAAAAAAATATTCCCGACCGCACGAATTTTCAATCCGTGTTACCAATAAGCACATTATCAAAATAAAACTCTAAGTGACTGCTTCGCTCCTCGCTATGACGTAGCAAATCGTTACAATTAATTTGAGCGTTTTTTACACTACCTTGAGTTTTCCTCAAAATGCTGTTCCTCCATCCTTTTGATACCTTTTATGGAATTTTTGGCCCAAGCCAATCTTTTTACCAAAATTTTATTTTCGGATAAATGCCACTTAGTAGTTGATTCCGCAATCGGTTCGTTAATTTTTCAATGATTCGAATTTCAGGGATTATATTAAAATTAGCTTTTGAGCAACTAATAAAATATTCTCTTCATTAATTTCAGGCAAATTTGCAAGAGGAAACAATTGCTGTCCGGGGCGGCTGACAAAAGCCGTTTGCCAACCCGCCCAATTTGCACCAGCAACATCCCAACCATGGGCAGCTATCAACATACATTCATTCGGTTTTAATCCCATTTTTTTGGCAGCCCAATTATAAGTATCTGTATGTGGCTTGAATTTACCTACATCTTCAATACTTAACACATCATCAAATAGATCATGAATCCCTGCATATTTAAGTTGCGTTTCTACCGCTTTATTGGATGAGTTGGTGAAGGCAACCAATTTAAAACCTTCTTTTTTTAATAGTAAGAGTGCTTCTTTCACTTCTGGATGTGCAGGCAATGATAAAATTGCGGCAACAGCATCTTTAGCTTGTTTATCCGTTATCGCAATTCCATTTTTGTGGGCAACCATTATAAGTGCAGCGGCTCCAATTGTTCCGAAATCATAATATTGGTTTGCAACTGTGGTAACCAATGAATACTGAAGCATTGTAGTGAACCATAACGACATCAATTCAGGATGATCACCAAGCGCTGCGCCAATACTTTTTTTCATCATATTAAGATCGAGCAAAGTTTCATTTACATCAAAAAACAAAACGTTAGGTCTCTTAAAATAACCAACGCTATATTCCTCACTATTGTCTTTTTCCTCTTTTACAATTAAACTAGGCGCACGAACTCCTTCCCCTCCAACTGGCAATGTGGTATTTATTAAATCTTGGTTGCTATTTTTAAATTCTTTCATTGTTTTTCTTTTTAAATCATGCGTTAAATAAAGTGTACGACAAAGTATCTTGTTTTTCGGAAACAGTACAAGTTACATGATATTTTTTAAAATAAAGAACATAAGCGTAACATTATTTAGAAGAACTATTTTACGTTTTCAGCAAAGTATCGATCTTCAATTCGGTAGTATCCGATAACGAGGGTTTGCAATCCGTGCTCACAATAATAAGCACTTAATCAAAAGAAAATACTAAATGTGATCGCTTCGTTCCTCGCAATGGTCAAGAAGTGCTCAGTTATTATTTTTTAGCAACGATAACAGATAAGTAATCCTTTTAATTCTTGCATAGCGATAAATAAAATCTACATTTTGAAAATTTCAAATAGGAATTATATAATATAATATAATTGATTATCGTAACGGGCACGGATTGCAAATCCGCACTGTCGGATCGTATATCTTGTTTGATTTATTCATGAAAAATAAGAAAAAATAACTTTTTTTGTAATCAAAACCAGTTATATTTACACGGAATGTTAAAACACTATTTAATTATTAAAAAATTATTATGAAAGAATACAAAGTAGAAAGTTTAATTTATTACTCTAAATTGACTTTAGATTCAAAGCACATTGCAAATGACTCAAAAAAAGAAATTCAGGAAAAATTAGATGAATATGCCGCAAAAGGATATAGGTTCACTACATCAACATCAACAAATTTTGGTGCCGCAATTTATATTCATTTGTATTTTGAAAAAGATATTTAATCAAAATCAGATAGCAATACTCTTACATAATCAAAAAATCCAGACTTAAAAATAAACCATTTCATTGTATGCTTACTTTGAAATGGTTTTTTTATATCCAAGTATTCGTTGTCTATATTTTAAACTGTCCGCTCTTCCAAGCACTTTTGTTTAGCAGCAACAAACCAATGTTTTTACTCTATGCCGCTAGTTTATAAAATAGGATTCTTTGTTCATCAAACAACACAGTCTTACAGCTTATTTACAATGAATAGACTTAAAATACTAAGGGAATCGAAATTCTAATATTAACATTTAAGCCATTTTAATTTAGAAGATAGACTTTTGCCATTTTACCAAAAAAACTACAATATCTATAGAAATTTAACATACAATAAAAGTCAAAAACACTAGTTTTATAAACTTATTCATATAAATTTATATATTAGCACTGATTTTTAAAAACGACTAATAAAATGTATAAATTTTATCCTACTATTTTTTGTGAAAATAATTAACTTAAACCATAAAAAAAACACTTTATTACAAATGAATAATTCTGATTTGATAAAAAGAAAAAATGCAATAAAAGAAGTAATTATTAGTTTTGGCATTCTATTTATTATCGCCTTAGTAACAATGTTGAGTCTTTGTGCTACAACACCATTTAATCCTGTTTTATTCGTCCCTTGCTTAGTAATATCTATTGCTTTACTTCCAATTTTTGTGATATATAATTACATAAATAATGAAACTAAAGGCAGAAATATTTAATTTAAAGATATGGAAATGTCCTGCTCAAACTGTAACCAAATTATTAGCGCTCACTTTTGTGAAAACTGTGGCCAAAAAAAATACAAACGTATTGACAAAAAATATATTTGGGACGAGATTCAATATACTTTTTTACACACAAATAAAGGATTTCTTTATTCCGTAAAAAAAATAATTCTTAATCCTGGAAAAACTGCTAAAAAATTTATTGACGGTAATCGTGTAAACCATTACAAACCTATTTTACTTTTGTTTGTTTTAAGCGGTATTTCAGCATTTATTACCTTCAAAGTAATGGGATTCAATGAAATTGCAGCAAATGCGTATGCTGATGAAAATTTAAGCAAATCGTTTATGAGTAGCTATATGTCAATTCTATCTAGTTACTCTGCTTTTTTTATGCTTTTAACAGTACCTTTTTATGCTTTTTTTACCAAGATAGCATTCCTAAAATGGGGACACAATTATTATGAACATATTCTAATTAATACCTATTTAATGTGCTTTTATACTTTAGCAAATATAATAGTCATTTATCCAATATTGTATTTTTTTAAAAATGACGGTTCCTTTATTTTAAAATCTTCCAGTGTAACTTTATTGTTTGTACCTGTAATTTTAATTTGGATGTGCCGCAACTTGTATCCAGAAAAATCACTTAAATCTATACTAAGTCGAGTAGCATTGGTTATTTTACTGTTATTAATAAGTCTGGTATTATTATTAATTTTTGCTATTCTCATTGGATTTATTTATGCTATGGTTGCAAACCCAGAATCATTAAAACAAATGGCTCAGCCCAAATCTTAACACCAATCTACATTTTTTAGATATAATTTTAGGCAGAAAATCCCGATCCTCAATCTATAATAAAAAACACATAAGTTTTTCCTAAATGCTGCGCAAATGTCTCTGACTTTACGCAGCATTTAGGACTTGATAATATGTTAAAACGTTACAAAATAGCTGACTTTCATTAATCCACCATAATAGTGGAGCGTTAACAACAACAACCGAAAAAAATGAAAAAAATACACTTCAATCACTTAACATTTAAAAACTGGACATCACTTTTAATGATAATCTCATTGGTTCTTATTCTTATTGGTAGTTTTGAAATTATTGACTTTGAATATAAAAGAACGAATAAAATTTTGGCTTCAATTGGCTTTTTTACCCAAGCACTATATTTTAGTAAAATGTTTTGGTATAAAAATTATGTTGAATGGAATAAACTGGGAATGAATATTAAAATAAATAGAATAATCAGCAAGTCTATAAAATTTGACAATGTTAAAAAATTAGAAGTAGACAATTATAATTTTAAAATAATTCAGAAATGCGGACGTGAAAAAATATTCGAAATCCATAACATTGATAGTAATGATTTGGAAAAACTACTAAAAATAATTAAACAAAATAGTGAAATTTAAAATGCGGAGTTCTCTATAAATTGAAAGATAAAATAAATTACGGTTGCTAACGGCTAAAATTTTATTGTAAGCGCAACACAAACAATAACAGTGTCATAGCGCAACTAAATACTCTTTTTACTATCTTTATAAAAAGATTTTCAAATGAAAAAAATAGTACTTCTCCTGCTGGTTTCATTTCTACTTGTTTCTTGTTGGCCAACTACAGATAATGGTGAATTTCCACAACAAGAATACAAACCTGTGATTATAGCCCGTGCCGCTTTGGAAAGCTCCATTGACTTTCAAAATTCGCAACCCATTATCAAAGCTGGAAAAATTTATATCAAGGACGATTTAATGTTTATCAATGATGTGAATAAAGGTTTTCACGTTTATGATTACACCGATCCCAATAAACCTATACGATTGCATTTTATAAAAGCTCCCGGTGCTACAGACCTAGCCATCAAAGGCATTACCTTGTATATCAATCAAGCAGTAGATCTGGTCACTGCCACTTTCAATCCTGCCACTAAAAAATTTACTGTTACCAACAGAAATAGATATGTGTTTCCGCAAAAGCAAGCTCCAAACGGCTCAAATGCCTACACGAAAGAAAATGAAATAATAATCGATTGGACTTTAATCAAGTAACACATGAAAAAAATTATATCCTTTGTATTACTAATATTTATAATCGGCTGCTCTGATAGTGATAGCGCGCAAAACGGCGACATAGGGCAAGGCGGTTCACTCGCTGTTTTTGCTATAAAAGGCAATTATTTATACGGTGTAGACCAAATGAAATTGAATGTATTCTCGTTAATCGATACCGAAAAGCCCGTAAAAGTAAATGAAATTCCGATAGGTTTTAATATTGAAACATTATTTTCATTTGGGGATAATTTATTTATTGGATCTAGAAATGGAATGTTTATCTATTCGATCACAAATCCTGAAAACCCAACGAAATTGTCAAGCGTACAACATTTCACTGCTTGTGATCCAGTCATCGCTAATAGTACGCACTCCTACGTAACATTAAACTCAAACACAACCTGCGGCAACAACACTAACGTCTTGCAAGTCTATGACACAAAAGATCTTACGAAACCAAAATTAATTCATAGCAGAACACTCTCTCAACCTAAAGGCATCAGTTTTTACACCGCTGATTATTTACTGGTTTGTGATGATGTTATCAAAATATTTAACATTCAAAATCCTGCTGAACCTGTTTTGGTGCATGCCATTGACAAAAATTGTTTTGATTTAATTGTACGGGAGAATACCTTATTTGCCATTGGGAACAACGGAGTATATCGCTATAAAATGAACCCAAATAATATAAAAGACATACTATTAGAGAGTGAAACAAAGTTTTAATGCTCATTTTTTGAACTTGTAGGTATGTAAATCTAAAAAAAGATACCAACGAGGTTTTGGAAACCATGCAGGATTTTGAACTTCAATGTAAATCAATACTTTAATAACTAAACACGATTTTTCGGATTTGAACACGAGTGAAGTGAACTGACAAACTGATCCGTATCTACAACAATATGCAATTAATCAAAAGAAAATAGTAATTGTAATTGCTTTGTTTCTGGAGATGACTCAGCAAACGATAAAAATTTAGTTTTAGCGTTCGTTTAACAATCTTGGGGTTTCCTCAAAATACCGTGCTTCAATTCTTTTAATGTCTTTTATGGAATTTTTGGCCCAAGCCAAACGCTTTTCTAAAATTTCGTTTTCAGATAAATGCCAATTAATTTCGGAGTTGCGCAATCGATTCGTCAGGTTTTGAATGATGATTGCCGCCGAAACCGAGATATTTAAACTCTCAGTAAAACCTACCATCGGAATTTTAAGAAAACCATCGGCACGTTGCAATATTTCTTCGGACAGTCCATCTCTTTCAGTTCCAAAAAATAAAGCGCTGGGTTTCGTAATATCAAAATCTTTCATCAAACAATCATTCTCGTGAGGCGTGGTTGCAATGATTTGGTAACCTTTACTTTTTAACGTATCCACACAATTTGTAATGCTGTCGAACGTATTAATGTCAACCCATTTTTGGGCACCCATCGCAATTTCCTTATCGATACTTTTTCCGTAACGCTGCTCGATAACGTTCAATTCCTGAATTCCAAAAATCTCGCAACTTCGCATTACTGCGCTCGTATTGTGCATTTGAAAAATATCTTCAACAGCAATCGTAAAATGCTTGGTTCTGTTTTCCAATACTTTCAAGAATTTTTCTTTGCGATTATCAGTCAGGATATTTTCAAGAAAAGCGAGGTAATCGATGTCAACCATTAGAATATTTATTTTTGCAAAAATAGTAAAAAAGACTAGCTTTATACCTTCAAAAGTAGATTCTGATTGCTGCTTTTAGGATTGTTTAATAAAAGCAGAATTAGGAATGTTTACGGAATTCGCGTGAGGGATAGAGGCGGTATCCTTTTTGGGCTTTTTAGCCAAAAAGATAAAGCCGAAAGCCCGACCCTTGTGGTCACGCCCAAATTGATATAAAATGAAAAAGAAATTAGTGGTTCTGACAGGAGCAGGAATTAGTGCCGAAAGTGGCATCAAAACCTTTCGCGATAGTGATGGGCTTTGGGAAGGCCATAATGTCAATGATGTAGCAACTCCAGAAGGCTGGCATAAAAACCCTGCTTTGGTACTGGATTTTTACAATCATAGACGAAAACAACTCAAAGAAGTGCAACCCAATTTAGGGCATATAATTTTGGCTGAATTAGAAAATGAATTCGATGTTTTCATTATCACACAAAATGTAGATGATTTACACGAACGCGCCGGAAGCACTAATGTGCTGCATTTACACGGCGAATTATTGAAAGTAAGAAGTACCAAAAACCCAGAATACATTTTAGATTGGCACAACGATTTGAATTTTGGCGATTTCGATGAAAATAAAAATCAATTGAGACCGCATATCGTTTGGTTTGGAGAGGAAGTTCCAGCCCTTGAAGAAGCATTAACACTTACTCAAAGTGCGGATTATTTTGCGGTAATTGGGACGTCGTTGCAAGTATATCCTGCTGCGGGACTAATCGATTTCACAAGCAGAAAAACGCCCATTTTTTATATTGATCCAAAACCTGTAAAAATCCCGAACCTTCGAAATCCATTGGAAGTAATTCCTATGCGTGCCACGGAAGGAGTTGCTTTTATGAAAGAAAAATTACTCAATCAAATGCGATGACAACATCAATTGCAATGGCAAAAAATCAATTACAATTGTAATAAAAATCTAAACTTATAACCCATAATTTATAACTTATAACTATTTTTGTGCCTTTCGAACAAACAACTAAACAATGACTACTTTAAACGAATTGAATGCTATATCGCCAATCGACGGAAGATATAGAAACAAGACTATTTCGCTGGCTCCATTTTTCTCTGAAGAAGCCTTAATCAAATACCGCGTATTAGTTGAAATTGAATATTTCATTGCTTTGTGCGAAGTACCTTTGCCACAACTAAAAAACGTAAACCCAGATTTATTTGAAAGTTTGCGCAACATTTATAAAAACTTCTCTACCGAAGATGCACTTTGGATCAAAGAAACAGAAAAAGTAACCAACCACGATGTAAAAGCGGTGGAATACTTTATCAAAGATGCTTTTGAAAAATTAGGCTTATCCCAATATAAAGAGTTTATTCACTTTGGATTGACTTCACAAGATATTAATAACACCGCGATTCCGCTTTCTACAAAAGAAGCTTTCGAAAAAGTATACATGCCTTCTTTAATTACTTTAACATCAAAATTGAAAGATTTAAGTGTTGAATGGCGCGATATTCCAATGCTCGCCCGCACGCATGGACAGCCGGCTTCTCCAACGCGCTTGGGTAAAGAAATTGGTGTTTTTGTAGAACGTTTAGAAGAGCAAATGCGTTTGTTGTTTAATATTCCTTTTGCAGCTAAATTTGGCGGAGCAACCGGAAATTATAACGCGCATCATGTAGCATATCCACAAATTGACTGGAGAAAATTTGGAGCGAAATTTGTGGAGGACAACCTTGGTTTACACCACTCCTTCCCGACTACACAAATTGAACATTACGATCATTTTGCTGCATTTTTTGATGCTTTGAAAAGAATAAATACCATCATCATTGATTTAGACCGAGATATTTGGACGTACGTTTCAATGGAATATTTTAAACAAAAAATTAAAGCGGGAGAAATTGGTTCTTCGGCGATGCCACATAAAGTTAATCCTATTGATTTTGAAAATTCAGAAGGAAATTTAGGAATTGCTAATGCAATTTTTGAACATTTATCGGCTAAATTACCATTGTCCAGGTTACAACGCGATTTGACTGATAGTACTGTTTTAAGAAATATAGGTGTACCAATGGGACACACGCTAATTGCTTTTGAAGCTACTTTGAAAGGATTGAACAAATTGTTATTAAACGAACCTAAATTCCACGAAGATTTAGAGAAAAACTGGGCTGTTGTTGCGGAAGCGATTCAAACAATTTTGCGTCGTGAAGGATATCCTAATCCTTACGAAGCATTGAAAGGATTGACCAGAACCAATGAAGCGATTGATAAAAAAGCAATTCACGGCTTTATCGCAACCTTAGATGTTTCGGATGAAATTAAAGCGGAATTAATGCATATTACTCCAAGTAATTTCTTGGGAATATAAGCTCATCTTGGGACAGTGAGAAACAAAAAACTATTAAAGACTTTTTTCGAAAATTAAGCTCGAAAAGACAAATTATAAATCTGATTTGATTAATAATCCCTTTTTACAGCATTTCTGCTGACCAAAATAGTTAAAATCAAATCCCGTCAAAATAAAATTATTGATTTTATTTTGACGGGATTTGGTTTTTTTTCATTTTGTCTTGTCCTGAATAACCGATACAGATTATTAGATAAAAATATTTAATTAAACACTTGCAAAAACGTTTTTGCAAGTGTTTTTTGTTTTATATGTCCTCATTTTAATTTGACTTTGTA
>NZ_JAFCUP010000008.1:0-171492 GCF_049896585.1 Flavobacterium sp. DSR2-3-3
GAGAGAATTATAGAAATACAAGAGAAATTAAACAATAGACCAAGAAAAAGATTTAATTTTGAAACACCTAATTTTATGTTTAATCAAAAAGTTGCATTTATAACTTGAATCCTGCATTTTATACTTTTAAGAAAATAAATTAAATGCTTTTTTGTTACATAAAGCTTTCCAGTTTTCAGGTGAATCATAGTAAATTTAATACTTAGTGATTTATATTGTGTGTATATTTAAAATAAATAATTAGTAAACAGTAATGGAAAAATTATATAAAATACATCGGAATTCAAATCAATTAGATTTTCAAAAGATTTGGAAAGAAGGCGTTTTCATATTTGATTCAAATGTTCTTTTAGATTTATATCGTTTACCCGAATCTGCAAAAAACGATTTATTAGGTGTTTTTAAAAACGAAAATTTTAATAATCGTATTTGGATAGGTTTCCAAGTTATAATGGAATTTCTAAATAATAGATTAACAGTAATTGGAGACCAAAAGAATATGTTTTCCAAAATAAAAATTTTAACTGAAAAATTAATTACTGAAATTGATGATTTAAGTACGACATATAAAACTGAAATTGAAAAACTAAAACTGACCCAAAGACATTCGCTTATTAATCCTGAAGAATATATAACAACTGATAATTTAAAAAAAACAACAGATGTTTACATTGCGTTTTTAAAACATTTAGAGGAACTTGAAAGTAAGCAAAATGATGTTAATGATACAGACGAGATAAAAGAGCTTATCATAAATATCTTCAATAATAAAATTGGTGAATCTTTTGACAAAGATAATTTAGATTTAATTTATAAAGATGGGACAAAAAGGTATGAATCAAAAATTCCGCCTGGATTTATGGATATTAAAAAAGAAGGTTCGTATTTTTTTGAAGACAAGGAATATATTCGAAAATTTGGAGATCTTATTTTGTGGAAAGAGATTATTAAATTGGCAAAAGATAAAAAATTAAAACATGTTGTATTAGTTACTGGTGATGTAAAGGAAGATTGGTGGGAAGAAAAACGAGGAAAAAAAATTGGTGCTAGAAAAGAATTATTAAATGAGATTTATACTCAATGTGCAGAACTAGATGTTTTCCATCTTTACAATACTTCAACATTTCTAAAATTCGCAAAAGAAGAAATTGATAAGACAATAAAGGATTCATCAATTACTGAAACATTAGAATTAATAAATAACAACAGTAAAATAATTGGTAGTATTGAAGATATTTCAATTACAAAAAGAGACTATTTAACGCAGTTGTATATAATAAACGAAAGAATAAAGAGAAGTCATAATATTCTAGAAGATTTAAATAACCAAAAATCAAAAATTAGTAATTATAGAGATGAATTATATGATAGTAGTGACTCTTTAGATGGTATTCGAGAATACACTCATAATCTTGCGATTCCTGAAATGGAATTAGAAGAAGAAATAAATGAAACGCAAGAGAAAATCGCATTAGACATGAAAATTCAACAAAGAATTTTAGAAAAAATAAAAGCAGAAAATTAGAATTACGAATAAAAGATTAGAGTTATATCAGGAGATAACAGCTACATAATAAAAAGTTTCTTAAACTTCACAAAAACTATTCAAACCCAAACCATCATGCTCACCGCCATCAACCCAAAGTTACCCATGCGCAACAAAGCGATTACACGGGATTTCTATATCACCCAATTAGGATTTCAGGAATGGGGCAATGCCGACTTTGACGGGTATTTGATGGTGCAAAAAGACAATATCGAAATTCATTTTTTTGAGTTTGCTACCCTTGATTCTGTTGAAAATTACTCAGGAGTTTACATTCGGGTGCAGGATATTGAAACCGTATATAAAAACTTCTTAAACAATGGCGTTGCCATTCATCCCAATGGCCCTTTGCAAATCAAACCGTGGGGCCAAAAAGAATTTTCGATATTGGACCCGGATCATAATCTACTGACTTTCGGGCAAAGTTTGTAGCGAATCTGCAGTCATAAAAAAGCAATTTAGTATTTTTACATTCCAATTAAGACTTCAAAAAATGAAAATACTACTTCTCGGCTCAGGCGAACTAGGAAAGGAATTTACAATCGCTGCACAACGCATCGGGCAAATTGTAATTGCGGTGGACAGTTACGAAAATGCTCCGGCAATGCAAGTTGCCCATGATTTTGAAGTCATTAATATGCTTGACGGAGAAGCTCTAGACCGAATCGTCGCCAAACACAAACCTGATATTATTGTTCCAGAAATAGAAGCTATTAGAACTGAACGTTTTTATGACTATGAAAAGCAAGGCATCACGGTAGTTCCTTCGGCGAAAGCGGCAAACTTCACGATGAATAGGAAAGCGATTCGGGATTTAGCATCTAAAGAATTAGGATTAAAAACCGCAAATTACCGCTACGCCACTACTGCCGCGGAATTACAAAAAGGCGTCGAAGCCGTTGGAATGCCATGCGTCGTAAAACCATTAATGTCTTCGTCCGGAAAAGGACAATCCACTATAAAAACCGAAGCCGATATCGAAAAAGCATGGAAGTATGCCGTTGAAGGTTCCCGTGGAGATGTTGTAGAAGTGATTGTAGAAGCGTTTGTCAAATTTAATTCGGAGATTACTTTGTTGACTGTTGTACAAAACAATAATCCGACACTTTTTTGTGCGCCAATTGGCCATAGACAAGAACGAGGCGATTATCAGGAAAGCTGGCAACCCGCCAGAATTTCCGATAAGGATTTATACGAAGCGCAAGACATGGCCGAAAAAGTAACCGAAGCTTTGGGCGGCGCAGGACTTTTTGGAGTCGAATTTTTCTTGACTGATGACGGCGTTTATTTCTCGGAACTATCGCCGCGTCCGCATGATACCGGAATGGTAACTTTGGCCGGAACACAAAACTTCAATGAATTTGAATTGCATTTACGCGCTATTTTAAGTTTGCCTATTTTTGAAATTACATTAGAAAAAGCGGGAGCGAGTGCAGTCATTTTAGCTTCGGAAAACTCCACAAATCCAACGTACTCCGGTATCGAAAAAATTGCGGCTTTACCTAAAACTGATTTCAGAATCTTTGGCAAATTAACTTCAAGACCGTACCGTAGAATGGCAGTGGCTTTAGTGAGTGATACCGTAGAAACTCCAATTGAAGAAGTGGTAGAAAAAGCAAAAAATGCAGCCTCGTTGATTACTGTGCATTCGTAATTACATTTAATAAAGTTCCAAAATTATAACGAAAACAAGATGAAAAAAACCCGCTAAATGAGTGTCATCAGCGTTCCCTTTTATCATCTTGTGAGTTATCGCCTAACCATTCGAAAGTTTGTCGGAGTCATTCCGGTATGTTTTTTAAACAATCGTGTGAAATAAGAATAATCATCAAAGCTTAATTCGCTTGCGATTTCATTTATGGTAAACTTTTTATCCATCAACATGCGTTTGGCTTCGAGCATGATTCTATCCGTAATTACTTCGGTTGTGGTTTTTTGCAGGATTTCATTGCAAATCCGATTCAAGTGTTTTAAAGTAATATTAAGTCGTGAAGCATAGAAAGAAGCTGCTTTTTCTATTTTAAAGTTTTGCTCTAAAAGAATTTCAAAATTTTTAATTTTTACATTATACGAATGCGCTTCATAAAAATAGGTTTCACTATATTTTCGGGCAATTTCAATGTGGATGATATCCAAGAGATTCATGATTTTATCTTGCTTCAACAGTTGAATTCTCTGAGTTTCTAAGATTAAACTTTCAAAATAACGGAGAATCGCTTTCGATTCAGATATGTCAAAAAACATTTCAGGCTTATTATCCATTGAAGAATAAAACGGATATTCGCCGATAGTTTTTTGTCCAAAATAAAGATTATACATTTCCTGCGAATAAAAAATCACAAAACCTTCAACATCATCGGATAAGTCCCAATGGTGCATTTGTCCGGGTTGCAAAAAAAACATACTTCCCGGCTGAATCGTAAAAATATCAAAATCAATTTCATGTGTTCCTGATCCTTTGGTAAAAAAGACCAGAACATAGGAATTATGCCGGTGCGGTTCCTCCACAAAATCATGGTCGATTAGGTGATTTTTAAAGGTATTGATATATAAATCACTATTGACTGAATTACAGTTAAAGCGCTGAATGTTATAAATAGGATATTTTCTCATCTTTCGATAAATGTCTTTATTGTGCTATAAGTAGCGAATATAGAAAACATCCATGACAGGAATAAGAAATACCTTTGAAAAAAATAATGACGATGTCAAATTCTATTGTACACATCCTGAATAATGATTGCCCTCATTGCCTTAAAGGCAAAGTTTTCAATGAAAAAAGTATATTTTTTAATTTTGGATTTCCAAAAATGAACAAATATTGTTCTCATTGTAATTATAAATTCGAAAAGGAACCAGGCTACTTTTTTGGAGCTATGTATGTAAATTATGGTTTAACAGTAGCCCAAGGAATTGCTACGTATGTTATTGCCCAATTTTTCTTTACCGAAACTTTCGATTTAAGAATTATTCCAATTATTGCTGTTGTGATTATCGCAATGGCTTCTATCAATCTTCGCCTTTCCAGATTATTGTGGATTTACATGTTTAAAAATTATTCGATGTAAAAAAACCAGTATCTTAGCTAAAGTAAAAATTTAATCATTTATGAAAAAGATACTATTTTTAGCTATTTTATTCTCTGCAACACTTGTAAGTGCTCAGGATAAAGATAAAAAAGAAGAGCCAAAACCCCAAATCGTTGAAGCTTCTTGCGGGCAATGCCAGTTTGGGATGGAAGGACACGGTTGTGAATTAGCCGTTCGCATTGATGGAAAATCCTATTTTGTTGACGGAAGTTCTATTGATTCCCATGGCGATGCGCATGCCAGTGATGGTTTTTGCGCTGCTATTAGAAAAGCGGAAGTTGTGGGTAAAGTGGTTGACAATAAATTCAAAGTCACCTCTTTTAAATTACTGCCAAAAAAATAAAAAAAGGGCTTAGAGAAAATTCTTTAAGCCCTTTTTTAGTTATTTCAATTTCATAGTCACCTTCAGATTGATATTCTCGAAACTCGAAATATCAATAACTTCTTCCAAATCTACATCAAAAGAAATATTTACACTATCGCCCACAATTGTTACTGGCAATTGATTGGATATTTGTGAAGAACCCACAAATATATTAGGATAATCTTTGACTTTAAAATAATAAAAACTATTCCCGTTTTTTACATCATTCTGGATTCGGGTTACAACTGATTTCAGCGATTTTTTATTGGACAAACTATTCGGGTTTATTTTATTATCCGCCATATTATAGACGTTTTTAAACGAGGTCAAGGTTTCTCGCATCGTATTGCCTACGCCAACAATTGTATAATCTGAAATGGCAACCATCGCAAACATTTTCACCAATCCACCGTTATCCTTAAGCGTCATCACATACGTAGGAATGTTATTGATATTATAAGGGATAGGCAAAGATGCTTTATATCCTTTTTCCTGAACTTTCCCTTGTGCCGAACTTTGAGCCGCATATTCCGTCGCGCCACTTTGTTTATAAAAAGTAGTTTCCTTCGTTCTGGTGTCCACCAAAACAAAACCTACTGCAGATTCTTCTTTCCCAACCGAAGTCAATCCTGTGTACCAATAAGATTTATTGTCTTTTCCATATACCAATGTCATTCCTTCTGTAATTTGCAGTTTATCCTGATTAGAAAAATTCCAATAGCCGTGAACATATTCACCCCAATCATTCAACTGATTTTCTATAAAATCCAAAGGCTGAATTCGATCCACCCATTTTGGTGTTTTAGCAATTGAATATTCGTTTATTGCTCCAGATTGTGCATCAACCACTACAACACCTATTGCGTCTTTTCCTGAAAAACCAATTTTTTTCACATATTTAGTGACAATCCAAAACGGATTTCCAACATCGTCAATCTCAAAAGTAAAATCAGCCAGGCCAACAGTAGCATTTCCATTAAAATAAACGTGTCTGTGAATGTCACTTTGAAAGTAAGCACCTTGCTGGTATTTAATCTTAATGTTCTTCCCTCCTACACTCTGAACTAATTTCACATCACGTTCATTGGTTGCAGAAACCATAACATATCCCGCAGTTCCCTCTTGGTTGTTAAACCATTTCAAAAAACCCGAATGCAATAATGGAGCAACCCAGTACAGGTTATTATTTACTTTTTGTATACAAAAATCACCTAATTCTACTTGGCTTCCCAAAGCTGGTTGGGAACCTAAAATTTTCTCTCCCAAAAGATGGGCTAGTTCCTCATCGACCACACGGATTTTATCGATAGAAATTGGAGCAATGTGGTTGGTTATTTTTTGGCCGTTTTTAACCTCGCCTATTAATTTTTGATACGAATCGCTTCTAAACATTTTTAAGCTGGTCACAAAAGGTAGCGCAATACAATAAACTAAAAGCACTCCTACCAAAACAAACAAAATCTTGTTGGGCTTGGAAACAATCTTGACTTGCTTTGTTTGCTGAGAAATAGTAAAACCAGCAGAAAATAAGATCCCTATTACCAACAACAGCAATAAAATAAAAGCAAAACCAGTAAATCCATAATTGATCACGGGAAGATTGTTGTAAAACAAGAAAAAACCAAAAAAGAGCAGGAAAATAACTGATAATATTTTTTTCATAATATTTAAATCTTAGATATGTTTGATATTAGTCTTTAATATTTCTAAATGTTACACTAATAAAAGTGTCCCTTTTAAAGAAAACAACAACCCTATTTACAATACCGCAAAAAATAGTATTTTTGCATTCCGATTGAAATTTATTTTTCAGTCTTTATTTTTTTTTAATCTTTAAAATAAACACATGAAAGCATACGTATTTCCAGGTCAAGGCGCGCAATTCACAGGAATGGGTAAAGACTTATATGAAAATTCCGCTCTCGCAAAAGAATTATTCGAAAAAGCCAATGCAATTTTAGGTTTTCGCATCACAGACATCATGTTTGAAGGAACAGCCGAGGAATTAAAAGAAACTAAAGTGACACAACCGGCCGTTTTCCTGCATTCGGTGATTTTAGCAAAAACGTTAGGGGAGGATTTCAAACCAGAAATGGTAGCGGGACATTCATTAGGTGAATTCTCAGCTTTAGTAGCAAATGGTGCTTTATCTTTTGAAGACGGATTAAAACTGGTTTCACAACGCGCTTTGGCAATGCAAAAAGCCTGCGAAATAAAACCCTCAACAATGGCCGCCGTTTTAGCATTGGCTGACAATATCGTTGAAGAAGTTTGTGCTTCCATTGACGGAATTGTAGTAGCTGCAAATTATAACTGCCCGGGACAATTAGTAATTTCAGGAGAAACATCAGCAGTAGAAAAAGCGTGTGAAGCGATGAAAGCCGCTGGTGCAAAACGTGCATTATTGTTACCTGTTGGCGGTGCTTTTCACTCTCCAATGATGGAACCGGCTCGCGAAGAACTGGCCGCTGCTATAGAAGCAACAACGTTCTCAACTCCTATTTGTCCAGTGTACCAAAATGTTACAGCAAGTGCCGTTTCTGACCCAAGCGAAATCAAGAAAAATTTAATTATACAATTGACTGCTCCCGTAAAATGGACACAATCTGTGCAACAAATGATAAAAGACGGAGCAACTTTATTTACCGAAGTAGGTCCTGGAAAAGTATTAGCCGGATTGATTGGCAAAATTGATAAAGAAGCGGTTACCGCGAATGCTTAATTAAACTATTCAGCGGTCAATTTTTAATGATCAGTAGTGATTATAAATAAAATCCTCATAAACTTATGTTTGTGAGGATTTTAACTTTAAAAATCATAGTTTGCTTGCCTATTCACAATAATTATTGACAATTCCAGTAATTAAAAATATTGTATCTTGTCTTTCAAAGAAAATGTACCAAGTTGTTCGGTTATTTGCTTTATAAAAAATGTAATGTCAACCTAAATAACGGAGCTTTTGTAGAGTTGGTTTATGCGTACTTAATCGTGATTTTTCTGGAACTAAATCATAAATTTTCGAAACATATTCTTCTGCCGTTTCTATAAACCCAAAGTATACTTTTTTGTACAAAAGACGAATTAAATCATCCAAAAAATCAATTACGTTTGGCGTGAAAATAACTTTTATTTTCCTCACCATCCTCTAATTCTTCTAATAGATTCTGCTTTAGCTTCTTCCCGAGTATACCCTTTTTTTACTTCTTCATCAAAATCAAAAGTAGCTCTGTCAATCCCTTTGAACTTGATATTCGAAGTTTTATAATCCACAGAAGGCTCTTCGATTTTAGTTGCTTTAGACTTCTTTTTTTCAGTATTCATGATTGATTCATTTATCTAACGAATTTACAACAAATTACTTAAACGAAAAAATCCCAAATTATTATTGTGATAATTTGGGATTCTATTTTTAAACTGAACACTAAAACCTGAATACTAAATATTAACTTCTGATTTTCTGTTCCCATTTCCAGGCACTTGCCATCGCTTCTTCTAGCGTAGATTGTGCTTTCCATCCCAAAATATCGTTCGCTTTATCGGTATTGGCGTAAGCCGAAGTTATATCACCTTCTCTGCGACCTACAATTTTGTAAGGCAATTTTTTACCGCTCACTTTTTCGAAAGTTTGAATGACTTCTAAAACCGAGCTACCCGTCCCGGTTCCCAGATTAAACGTTTCTACTTTGGCCGTATTTTTTTTATTCAATAAACGTTGCAAAGCGATTACATGGGCTTTCGCCAGATCGACTACGTGAATATAATCACGAACTGCAGTTCCATCCGGAGTTGGATAATCATCTCCATAAACCGAAAGTTCTTTTCGCAATCCAAAACCGGTTTGAGTAATAAACGGCACTAAATTTTGAGGAACTCCAATAGGTAATTCCCCAATTTCAGTTGAAGGATGCGCACCAATTGGATTAAAATAACGCAACAAAATTGCATTGATGTTGGTCACCTTGGTCGTATCGGTAATAATTTCCTCTCCTATTTGCTTTGTGTTTCCATAAGGTGACATTGCGGTTTGAATTGAAGCATTTTCAGTAATTGGCATACTTTCGGCCTGACCATAAACCGTGCAAGATGAACTGAAAATGAAATTTGCTTCCGGTTTTTGCTGCAGTTCCTGCAAAACATAAACTAATGCATTTATATTATTTTCATAATACAACAATGGATTTTCAACACTTTCGCCCACTGCTTTTGAAGCTGCAAAATGAATGACACCTAAAATATCATGATGCCTTTTGAAAAAATCCTGCACTTTTTCTTTCTCGCGCAAATCTAATTTTTCAAAAGCCGGGACTTTTCCCGTAATATTCTGAATTCCGTCCAAAACACTTAAGGAAGTATTTGATAAATTATCGACAACAATAACTTCATATCCTTCGTTTTGCAATTCTACTACGGTATGCGATCCTATGAAACCCAAACCACCTGTGACTAATATTTTCATGATTTCTTATTTTGTACAGACGCGATTTAGTGCGTCTTACCGATTATAAAAAAGACCCGCTAAATCGCGTTTCTATTAAAATTATCCTAAATATTCTAGAACCGAATCTGTAATAAACTTAATTTGCTCGTCATCTAATTCGGTGTGCATCGGCAACGAAAGCACTTCCGTTACTAATTGATTGGTTATCGGAAAATTTTCTTCTTTGTAACGGGAATCCGAGTATGCTTTTTGCGAATGCAAAGGAATTGGGTAATAAATAGCACAAGGAATTCCTTTATCCAATAAATGTTGCATCAAGCCATTTCTATCCGCATCAATGATTCGCAATGTATATTGATGAAAAACGTGACAGTCACAAATGGAACAAATACTTGGTGCAACTATATTTTTATGACCTTCAAAAGCAATTGAATATTTTCTGGCTGCATCTTGTCTGGCTTTACTATACTCGTCTAATAAAGGCAATTTTGCATTCAAAACTGCTGCCTGAATACTGTCTAAACGCGAATTTACGCCTACTACATCATGGTGGTATCTTTCATACATTCCGTGATTTACAATTCCACGAAGTTTGTGTGCCAAAGCATCATCATTGGTAAAAATCGCTCCACCGTCTCCATAACATCCAAGATTTTTAGAAGGAAAAAATGAAGTCGCTCCAACGTGTCCAATCGTTCCCGCTTTCTTTTTAGTGCCATCCGAAAATTTACAGTTGGCACCAATCGCTTGCGCATTATCTTCTATAACATATAAGTTGTATTCTTTGGCAATTGCCATTATAGCTTCCATATTGGCGGCACGACCAAACAAATGTACCGGTACAATCGCTTTTGTTTTTGGCGTAATCGCTTTTTTAATTCCTTCAATGGAAATATTCATATTGAACATATCCACATCAACTAAAACGGGTGTCAATTGTAGTAAAGCAATAACTTCCACTGTTGCAGCAAAAGTAAAATCAGCAGTTATTACCTCATCCCCGGGTTTTAAATCCAGTCCCATCATGGCAATTTGCAACGCATCGGTTCCGTTGGCGCACGGAATTACATGTTTTACGTCCAAATATTCTTCTAATGATTTTTGAAATTGATGAACTTGAGGTCCGTTAATATAAGTGTTAGTGTCTAAAACTTCCTGAATAGAAACGTTAACGCTGTCTTTTATTTTTTCATATTGACTTTTCAAGTCAACCATTTGGATTTTTTTCATTGCAATTTTTGTTTAATGTTCGAAAGATTACCGTTTCTAAAAACCGTAAATACTTTCTCAAAACGAAGAACAAAAATAGTTATTTATGAGTTGAAACCAATGCAACCCACAGTAAAAAAAGATAATATTCCAATGAAATAAAATAGGGAGATCCTGACAACTTAAATTTAAATATTGCTGCGGAAGAAATTCATATAAAGAAAACGTATTTTAGCCTCAAAATTTTGATGATGCTTTTTCTCTATAATTTAATGGTTCTATTTGCTGGATTTTTATTAGAAATCATAGCGTTTTTCAGTCCAAAAATGAAACTTTTTGTGGAAGGCAGGAAAATAGTTTTTCTTGTTTTGGAACAAAAAATAAAACCTATTGACAAAACAATCTGGTTTCATGCCGCTTCCTTAGGCGAATACGAGCAAGGCTTACCCGTCATTGAAAAGGTAAAAGAGCAGTTCCCTGCGCACAAAATCGTGCTGACTTTTTTCTCTCCTTCGGGTTATGAAGTCCGTAAAAACAATACCGTTGCTGATGTTACGGTGTATTTGCCACTAGATACTAAGAAAAATGCAAAACAATTTTTGAAACTTGTAAATCCTGATTTAGTGTTTTTCATCAAATATGAATACTGGCCTAACTATTTAGCAGAACTCAAAAAATTAAACATCAAAACCTATTTGGTTTCTGGAATTCTTAGAAAGAACCAACTGTTTTTCAAATGGTATGGCGGTTTTTACCGAGAGGCGCTGGATGCGTTCACATACTTTTTTGTTCAAAATGAAACTTCAAAAAAATTACTGCAGCAGTTAGGCAAAACAAACGTTGCTGTTTCTGGTGACACACGATTTGATCGCGTGTCCACAATTTTAGAAAAAGACAATTCGTTGGATTTTATCTCTGATTTTAAAGACAACACACTCACTATTGTCGTGGGAAGTTCGTGGCCAAAAGATGAAAATTTAATAGTGAATTTTATCAATTCGAATACTTTCAATGTCAAATTTATTATTGCGCCACATAATATAAAGGACGAACAAATTCAACAATTAAAAAACAGCATCACCAAAAAAACTGTTTTATTCTCTGAAAAAGAAGGACAGAATCTCGCTGATTTCGATGTTTTTATAATTGACACGATTGGTATTTTGACCAAAATCTACAGTTATGCGGATATTGCTTATGTGGGTGGTGGTTTTGGAAATCCCGGAGTTCACAATGTATTAGAGCCGGCAACTTTTGGAGTTCCAATAATTATTGGACCCCACTATTCCCATTTTGCTGAAGCAATCGCGCTGGTCAATATGGATGCCTGCGTTGCGGTTGCCAATCAAAAAGAATTGGATGAAGCCCTTGAAAACCTGATACGCAATGCTGACATCCGAAATGAAAAAGGACACATGTGCAGTACTTTTGTACAAATGAATAAAGGCGCCACTGCCATCATTTTAAAAAACATTCTGCATGATTGAATTTAAACCTCTGGCTGCTCCTGATATCGAAACCATCGTCTTAATGATGCAGGAATTCTATACCATTGATGATTATCCCATTTCCGTCGAAGTTTCCAAAGCTTTGTTTCAAGAATTTATTTCCAATGAAAATCTGGGAAAAGCTTGGCTGATTGTATCCGACAACGAAATTGTGGGATATCTAATTCTAACCTTTATTTTTAGTTTTGAATACCAAGGAAGAATAGGTTTTTTAGATGAATTGTATATAATCGAAAAAGCGAGAGGAAAAGGAATTGGCAGCGAAGCTATTGCGTTTATTAAAACCGAAAGTCACAAACTATCATTAAAACTGATTTATCTGGAAGTGGAACCGCACAATGAAAATGCACAAAAATTGTATCTTGTCAATGGTTTTGACTCACACAAAAGGCAATTGATGCAGTACAAAATCAACTAAAATTACACTCTAAATTTGCTACCATGAAATTTTTAAAATTATTCCTATTACTATTTGTCATTCAGCTACAAGCCCAGCAAGGCGGCATGTGGATTCCTTCGCTGCTGAAAGGAATGAATGAAACCGAAATGAAAAATCTGGGCATGAAAATGTCCGTAAAAGACATTTATGATGTAAATCAGTCGAGTATGAAAGATGCGGTTCCACATTTTAACGGGGGCTGTACGTCAGAAGTTATTTCCCCAAAAGGACTGATCCTGACCAATCATCATTGCGGATTTTCACAAATTCAATCGCATTCCACTGTAGACCATGATTATCTGACCGATGGTTTTTGGGCTTACAAAATGGAAGATGAACTGGCGAACGAGGGTTTAACAGTTACTTTTATGGTAAAAATTGAAGATGTAACCACTTTGGTTTTGGCAGGAACTGCTTCCATGAGCAACGAAGCCGAAAAACAAAAGAAAATTCAAGAAAATATTACAGCATTATCCAGCTCTTTGCCAAAGGAAAGTTGGCAGGAAAACAAAATTCGTACCTTTTATGAAGGCAATCAATACATACTATTTGTGACGGAAACTTTTACTGATGTGCGTTTAGTTGGTGCTCCGCCTTCCTCTATCGGGAAATTTGGTTCTGATACTGATAATTGGGTTTGGCCGCGTCATACCGGAGATTTTTCTTTGTTTAGAATTTATGCTGACAAAAACAATCGCCCAGCTGCCTATTCAAAAGACAATGTGCCTTATACTCCCAAACATTTCTTGCCTATTTCACTGGATGGCGTAGCGGAAGATGATTTTACATTGGTTTTTGGATATCCGGGAAAAACAAGCGAATATTTACCTTCGGTTGCGATTGAACAAATTGTAAACGAACTGAATCCTGCAAAAATCGAAATCAGGGACAAAGCCTTGAAAGTTGCCGATGGTTTTATGCGAAAAGACAATGCCATTAAAATTCAGTACGCTTCAAAATACGCGAGTATTGCCAATTATTGGAAAAAATGGATTGGCGAAACTCAAGGATTAAAAAAATCAAATGCTGTTGCCGTAAAAAGAGAAACTGAAAAGGCTTTTCAGCAAAAAATAGTAAAAGCGGGCAAAGAAAAAGAATATGGAACGCTGTTGGCGGATTTTGACAAATACTACGCAGAAATCGCTCCTTACGCAGTATCAAAAGAATATTTCACGGAAGTGGTATTGCGTAATACCGAATTGCTCAGTACAGGTTACAAGTTGTATCAATTGGAACAAGTTTTTAAAGCAAAAGGAGAACGATCCTTTACAGACCGAAAAAACAATTTAATAACCGCATTGGCTGATTTTTATAAAAATTTCAATGGAACTGTAGATGAAAAAGTTTTTGAGCAATTGATTGAATTGTATGCGACAAAATCCCCAAAACAATTTTTACCACAAAGTTTAACAAAAGTGAATGCTAAAAATTTGGCTTCGGAAATTTATACAAAATCCAAACTTCAAAATTATGCTGGTCTAAAACAATTGCTGTCTGGTGATACCCAAACTGTTTTAACGAATTTAAATAATGATCCCGGTTTCCTGCTTGTAAAAGAATTAGCCGATAAATATTCGAAAGAAGTTGCACCAAAATACGACGAAATCAACTTAACTATAACTGCGTTGCAACGCACGTATATGAAAGCCCAATTAGAATTGAATACTGAAAGCCGCATTTTTCCTGATGCCAACAGTACTTTACGAGTAACTTACGGAAAAGTAAAAGGATATGAACCAAAAGATGCTACCGTTTATACTCCAATAACGTATTTAGACGGCGTTATGGAAAAATATATCCCTGGGGATTATGAATTTGATGTTCCTAAAAAATTAGTGGACTTATACAAGACTAAAGATTATGGACCGTATGGAGTAAATGGCAAAATGCCTGTTTGCTTTATTGGAACAAATCACACCACTGGCGGTAATTCAGGAAGCCCAGCAATTGACGCTCAAGGAAACTTAGTCGGACTTAATTTTGACAGGGTTTGGGAAGGAACAATGAGTGACCTTTACTATGATCCAAGTATTTGTAGGAATATAATGGTCGATGTACGCTATATCTTGTTTATTATGGATAAATATGCCGGGGCAACAAACTTAATCAGCGAATTAAAATTAGTACACCCAAAGAAAAGTAAATCCCTGAAAAAGAAAAACTTAAAACAAAAATAGTCAAAAAAGAGGCGTACGAGAACGATATTATTCATTTATTGATTATTTGTTCTAACTGGCACAATAATTGAGCTTTGTATCAGCGTTGACAAAAAATATTATTTTTTAAAAAAAAAATAAAAAAATATTTTACATATTAAAAAATTTATATCTTTGCCACGAATTAATAATTAACCTTTTATATTAAATTAAGATGAAAAAAGTATTTTTAAGTTTAGCTGCTGTTGCTGTATTGACTGTTGTATCATGTAAAAAAGCTGACGCTCCTGCTGAGGATTCTGCAACTGCTGTTGATTCTGCTGCTATGGTAGTTGATTCTGCTGCTATGGTAGTTGATTCTGCTGCTCAAGTTGTTGATTCTGCTGCTGCTGCTGCTACTGACGCTGCTGCTGTTGCAACTGATGCTGCTGCTGAAGTAAAAAAATAATTAGAACTCAAATTCTAAAAATTTTAAAGCCATCCGCTATGCGAGATGGCTTTTTTAATTTGTAAATCCTCCTCTTTCGAGAAACAGATTTTCAAAAACAAAAAGAGAGTCTCAGCAACTAGCCGAGACTCTCTTTTTTTATGTCTTTATTTAAAAGATTCAATCGATAAAGACAAAATCATTAGCTGAAAAGTCTAATGTTTCGGATAGTGATCCAAAGCGTACAATTTCATCAATTCCCTTTTGCAAACGCAATGAAGTAGTATATTTTCTGCTCGTTGCAAAATGATTGCCTCCTAACATCAATTTAAAGTAAAACTTCCCACTGGAAGACTTGAACTTTAAAAAGTTAGCCGATTCAATATCTGCTTTAAACCTTTCAATGTCTTCTTCACATTCAAATTTCAGTTCATAACTTAAGCTTGTAAAAACAACCTTTCCCTTTCTGGAAGTAAAAACAAACTTATATTCGTCATTATATCTTTTACTAATTACAAACGCACCCATAACTTATTTTGAAATAAATTGTAACATTAAAACTAATCACACAATAACGATTTTAACCCTGCATCAAAAAACAATACAACTTTAAGTGATTATATGAGTGTCGTAAAATTTTAAGTGGATTTATTATAAAATAAAAAAAGCTTCAAACAAAGTTTGAAGCTTTTTTAGTACTCAGAGCGGGACTTGAACCCGCACGAACATTGCTGTTCACTGGATTTTAAGTCCAGCGTGTCTACCAATTTCACCATCCGAGCAATATGAGGTGTTAGAGCGAAAAACGGGGCTCGAACCCGCGACCTCGACCTTGGCAAGGTCGCGCTCTACCAACTGAGCTATTTTCGCATTTTCAATTTTTAGAACGGACCGCGATACTTGTTCTGTATTGCGGATGCAAATCTAGGACATTTATTGAATTATACAAGCCTTTTTACAAAAAAATCGCAGATTAAAGTTAATGTTCTGATAACCTCAACTTTAAAACAAAATAAACTATTTTCTGGTCAACATTCTTTTAATCTCATTCAATTTCATCAAAGCTTCCATAGGTGTAATGGTATTGATATCCAGATTTAAGATCTCTTCTTTGATTTCCTCCAATAAAGGATCATCAAGATTAAAGAAACTCATTTGCATTTGCTCCGCCTGTTCGCCTTTCAGGCTCGAGCCATCCTTTGCAGCTTTAATTCCGTTCAGCGCATCACTGGAATGGCTCTTTTCTAATTTTTTCAAAAGCTTTTGCGCTTTCAAAATGACGATTTGAGGCATTCCAGCCATTTTTGCCACATGTATTCCAAAACTATGGGCACTTCCTCCTTTTACCAATTTTCGAATAAAAAGCACCGTATCTTTCAATTCTTTGACAGCCACATTATAATTCTGAATTCTTGGTAGCGATTCACTCATTTCATTCAGCTCATGATAATGCGTTGCGAATAATGTTTTGGGTTTTGAAGGATGTTCATGTAAGAATTCCGCAATGGCCCAGGCGATTGAAATTCCGTCATACGTACTGGTCCCTCTACCAATTTCGTCTAACAGCACCAAACTCCTATCGGAAATATTGTTCAAGATCGAGGCCGTTTCATTCATTTCAACCATAAAAGTAGATTCTCCCATCGAAATATTATCACTGGCTCCCACTCTGGTAAATATTTTATCGACAATTCCCATTCTCACGCTATCAGCAGGAACAAAACTTCCCATTTGACACAAGAGCACAATTAATGCGGTTTGACGCAAAATAGCCGACTTTCCAGACATATTAGGCCCCGTAATCATAATCAACTGTTGCGTTTCACGATCCAAGAAAACATCATTGGCGATATAAGGCATGCCAACCGGCAATTGTTTTTCGATAACAGGATGTCTTCCGTTTTTGATTTCCAGTTCGAATGTTTCGTCGAGTTCTGGACAAACATATTTATTTTCGATCGCCAACTGGGTAAAAGAACACAAACAATCCAACTGGGCTATCAGATTAGCATTCATTTGAACGGGTTTAATATACGTCGCAATCCAATTGACTAATTGTTCGAATAACTCCACTTCTATTTTATGAATTTTCTCTTCGGCACCCAAAATTTTAGTTTCGTATTCTTTTAATTCCTCGGTGATATAACGTTCCGCATTGACTAAGGTTTGTTTTCGAATCCATTCAGTAGGAACTTTATCCTTGTGCATATTCCTAACTTCAATGTAATATCCAAAAACATTATTAAAGGAAATTTTCAATGAGGATATTCCCGTTAGTTGTGATTCTCGTTTCTCAATTCCTTCCAAGAATTCCTTCCCGGAAGTAGATATCGCTCGTAAATCATCTAATTCGGCATTGATTCCCTTGGCAATCGCATTCCCTTTGGCAATAGCCACAGGCGCATCTTGATTTAAAACCGTTTTTATTTTCTCCCGAAGCAATTCACAACTGTGCAAACTGTCTCCAATAACTTTTACTGCTTCTTGCGGACTTTCTAATGCCAAAGTTTTTATCGGAATAATAGCATCTAAAGATTCTTTTAGATAAACCACTTCGCGAGGCGATACTTTTCCAGCTGCAATTTTCGAAATTAAACGTTCCAAGTCAGAAATTTGCTTGATTTGATTTTGAATGTTTTTCAGAACGCTTTGGTTCTCTTTTAAATATGAAACCACTTGATGGCGGCTTTGTATTTTATGGCTGTCTTTTAACGGTAACGCGAGCCAACGTTTCAGCAAACGACCACCCATTGGCGAAAGCGTTTTATCAATCACATCCAGCAGCGTAACCGCGTTTGGATTGTAACTGTGATACAACTCCAGGTTGCGAATGGTAAAACGGTCCATCCAAACGTAAGCATCTTCTGCAATACGCTGAATCGCTGTGATATGTTGAACTTTATTGTGCTGTGTTTCGGACAAATAATACAAAATGGCTCCCGAGGCAATGATTCCTTCTTTCAATTCTTCGATTCCAAAGCCTTTCAACGAAATCGTCTGAAAATGCTTAGTTAAGGTTTCGAATGCATAATCTTCTTTATAAATCCAATCCTCCAGATAAAAACTGTGATAATCGTCTCCGAATATTTCCCGGAAATCACTCTTATTATTTTTTGGAATCAGAACTTCACTGGGATTAAAATTCTGCAGCAACTTATCAATATATTCGGCGTTTCCTTGCGCCGTTAAAAATTCTCCGGTGGAAACATCCAGAAAGGAAATTCCTATAGATTTATTGGCAAAATAAATGGAAGCTAAGAAATTATTAGTCTTCGACTGCAAAACCTCATCGTTCATGGAAACCCCTGGAGTTACCAGTTCTGTAACACCACGTTTTACGATAGTTTTAGTCATTTTTGGATCTTCAAGCTGATCACAAATTGCCACACGAAGACCTGCTTTGACTAATTTGGGCAAATACGTATTCAACGAGTGATGCGGAAAACCGGCAAGGGCAGTTTCTGTCTCAGAACCCGCTCCACGCTTGGTTAATACAATTCCTAATATTTTAGAAGCACGTACAGCATCTTCTCCAAATGTCTCATAAAAATCGCCTACACGAAACAACAAACAGGCATCAGGATACTTCCTTTTGATCTCATTGTATTGTTTCATTAACGGTGTCTCCCTAACTATTTTATCTTTAGATGCCAATGGTTTACTGTTTGAAAAATTAAAAATATTGGGCGAATTTATCGATTTTTAAATAAATATGTTACCACTTCAAAAAATTAAACTATTTTTTTAAGAAAAAATTAAGGCGTAGATTCTAATTTTTATATAGATTTGTAAATCTTTTTAAAATTAAACACACATGAAAAAAATAATTGCTCTAGCCATGCTAGTTGTTTTAGGAGTTACCACTTCTAATGCGCAGGAAACATCAAAAAAATTAAAAGCAACAAATAGTAAAGCCGCCACTGCTAAAGTAAATGGCGCTGGAATGGTTTTCGTTACAGAAACTATTGACTATGGTAATGTTGCATACAACTCTGACGGTCGTCGTGAATTTGTGTTCACGAACAACGGTAACAAGCCATTGATCATAACTAATGCTCAAGGTTCTTGTGGTTGTACTGTCCCGACGTATCCAAAAGAGCCAATTGCTCCAGGTGCAAAAGGTGTTATTGGAGTAAAATATGACACGTCAAGAGCGGGTCAGGCATTTACAAAAACAGTTACCTTGACAACTAATGCAGTTGTACCAAGTAAAACACTTACAATAAAAGGAAATGTTTTAGCTGCTGACGCATCAAAAAGCTAAATTATAACTAAATACACAAAAAAGCTTCCATTAACTTCGGAAGCTTTTTTTTTGAATAATTCACAAAGTATGAGAAAGCTTGAAAACAGCGAACTGGAACGAAAATCCATTGAAGCTTTTAAAAAATCTGAAAAAACACCACTTATTTTGGTATTAGATGATATTCGCAGTTTACATAATATTGGCTCCGTTTTTAGAACTGCAGATGCGTTTCTAATTGAAAAAATATATTTGTGTGGAATTACAGCCACACCTCCCAATAAGGAAATTCATAAAACAGCACTTGGCGCAACAGAAACAGTGACTTGGGAACATCAGAAAAATGTTCTTGAGGTTATCGAAAAATTAAAAGCGGAAAATATAATGACTCTGGCCATAGAACAAGTAGAAACTGCCGTTTTTCTTCAAAATTTTGAAGTTGAAAAAGGAAAGAAATATGCTTTAGTTTTTGGAAACGAAGTTTATGGTGTTTCGCAGGAAGCAGTTGCATTGTGTGATGGATGTATCGAAATTCCACAATTAGGCACCAAACATTCTTTAAATATTTCCGTAAGTGCAGGAATTGTGGTTTGGGATTTATTTCAAAAAATGAATTGGCCGAAATAAAAGATTTTAAAAAAAATAGGGACCACAATACCGTATCGTATGAGAAATAATTCTTTCTTGATAACAACAATAGCCTCTTTATTATTTGCACCAATGGCTACTTATTCTGCCATTCCCTTTTGTAAATGTGATAAAAACTGCTTTGTCACTCCACAAGAAATATTAAAATCATCTATTACAGCTAATGCTCCAAGAATCACCGCAACCGGCAATCAAAATTACTGCCCACAAACTGCACTAAAAATAGTGACAGACGTAAATATAACTGGTGCAAATGCCACTGACACCGGAACTGAAGAAATCTACATTCAAATTTCTTCAGGTTATGTTAATGGGCAGGACGAACTTAGATTAAACAATCTTGCACTCCACCCCAATATTGCCTCAGAATGGACTCCTCTTGAAGGAAAACTAAAATTATCCAATATAATTCCGGGAACTAAAGTACTATATACTGACTTTGTAAAAGCCATCAAAGATGTTGCTTTCAGTAATTCCTCGGCTACTCCATCTGGCACCAGAAACTTTTCAATCACTCTTGGACAAGCTAACTACTTACCCAGAAATGGTCATTATTATCAATATATTTCAAATCTAGGAATTAATTGGAATTCGGCAAAAGCAGCAGCTGAATCGAGTGTGTATTTTGGACTTCAAGGATATTTAGCAACAATCACCGCCGCTGATGAAGCACAATTAGCAGGAAAACAAGCTCCTGGTGCGGGATGGATTGGTGGTAGCGATACTGAAACAGAAGGTGTTTGGAAATGGGTAACGGGACCAGCAGTTGACAGAGTGACGTTTTGGAATGGAGCCATCGGTGGATCAAGTCCTACTTTTTCTTTTTGGAATATTGGAGAACCAAACAATAGCAACGGTATAGAACACTATGCTCACATAACTGCACCAGGTGTTGGAACACCGGGATCTTGGAATGATTTACAATTAAATGGCGATGCAAACGGAAATTATCAACCCAAAGGATATATTGTGGAATACGGCGGTATGCCGAATGACCCAACTCTTGAAATCTCAGCGAGCACCATTATAACAATTCCTCAAATAACATCAACAACTCCTGCGTCAAGATGTAACTCAGGGATTGTTACACTTCAAGCATCTGCCTTTGGCGGAACCGTAAATTGGTATGACGCGGCAAGCGGTGGGAACTTTTTATACACGGGCAACACTTACAATACCCCTTTTTTAAACACAACAGCAACCTATTATGTTGATGCCGGCTGCCCCACAAACAGAACTGCAGTTACAGCCACCATAAACAAAATTCCTACCATAACATCAACCAATGCGACAGTTTCAAGATGTGGAGCAGGAGCTGTAACACTTCAAGCAACCACTGATACCGGAAATATAAACTGGTATTCAAGTTTAACCGGCGGTGCAATTCTAGGAACTGGAACAAGTTTAGATGTTCCAAATAGTACTCAAAACACAACCTATTACGCAGAAGCCATAAATGACGGATGTACTAATGGAAATCGAATTGCTGTTGACATTATAATTTACGATCCTCCGGTGGTTACTGACCAAGAATTAATACTTTGTAAATCTGGCAGCTTAACTCTTGATGCAGTAATCCCTAACATGACTTATTCATGGTCCACCGGTGAAACCACAAAGACAATTCAGGTTACAACTCCCAACACTTATAACGTAAAAATAACAAATAGCGCCAACTGTAGCAGTACCAAAAAAATCACTGTAGCTGAACATGATACTCCGGAGATCGATAGAATTGACGTCAACGAAACTACCGTTGTAATTTATTTAAAAAACACAAAAGACTATTTTGAATTTTCTGTTGACGGAATCAATTATCAAAGTTCAAATGTATTTTTTAATGTAACGAGCGGTTTGCAAACAGCGTTTGCAAGAGAAATAAATTTATGCGGAATTGATAGTGCAGCATTTATTATACTGATAGCGCCAAAGTTTTTTACGCCAAACAACGATTCATATAATGACGTCTGGGAAATAAAAGGGTTGATAAATTATCCTGAGGCAGAAGTAACCATTTTTAATCGGTATGGTAACTTAATCACGAAATTAAACGCAGCTAAACCCTCTTGGGACGGAACTTTTAATAAGAACCTGTTACCCGCTTCGGATTATTGGTATGTGTTAAAAATTGATGCCGGAAGTCCTGAAAAAAGGGGTCATTTTTCCCTCAAAAGATAATTTATAAAACTTCAAATTCTAAAACTTAATCTTCTTTTGAATTTCATCTAAAATGTAAAGATAATCTTCTTGATTTTTTACAAAATCCCTATCAGAAACATCAATAATCAGAACATTCAAATCGGTTTGTGATTTAATATAATCCAAATAACCGCTATTGATTTTGTCCAAATATTCGGCTGGAATTTTTTGTTCGTAGCTTCTGCCGCGTTTCTTAATATTTTGTAGCAACCTTTCTGAATTTTGATACAAATAAATATACAAATCTGGTTTTGGCATTTCTCTATAAATAATATCAAACAAGTTGCGGTACAAACGATATTCGTCTTCGGCCAAAGTTATTTTGGCAAAAATCAACGACTTAAAAATATGGTAATCGGCAACCAGAAAGTCTTTGAACAAATCAAATTGCGCCAAATCATCTGATAATTGCTGGTATCGGTCGGCCAAAAATGACATTTCAAGTGGAAACGCATATCGATTTTGATCTTTGTAAAATTTGGGTAAAAATGGATTGTCGGCAAAACGTTCCAATACTGTTTTCGCATTAAAATCCTCGGAAATTTTTGTAGCCAACGTTGTTTTTCCCGCACCAATATTCCCTTCAAAAGCAACATAATTAAATTGCTCCAACGGAATACTCTGCAATGGATTTTCCAAATTCTGAACAATTGTACAAATACTTTCATCCGGCGACAACACCAATAATTCCGAAATATTTTTTTGAAGAATGGGATGTTTCCAATCTAAATTTAAATCCTGAATTGGTAGCAAAACAAAATTCCTATTTTGCATTAGAGGATGCGGAATTTGGAGTTTTTCGGAAGCAATAATTTCTGAATCGAAAGCAATTAAATCAATGTCAATCGTACGCGATTGGTATTCATGATTTTTATTTCGCAAGCGACCCAAACGCTTTTCGATTTTTAAAACTTGAGCCAGAATTTTATGTGCTGACGTAAATGTGTGTAAAACCAGCGCACAATTATAAAAAGCATCACTTTCAAAACCCCAAGCCGGAGACTCATATAATCTGGAAACTTTGATTACAGTGCCAATTTCTTGATGTATCAATTTTAAACAACCCTCGATGTTTTCCAAACGATTGCCTTGATTGCTTCCTATCGATAAAATGACCTGATGTTGTGATTTCATAATTGAGTGCAAATTAACTAAAAGAATTTTAGAATTAGCAATATATTTGCATCCTGTGTTGATAATTAAACTTGGAAATTCTAACCAATTGTTTGTAACATTTCTACGTTTTTTGCGACATATTAAAAAAATATAATTATGAAATTTTTAGGGAATGTATTAGCGACACTTGTAGGTATTTTTGTTTTTTTCATGTTATTCTTTTTTGGAGTCATCCTCATAGGAGCTATATTTGGAGGTGAATCTGAAGGTGTAACGGTAAAAAGCAATTCGGTTATTGAATTGGATTTGGAAGACATAAGAAATGATTATGCCGGAAAATATAAAGATCCGTGGATGACTATCTTTTCAGAAAACAAAAAAGTAGGTCTTTCAGACATTATTAATGCCATTGAAGAAGCCAAAACGGACAATGACATCAAAGGTATTTCTATATTAAATAATGCTTCGTCATTAGGAATGGCGCAAAGCAAAGCTTTAAGAGATGCGTTGGAGAGCTTTAAAAAATCTGGGAAATTCGTTATGGCTTATGCCAATTCGTATTCTCAGAAGGAATATTATCTAAATTCCGTTGCCAGTCCAATATATATAAATCCCGTTGGAGAAATGGATTTCAAGGGATTGTCCTCTGAAATTATGTTTTTTAAAGATTTTCAGGAAAAATCAGGATTGAAAATGGAAGTAATCCGTCATGGAAAATACAAAAGTGCCGTTGAGCCATTTTTAGAAAATAAAATGAGCGATGCCAACAGAGAACAAACTACCGCCTTGTTAAATTCAGTTTGGAGTTCCATCACCGCTGACATTTCCAAAAGCAGAAACATATCGGTAACTCAATTGAATGAAATTGCAAACGGACTTCTTGCCCGAACTCCAGAAATGGCAAAATCCCAAAAATTAGTTGACATAATTGCTTATGAAGACGTGTATCATAACGCGATAAAAAAAGCGCTTAAAGTAGGCAATGACGAAGATTACAATAAAGTAGCTATTGTAGATTATGCTCAAAAAGTAGGTACTACATCGCAAAATTTCGACAGTAAAGACGAAATTGCCATTATTTATGCTCAAGGAGAAATTCTGGGAGGCGAAGGTGATGTAAACGTTATTGGAGAAGGTTCTATGCGACGCTCGTTGCAAGAAGCCAGAAAAAACAAAGATATAAAAGCGATTGTACTTCGCATTGACAGTCCGGGTGGAAGCGCTTTGACCTCTGATTTGATTTGGAGAGAAATTGAACTGACTAAAAAAGTAAAACCCGTAGTAGTTTCTATGGGGAATTATGCGGCTTCGGGCGGATACTACATCGCTTGTAATGCCAACACTATTTTTGCCGAAGAAAATACAATAACCGGTTCTATTGGTGTTTTTGGAATATTACCAAACTTTACACCATTGGCTACTAAAATAGGAATCTACACCGAACAAGTTAAAACACATGAAAATTCCGCTAATTATAGTCCATTTGTGCCAATCGATGAGAAATTTAAGGCCGTTACATTAGAAGGTGTGGAGCACATTTACAAAACTTTTGTGACACATGTAGCTCAAGGTCGAAAAATGACATTTGCACAGGTGGATGCTATTGCTCAAGGCAGAGTTTGGACTGGTGCAGAAGCATTAAAAATTGGACTTGTAGATAAAATTGGAGGTTTAGATGATGCGATTGCAAAAGCAGCTTCTTTGGCAAAAGTAAAAAGTTACAACACTCAAAATTATCCAGAATATGAAAAGAATTTTGATGATCTTTTAGCTAATCTTCCTTTTGTAAAATCGAAAGCTGATTTCATAAAAGAAGAAATTGGGGAAGAAAATTATCGTATTATGCAGGAAATAAAAAAACTGCAAGCACGAAAAGGAATCCAAGCCATTATGCCGTTTAAAATTAATATCAATTAATTTTTAAAAATACCTGATGAAAATCCGTTTAAATGATCATTTGAACGGATTTTTTTTTAAATCAAAAATGCACATTAAAAGCAGACATACCGCTACTAACGCAATAAATACTTTTTTATTAATCATAAACCACTATTTTTATCGAGAGCGGGCATTATTTTTGCTGAATTTATAAATCTAAAGAGAATCAAATTATGCTAAAAACAATTTTAAAAATTATTGTAGTCCTAATTATCCTATTCTTTATAGCATTATTTGCTATTCCTTACTTTTTTGAAGATCAGATAAAAGCTAAAATTGCCGAAGCTATCAATGAAAAAGTGGATGCAAAAGTTACTTTTTCGGATGTGGATTTAAGTTTAATTAAAAGTTTTCCCAGTGCGAATGTTTCGCTGGATCAATTAGTAATTATAAACAAAGCACCTTTTGAAGGAGATACTTTAGTTTCATTAGGCGAAGTGGATCTAAAAATGTCCATCAAAGAATTATTTAAAGGCAAAGAGGAAGCCATCAATATTGATGGAATTACTTCAAAAAATGGATTAATCAATATCATTTTCAATAAAGATGGAATCGGAAATTACGACATCGCAAAAAAAAATAAAGAAAATGAAAAGGGCGGCAAAAGCGAATCTTTATCATTGAAGATTGAGAATTACAACATTGAGAATTATAAGTTTCGCTACTTTGACGAAAAATCTAAAATCAAAATGGTTATTGACAGCATTAATCATGAAGGCATAGGAGATTTTGCAGCACAAAAACTGGATTTAGTTACCAAGTCAACTGCTAAAATTACGTTGGACATCGACAAAGTCAATTACATGAAAGATATTGCCTTGACGCTGGACGCAGTTCTAGGAATTGATTTAGAAAAAAGTAAATACACCTTCAAAGAAAACAAGGCATTAATCAATCAATTGCCGTTGGAATTTGATGGATTTATTCAAATGGTCGAGGCCGGTCAAGAATATGATTTGAAATTTAAAACTCCAACTTCTTCCTTCAAGAATTTCTTGGGAATTATCCCTGCAGCGTATGCCGCGAGTTTGCATAACGTGAAAACAACCGGAGATTTTACTGTGATGGGTTTTGCAAAAGGCTTTTACACAGATACAACGGTGCCAAAATTTAATGTTCAAATCACATCAAATAACGCTTCCTTTAAGTATCCTAACTTACCAAAAACAGTTCAAAATATAATTATTGACACTAAAATCATCAACGAAACAGGAATTCTAAATGACACGTATGTCAATTTGGATAAGCTCTCTTTCAAAATTGACCAAGATGTTTTCAATGCTAAAGCCAACATCCGCAACATAACACAAAATGCAATTGTTGATGCCACTTTAAAAGGAACTATCAATTTAGCCAGTCTTTCCAAGGCCTATCCTATAAAGTTATACAAACCATTGTCGGGGATTTTAAATGCTAATGTCACTACTAAATTTGATATGGAGTCGGTGGAAAAAAGCCAATATCAAAATATCAACAATGCAGGAACGATGAGTTTGTCTGGTTTCAACTACATGGATGAAAACGGAAAAACAATGAATATCAGCAATGCGCTGGTTCAATTTAATCCCAATCAGGTCAATTTGAAAGAGTTGAACGCAACCACAGGAAAAAGTGACATTAGTGTAACGGGAGTTTTAGAGAATTTTTACGGTTTTATATTTAGAAACCAAGAATTGAAGGGAAACTTCAACATGAATTCTAAACAATTAGCCGTTGATGATTTTATGACAACTGGTGAAACTACTAAAGCTGGGACTAAAACAGCAACTAAAAAAGCAGACGCAATGAAGATTCCTGCTTTTTTAAATTGTACGCTTACCGCAAAAGCAACTACGGTTCTGTATGATAATCTGACTCTGAAGGATGTTTCGGGAAAACTGATCGTGAAAGACGAAAAAGTGACTTTAGAAAATGTAAAAACATCGATTTTTGGAGGTACAATTGGCGTAAATGGTGCTGTTTCCACAAAAGGAAAAACGCCGGTATTCAATATGGATTTAAAACTAAATCAAGTCGATATTGCACAATCGTTCACCCAATTAAATATGCTGAAAAAAATTGCACCAATCGCCGGAATAATCAATGGAAAATTAAATTCAAGCATCAAATTGAATGGAAATCTGGATGCAACAGAATTAACTCCAGACTTGGCAACGCTAACCGGAGATTTATTAGGGCAACTGCTTTCAACGACAGTAAATTCGAGCAATTCGACTTTGTTGACCGCTTTAGGTGCTAACTTGAAATTTATTGACGTAAGTAAAATCAATTTGAATGATTTGAAAGCGGCAATCACGTTCAAAGATGGAAAAGTAAATGTAAAACCATTTGATATCAAGTACAAAGACATTAAAGCGACTATTGGAGGAACGCATGGTTTTGACCAAAGCATGAATTACAACCTAAAATTTGATGTTCCCGCTAAATATTTGGGTTCAGAGGCGAATGCTTTAATAGCAAAATTATCGGCTGCCGATGCTGCAAAATTAGAAAGCTTTCCGATAAATGCTGTGTTAGTGGGTAATTTTACAAATCCAAAAATTACAACCGACATCAATAGTGCGGTGACTAAATTGACTACTCAATTAGTAAACCAACAAAAAGACAGACTAGTAAAACAAGGAACGTCGGCTTTGACGGATTATATTAATAAAAACAAAAAACCTGGAGATACGACAAAAACGGCTACTCCCGCAACAAAAGAAGAGGTAAAAGCTAAGGCTACAGAATTATTAAATGGATTGTTTAACAAGAAAAGAAAAGCGGCCGATACGATAAAAGTAAACTAAAGCAACTTTACAAAATATAATAAAGAGGAATTTTACGTAATATAATTCCTCTTTATTTTGGCCAGCAACATTTGTTTCTGGTTTGTGATTATGTCAGCATGATGTTGTTGTGTAGCTGTACGTGCGTTAAGGATGGTAGCGGCATCCTTTTATGAGGCGCAGCGGAGTAAAAGATACAGCGGACAGCCTGACCTTTTTTTTAAAATTTTTATTTTAAAAAAAGGGTACGCCCAAAATTGTATTACTTAAACCGCAATTGTAACCCTATACCCTTCTGAACCACGAATATTAAAAACCGTTCCATCTTCAAAAAGCAAATATTGCCCTTTTACTCCGGTAAGTTTTCCTTGAAACTGAGGTGTTTTATCCAAGCTCAAACTGTTTACTTTAATTGGATACTGCATTACAGGATAATGCATCGTATATAAATCATTCTTTTGCGAATAGAAATACTCCTGAACTTCAGTCGGAATAAGATTTTCAACCTTTAATCGTTCCGCGATTAAGTCAATTTGTTCGACATTATTCGTCAGCATTTTTCTCCAATTGGTTTTATCGGCATAATGATTTTTCAGCGCCACTTCTGTAATTCCTGCTAAGTATCGATTGGGAACTTCCACAATCGAAATCGCTTGAGTTGCGCCCTGATCAATCCAACGCGTTGGCATTTGTGTTGTTCTGGTCACTCCTACTTTGACTTCGCTCGACAAAGCCAAATAGACGATATGCGGTTGCAATTGTACTTTTTCTTCATAAGCCAAATCACGATCCTGAATCCCAAGATGCGCTGTGCTTAACTCTGGTTTCATAATCCAATTACCTACAGCTGGACTGGAATAGAAGCAATCATAACAAAATCCCTGACGAAATATTTTTTTCTTCTTGCCACAATTCAAACATTGGAACCCCACAAAATTGATTTCCAGTTCTTTATTCAACAACTGATTCACATTCAAAAAACTATTGTCAAAAACCAAGTAATATTGAATTGGGTTTCCAAATTCGGTTTGCATTTTTTTAAGTACACCTTCGTAAGTCATTCTATCTAAAGTTTCAAGTTTAACACATTTAGTTAAACAAATTTTGTTATTTTTGGTAAAGTTATAATTCGTAATTCATAATTCATAATTTAAAAATGCCGCTAACCATAATCAATTCGTTTGCCTCTTGGGTTTTAAAACAAAGAGTCCATCAGATCGAACTCTTCCTAAAATATCCAAATGAAGTTCAGGAAGAATTGCTTATGAATTTAATTCAGTCATCCAAAAATACTGCTCTGGGCAAAGAATATGAATATGCCTCGATACATTCCTACGCTACTTTTGCTGAAAGAATTCCTATTTGTAGCTACGAAGAATTCCAGCCACTGATTGAAAGAACCCGTAAAGGAGAACAAAATGTTTTTTGGGAAACACCTATAAAATGGTTCGCCAAATCAAGCGGAACTACCAATGCCAAAAGTAAATTTATTCCGGTAAGCAACGAAGCCCTGGAAGATTGTCATTATAAAGGGAGTAAAGATTTACTGTGTTTGTATCTGAATAACAATGAAGATTCAGAACTGTTTCTTGGAAAAAGTCTGCGTCTAGGCGGAAGCTCGCAAATCTATGAAGACAACAACACGTTCTTTGGCGATTTATCAGCAATATTAATCGAAAACATGCCCATTTGGGCGGAGTTCAGTAGTACGCCAAGCAACAAGATTTCCCTAATGAGCGAATGGGAAACCAAAATTGCTGCGATAATAAACGAAACCAAAAACGAAAATGTAACCAGTTTTGCCGGAGTTCCTTCCTGGATGTTGGTTTTAATGAATAAAATGCTGGAAGAAACCGGAAAGGGAAATTTGTTTGAACTTTGGCCTAATTTAGAAGTGTACTTCCACGGCGGCGTAAATTTTGAACCGTACCGAGAGCAATACAAAAAAATACTTCCGAAAAAGGAGTTTCAATATTACGAAATATACAATGCTTCTGAAGGCTTTTTTGCCATTCAGGATCTAAATAATTCCAGTGATTTACTGTTGATGCTGGATTATGGAATTTTCTATGAATTTATTCCGATGGATACTTTTGGAACACCAAATCAAAAAGTAATTCGACTCGCAGATGTGGAACTTTTCAAAAATTATGCTTTGGTAATTACTACCAATTCAGGTTTGTGGCGTTATTTGATAGGCGATACTGTTCGGTTTACGTCATTGAATCCATATCGAATTCGGGTTACAGGAAGAACCAAGCATCACATTAATGTTTTTGGTGAAGAATTAATGGTCGAAAATACCGATCAGGCTATAGCCAACGCATGTAAAATGACCCAAACAGAAGTGGTCGATTATACGGTTGCGCCTATATTTATGGAAGGCAAAGAAAAAGGCGCCCATGAATGGATGATTGAATTTAAAGATAATCCGACTGACGTATCGCAATTCCAGAAAGCATTAGATGAATCTATACAATCTCTAAATTCAGATTACGAAGCGAAACGCTACAACAACATGACATTAAATCCGTTGATAATCAATGTAGCACGAAAAAATTTGTTTTACGATTGGTTAAAATGCAAAGACAAATTGGGTGGGCAACACAAAATTCCGAGACTATCAAACCAAAGAGATTATCTGGAACAATTAAAAAACATGCAATTTCAAACTGTATAAAAGTTGTGATATAAAATACTTTAGGAATATTACAACAATCGTGACGTAAAGTTATTGTTCAATTTACAAAATGCATTATTGCGTTGGGTTAATTTGTAAATACCTAACAATATGACATTTATGCTTAAAAACCGGTACAGGTCTTTATAATTTATTGAATAAGTCCTAAAAAAAAAGTTAAAAATCTAAAAATATTTGTAAGTATTATATGTGTAATTGAATATGCCTTGTTCTAGAAATAACACAATTTAACGATAAGAACAACCTGCTATTAGTTAACGACCATCCCATTCCATCCCATTACTAATGATGGGTATGTAAATATCCTTACGAACCATAATTATCATCATACACCCATTGATGTTATTACAGCTTATTCCTGCGAAGAAGCCTATTTAAAAATCACAAAAAATGTATTAATAGCAAAAAACATTGGACCTTGCTTTTTTAGATATTAGTTTACCTTCTTACCAATCTAAAAATCTTTATACCAGCAATGATTTAGCTAAACTAATTAAAATTTATTTTTCCGCTTGCAAAACAATTGTACTACCGTGCACAGAGAAACTACTGCTAATACTCGTGCAGTACAAGAAATTAATCCAGAAAAATTCATTTTAAAAAATGAAATCAACGCAAAGGGGTTGATACCTGCCTACCAATCTGTTATGATGGGAGCCATCTTTTACAGTGTTACAATAATTGTATTTCAAAGGATATCTTCAAAAATATTGGATTTTGAAACCTTGGATCATCAAATTGTAGCGCTACTAGCTCAAAAAATAAAAAGCAAGAAGCTGCCAAACCACCTTGCTCTTTCCTTCGGTGTTACAGAGAAAAAAAAACGCATATTAAAAAATATCCTTTAATGATTACGATGGAGATAAAGAAATAGTCGTAGCAGTTAAAAAAAATAGGGATACTTTAAGTTTTATCATAAAATTAATACTTTTTTAGTACAAAAACCGTAAAATTTTAATGTTACGATTTATTGATTTTGCTTTTCAACACACATATAAATAATTTAAGTTAATTTAAGACAGTTATTAAAAGCCCCGGTAAATGCGACAATAGTCATCTGCAACAAGTGATAAGCTGATGAATCATTACGATTTTAGAAGGTAAAATGGTAAGGAGAAGTTTAAATATCCAAGCAAAAAAAATCTAATATACTTCACAACTTTCAATAAAATGGATTTACATCTGCAAAAAAGCATTTAGTTCAATTTTTATAAAATAAAACTTACATATTAAGTCGATAATTGTATTTTATCGATGTAAAACGCTTTTAATCGGGTAAAGAATTCTTGTTAAAATAATATATATATATTTGATAACAAATAGATTACAAATTAATATCATTTTAAATTAACTGCTCCATTAACCTACAGATGACAGTTGATTTTTATCAAATATTTATAATTAGTTATTCATAATATTGCCCAAATCATATGAAAAAAACTACTCTCTTTACTAAGAAGTACACTCTTAGTTTGTTTATATTTCTGTCATCTTTTATCGCGACTTCACAGACCCAATCCAGAACTTTTACAAGCACTGGCACTTTCACGGTACCCTCTGGTGTCAGCAAAGTAACGGTCCAACTTTGGGGTGGGGGTGGCGCTGGTGGTGGATGTACAAATATCAATTTTGCTACCGGAGGCGGAGGCGGAGGCGGAAATTACAACAAAATTGTTGACGTAAATGTTACTGCTTTGGCCGTAATTAATGTTACTGTTGGACCCGGTGGAACTGGGGTATTCGGTGCTAATGGAAATGCAGGAGGCGATTCATTATTTGGCTCAACAGCAGCAGTAACAGCAAGAGGTGGAAATGGCGGAAATGTTAATGCAGGTAGCAGCCCCATTAATGGTTCGGGAGCAGCAACAACATCCGTGTCCCACACCTATATAGGAGGTGCGGGAGGTACCGGGAATGCAACAACAACTGTTGTTGGAACGAGCGGCGGCGGCGGCGGCGGTGCGGGGTACAGAAGCGTTGGATTAAATAGTATAGGAGGAACAGCAGGGACAGGAGGAAATTATGGTGGAGGAAATGGTGCTTCAGGAAGAAATTCAAATACAGGTGGAAACGGTAATGCGGCAACGGCACTCAGTGGCGGCGGCGGCGGCGGTCAAAATGGTAATTCTGGTAGTACCATTAGAACAGGTGGCAACGGATTTCGAGGCCAAGTAACTGTAACGTGGGTCGCTGATGCATTTTTTGACAGTGACGGTGATGGTTTTCGTGATAATGTTGATATTGATGACGATAATGATGGTATTTTAGACACAACAGAATGCCCTGACTTCGTAAAGCCTAGGTTATTAAATGCCGATTTTGAAGATAGAGATATTACAAAATCGCCTGCATTAGATACCTTTGGCAGTCCTGGCACTACAGATCAAACTCAAACAAAAGGGGTCTGGAGAGGAGATGCAAGTAACATCCCTGATTGGCAAAGTGCCGCCCCTAACAATCAATTGGAGATATGGCATAAATCACAAGAGGCGACAAATGATGTAGGAGGCACGGCTTTTTCAGGAATTCAGTGGGCTGAGATAAATGCCTTAGGTAATGAAGGTTTTTATCAAGATATTGTTACCACGCCTGGAGACATATTACAGTGGTCTTTTGCCCATCGGAAACGATCAGGCTACGCCGGAAGCGCTGTTGAAGATGTAATGCAATTATTAATTGGGCCAGCTGGACCACCTAAATCAATTATCAATTTAATAAGTCAAGGAGATTTTGTTTCTGCAGCAAATGCTTCCTGGACAGAATATACTGGGAGATATCTTGTACCTAGTGGACAAACACTAACCCGTTTAACTTTTACGGTGCTCGGAACGGCTTCTGGTAGTAACGGCACTGGGAATTTTATGGATAAGGTTCAGCTATTTGTTGTTCCTATTTGTGGGGATACTGATGGTGATTCGATACCTAATTATTTTGATCTAGACAGTGATAATGATGGGATACCTGATGTTATTGAAGCTGGGCTTGGAAATTTAAGTAATGGTAAAGGAAAAATAGATGTCTCTTGGGTTGATGCAAACGGAGACGGATTACATGATAGCGCAGCCCCATCAGCTGCCTTACTCCCATTAAACTCGGACGGAGATACGGTTGCAAATTATTTAGATTTAGACAGTGATAATGACAGCCTTTTTGATGTGGATGAATCAGGAGCAGGCAATAGCAGTATTGGTGCTGTCACAGGTTATGTTAATGGGGATGGGGACATAAAAGGAGACGGACGGGGAGAGGGCGTGGATTCAGAAAAAATTAGAAATAAAGACAATAATGGGGATGGAATTTACGAAGGTTTTGGAGACGGTATATTAGACATTTTTGATTACTCGACCGGAGTATATGGAAATTTAAATCAAGGAACTGCAAACCTAACTTATCCTGCAGCTACCTATCTAAAAGACTCCGATGGAAATGGAATACCTGATTATCTTGATTTAAAAGCCAATGGAACTATTTGGGATATTACCAGCAATAAATTAATCTATTTACCAAAAGATATAGACACCAATAATGACGGTATCATTGGTGCTGCGGGCTACAACACCGATATTGACAACGATGGCATTTTAGATGCTTTTGATACTAATACTTCCTATTTTGGTTCTCCAAGAGATTTAGAACGCAAATTATTTATTGAATTCGATGGAAGAAATGATTACGGTCAGGATATATCTGTGATTAACGGATTGCCCAATGCTACCCTGATGGCTTGGATCAACCTCAATAGTCTTTATTCTGCAGAAGGCATCATTGTTGGGCAGGATAAGTTCCAATTAAAAGTAAACGGTACAAAGACATTACAAGCAGTTACTGGTGCCACAACAATTGCTGCACCAATTGCACTTAATACTATGCAGTGGATTCACGTAGCCGTCGTTTATGATAGCAGCAATAGTTTACTAAAACTCTATGTAAACGGAACAATGATAAATAGCGCTGCAATATCAGGTGCCTTACCAGCGGACAATTCGCTTTTAACAATTGGAAAAAACCCGTCAGCAAACGACAGATTCTTTAAAGGAAGCATCGATGAAATTCGTGTTTTCGACACTGCCTTAACTGATTCCCAATTACAGAAAATGGTATATCAGGAAATTAAGGCTAACGTTGGACAAATTAGGGGTGAAATTATCCCAAAAGACATCACTGGACTACCTTGGGCAAATTTGAAACGCTATTACAAAATGGACAACTTCAAGGACAATGTAATCGATAATCATACAACAGCAGCAATCGACGTGACAACCGGAGCTAAAATTTATAATGTGAAAAACCTAAAAATACAACAAGCACCAATGCCATTTATAACCCAGCAAACAGGAGATGTTGCTACCGCTGTTGGTTCTACACTGGATCAAATTAGAGGTCAGGATGCAGTTGACAGTCGATTTTCCATTATCGTTGTTAAACATGATGTAAACACCACCTCCGATCTAACTAATTTAGGAATGATTGTCAATGCCGATAAAAAGATAACAATTGGCAATGACTTCAAATTGCAAAACGACTGGTACTTGAAATTGGATGGTAAAATAGATTTACAGGGCAAATCACAATTGTTACAAACTATTGAAAGCGATCTGGAAACAACCATTACCGGATCAATTGAAAGAGACCAGCAAGGTCAGTCTAACAAATACAATTTTAACTACTGGAGTTCTCCGGTAAGCCCTATTAACCAAGCAACGATCAACAACAACTACACTGTTAATGGTGTTATGAAAGACGGTTTTAATACTATACCAAGAAATATTAACTGGGTTTCCGGATACGATGGTGCGTCCGGAAACGCAGGGACACCGATAAGTTTAGCTCGATATTGGTTATATAAATTTGAATCTAATACTGAAGCCTATGCTAATTGGATACAAATAACAGAGACCACTCCACTCCGAGCTGGTCAAGGATACACCCTAAAAGGAAGTGGAGCGGTCACAAACTTTACATTTGTCGGAAAACCTAACAATGGATTGGTGGATTCAAATACCATCAGCGCGGACCAATTATTACTTGTGGGAAACCCATATCCATCCGCTATTGATGCTAGAAAATTTATAAGTGATAATATAAATTCTGTTGATCGATTACAAGATGTTGGTGTAGATGGGACTTTATATTTTTGGGAACATTCATCAGACAATAATTCACATGTTTTATCCAATTATCTCGGGGGTTTTGCCGTACTAAATTTATCAGGAGGGGTCGCAGCGGTTGCACCCAGTGGAATTAGCGGTAAAGGATTGAGTACGAAAATACCAAAATGGTATATCCCTGTTGGGCAAGGGTTCTTTGTATATGGAAAAACTGACTCAGGTTTAAATAATAAGGTTGTTTTTAATAACGGACAAAGAATATTCGCAAAAGAAGATAATCCTGAAAGCAATACCCTATTTAAAATTAACCCCAATGTTAAAAACAGCAAAAAGTTAACAGAAAATGAAAGTGATCCAACAATTAATGATACTTTTAAAAGAATTCGATTGGGATTTGATTCCAATAATAATTACCATCGACAGGTTTTATTAGCTTTCATGGATGATAAAGCCACAAGTGGAATCGATGATGGCTATGACGGCTATATCAACGATGATTTTCCAAACGACATGTATTTATTGAATAGAGAAGAACAATTGGTAATTGAAGGAGAAGGTTTTTTTGATGCAAATGCCTCCTACCCTATTGGTGTAAAAACAGATACTGTAGGAAAAGTAAAGTTCATGATTGATAGTTCAGAAAACTTTGATAAGGAACAGGCTTTTTATATTTATGATGACATGACCGGTCTATACCACAATATCCGCAACGAAGCATTTGAAACAAACCTTACAAAAGGAGAAAACAAAACCCGTTTTTCATTACGATTTACAGATAAAACCTTACGTATAGCTGACAACACCATTAATAATAATGACATTACCGCCTATTTAAAAAACTCAAACACCTTGTTAATCAACAATAACATATTAGACGCAATGGTTAAAGAAGTTTCATTATTTAACACAATTGGCCAATCAATCACTAGTTGGAAGATTGAAAATCAAGAACAACACAACATTCAGCTCCCCATTAAAAAAATAAGTGCCGGTGTATACATTGCAAAAATCCAAACCACTAAAGGAAATTTTAGTAAAAAAATTATTATACATAACTAAAGAAATAAAATAAAAAAAGTAAAAACTGTATGAGAAGGCAACACGTTTGGATATAGATCAACCGGATCTTGATTTGCCGGATATTTTTTTTGAGAATTGACAATTGGATGAACGGTATGAAAAAACAGGCGAAAAGGATTATTTAGAAAAAGTGCACACTATTGAAAAAGTAATAGATCCGTATGAAGAAGAAATCCGAGACAAAAAACTGCATAAAGCCATGTTTATGATGCAATTTAACAACGTAGAATTGAATGCCGAACATATTCAACTATTTTTTATTGCTGACAGAAAAAAGTTATAATTGAAAATATTCTAGCCAGATTATAACGATAAGGAGCGTCTATTTTTCGACTTAGCTTTGAATGTTGCTCTCCTAAAAAATAAAATTGTCATATAAACTTAGTAAAGTATGGATACTTTGTTGACGAGGGCATTCAAGATATTATACGCCGTTTTTTGACCACTATTTTCAACATTTTTTATATTTTGTATAATTTTTATATGTCTTTTTACGTCTTACCCATTTTTTAGACAAAAATCTCCACGATTTAAGATAGATTTTTAGTTTGATATTCTATTATCTTGGTTAAAATCGGAGACAACTTTTGGCTATTATAAAAAGCCAAAAAAAGTTATTTTAATTTTATGCCACTGCTTTTTTTTTGTAATAATTGTCATAAGCCTTTCCATAGTCTAATGACTGATGAAGTTGCCGTGTATTATAAAATTCAAAATACCCTTTAAGTCCTTTATAAAGACTGATTCCGTCAGCATATTCTTGTAAATATACATTCTCGTATTTGACTGTACTCCATAATCTTTCTATAAAATTTTGTCAATAGCTCGTCCTTTACCGTCCATAGAAATTTTTATTTCATTGTTTAATAGCACATTGGTGCAAACCTCACTGGTGTATTGACTTCCTTGGTCTGTATTGAAAATTTCAGGCGCACCAATCGGCACTCATTGTGTTGCTTACAATGCAGTTCAAAATAAATCTTGCATGCAAATTTATATTCGCAGTAAAATACATAAATCCTTTTGCCATAGGAATATAGGTGATACCTGTTGCCCACACTTTATTTTTACGGGTAATCTTTAAACCTTTGAGTAAATAAGGGTATTTCTTATGTTCTTTATCACTTATTGTTGTTTAAGGTTCTCTATAAATGGTTTGCCAATTGATGATTTAAAGCAATCGTTTTACCCGTTTGCGATTGATTATAATACCTAAATCCTTGAGCTACAACGTCAATTTCCTGCAGCCATAAAATGAAGTATTAAAATACTGTTGATCTAGTAATTGCATTATTTTCAAGTTCTCTAAACTTTCCTGTTTTGCTTTGCAATAAAGACCGCCACGATGAATTTCTAATAATCGACATTGTTTGACAATGCTCAATTTATTTTTAATATCGACGATTTTCACTCGCTCACGGATGGGTACTAACCCAGACTTTTTTTTAAAAAGTCATTTTCCAAAGTTAGCTGACCTATTTGAGCATAGCGTTTCGCTGTTGGAATTTCATCTTTGGCGAAGACCGATTTTTCTGCAGAAAAAACCGCAGAAAGATTCCGTATACCGTCCGTCTTCCACATTGAAATTTAGTTGGTCAGCAACTTTTATTTTTTTGCTAATACCACAATTTTATCTTTCTCTTTTAAGGCTTCCAAAACAACTTTGGCTTTGAAGTCTTTCCCTAAGGTTCTTTTCAATCTGGACATAATAGTGCTAATTTAAGGCTTTTAGTCCTATCTAAATTAGTCAGCATATATTGTCCAAATTTTGGGCGTCAGCATACTTCACAACCCTCTATAAAAATAGATTTACATCTTCAAAAAACATTAACTTCAATTTTCCTACAATAAAACTTACATATTTAGTTCGTAATTGCATTTTATCGATGCCAAACGCTTTTAATCGGGTAAACAATTCTTGTTAAAATAATATGTATATATTTGATAACAAATAGATTACAAATTAATATCATTTTAAATTAACTGCTCCATTAACCTACAGATGACAGTTGATTTTTATCAAATATTTATAATTAGTTATTCATAATATTGCCCAAATCATATGAAAAAAACTACTCTCTTTACTTACAAGTACTCTCTTACTTCGTTTTTAATCCTTTCATGTTTTATCGCGAATTCACAGACCCAATCCAGAACTTTTACAAGCAATGGCACTTTCAAAGTACCCTCTGGTGTTAGCAAAGTAACTGTCCAACTTTGGGGCGGAGGTGGTGCTGGTGGTGGATGTACAAATATCAATTTTGCTACCGGAGGCGGAGGCGGAGGCGGAAATTACAACAAAATTGTTGACGTAAATGTTACTGCTTTGGCCGTAATTAATGTTACTGTTGGACTCGGTGGAACCGGGGTATCCGGTGCTAATGGAAATGCAGGAGGCATTTCATTTTTTAGCTCAACACCAATAGCAACAGCAAGAGGTGGTAATGGCGGAAATGTTAATACAGGAAGCAGTCCCATTAATGGTTCGGGAGCTGCAACAACATCCGTGTTCCACACCTTTATAGGAGGTGCGGGAGGTACCGGAAATACAACAACAACTGTTGTTGGAACGAGCGGCGGCGGCGGCGGCGGTGCGGGATACAGAAGCATTGGATTCAATAGTATAGGAGGCACCGCAGGGACAGGAGGAAATTATGGTGGAGGAAATGGTGCTTCAGGAAGAAATTCAAGTACAGGTGGAAATGGTAATGCGGCAACAGCACTCAGTGGCGGCGGCGGCGGCGGTCAAAATAGTAATTCTGGTAGTACCCCAAGAACAGGTGGTAACGGCTTTAGCGGCCAAGTAATTGTAACGTGGGTCGCTGATGCATTTTTTGATAGTGACGGTGATGGTATTCGTGATAATGTGGATATTGATGACGATAATGATGGTATTTTAGACACAACAGAATGCCCTGACTTTGTAAAGCCCCGATTGTTAAATGCCGATTTTGAAGATAAAAACATTATTACCTCAGGTTTAGATAATGGTCCAACAGATAAAACGGGTAGTGGTACAATGGGCATTTGGAAAGGCGATGCGAGTCTGATACCCGCATGGAAAAGCGCTGACGCTGCAAACAATTATTTGGAAATATGGAATAACTCTCATGATCCTGTAGATGACATAAATGGTAAAGCTTTTTCAGGAATTCAATATGCCGAGATAAACGCCTCCAGCGATGATGGTTTTTATCAAGATATTGCAACCACTCCTGGAGATGTACTTCAATGGTCCTTTGCACATCGCAAACGGAAAGGGTATGCTAATAGTGTCAACGAAGATGTGGCACAATTATTAATTGGGAACCCAACTGGCATCTTAACAAGTCAGGGCGATTTTGTTTCAGCACCAGATGCTTCCTGGACAGAATATACTGGAAGATATCTTGTCCCCGCAGGTCAAACCACAACCCGTTTAACTTTTACGGTGCTAGGAACGGTTTCTGGTAGTCAGAGCTCTGGGAATTTTATGGATAAAGTTCAGCTATTTGTTGTTCCTATTTGTGGGGATACTGATGGGGATTTAATACCTAATTATTTTGATTTAGACAGTGATAATGATGGGATCCCTGATGTTATTGAAGCCGGACTTGGAAATTTAAGCAATGGAAAAGGGAAATTAGATGTGGTATCCGGAGATGGAGACGGATTACTTGACAGTGCAGCTTCTGTAGCTAATCAAGCTGTATTAAACTCTGATAATGATGCAATTCCTAATTATTTAGATTTAGACAGTGATAATGACAGCCTTTTTGATGTGGATGAAAGCGGAGCTGGCAATAGCAGTACTAGTGCGGTCACAGGTTATGTTAACGGGGATGGAGACATAAATGGAGACGGGAGTGGAGACGGAGTGGAATCAGAAAAAATTAGAAACAAAGACAATAATGGAGATGGAATTTACGAAGGTTTTGGAGACGGTATATTAGACATTTTTGATTACTCGGCCGGAGTATATGGAAATTTAAACCAAGGAACTGCCACTACCTATCTTAAAGACTCAGATACAGATGGAATCCCTGATTATTTAGATATTTCATCACAATCCGGCGGCGCTTTAGACATTGCCAACAATAAATTAATTTACGCACCAAAAGATATAGACACCAATAATGACGGTATCATTGGTGCTGCGGGCTCCAACGTAGACATTGACAAAGATGGCATTTTAGATGCTTTTGACACTAATACTTCCTATTTTGGTTCTCCAAGAGATATTCGCTCTAAACTATTTCTGGATTTTGACGGGAGAAACGATTATGGACAAAGTACCCCAATTCTAGGAAGATTAGCCAACGCTTCATTTATGGCATGGATCAATTTGAATTCAGCATTTTCTTCTGACGGAGTCATCGCTGGACAAAATAATTTTCAAATACGGATTACATCTGCTAAAAAATTAGAAGCAGTGGTAAATGGCATTACAGCTGTAAATAATACTCCCTTAACATTTTCACAATGGTATCATGTTGCAGCCGTATACGGCGGAGGTTTTTTAAAATTGTATTTGAATGGAAAGTTAATACAAACAGTTGCCGCATCTGGAAAAATCAATGATGATGCTTCTCTTTTCACTTTAGGGAAAGATCCAAGCACGAATACCAAATATTTCAAAGGAAAAATAGATGAGGTACGCGTGTTTAATGTTGCGCTAACTGATTCCCAATTGCAAAGAATGGTCTATCAGGAAATTGACGAAACAAGTCCACAATTAAGAGGTAAAGTAATCCCTAAAGTTGTTGCCAAATCGACTGAAATAGCAATCTCATTTACTGATTTGCTTCGCTATTACCAAATGGATACTTATAAAGACGATATTGTAGATGACTTAACCACAACCAGCGTCGACTTGGGAACCGGAATGAAAATCTTTAATCATAAAAATATTTATGCGCAACAAGCACCTATGCCTTTCATAACAGAACGAAGCGGGGGTTTTGCAACAGCAGTCGATAGTCCAACAAAACAAATTAGAGGAGCTGATATTATGGATTATGATTGGTCCATTGTGAAAGTACAAAATGATATTACCGAACCCTTTGATAATGTTGATTTGGGGATGCTTGTTGATTCCGGTAAAAAAATTACGATGAATGACTCCAATTTACAAAATGACTGGTACTTAAAATTAGATGGGAAAATAGATTTACAGAGCAAGTCACAATTATTACAAACTATTGAAAGCGATTTAGATTATTTAAGCACTGGATCAATAGAAAGAGACCAGCAAGGTCAGTCTAACAAATACAATTATAATTACTGGAGCTCTCCTGTAAGTCCAATCAACCCAGCCGCCAATAATACCAACTACACTGTTACTGGTGTTATGAAAGATGGTCTTAATGCTGTGCCAAGAAACATCAACTGGGTTTCCGGTTACGATGGTGCGTCCGGAAACGCAGGGACACCTGTAAGTTTAGCTCGATATTGGTTATATAAATTTGAACCTAATACTGATGCCTATGCTAATTGGATACAAATAACAGAAACCAGTGAACTTAGAGCAGGTCAAGGATACACCTTAAAAGGAAGTGGAGCGGCCTCAAACTTTACATTTGTCGGAAAACCTAACAATGGATTGGTGGATTCAAATACCATCAGCGCGGACCAATTATTACTTGTTGGAAACCCATATCCATCCGCTATTGATGCTAGAATTTTTATAGCCGATAATATAAATTCTGTTGATCGATTACAAGATGTTGGTGTAGATGGGACTTTATATTTTTGGGAACATTCATCAGACAATAATTCACATGTTTTATCCAATTATCTCGGGGGTTTTGCTGTACTAAATTTATCAGGTGGAATCGCAGCGGTCGCACCCAGTGTAATTAGGGGGAAAGGATTGAGTACGAAAAGACCAAAATATTATATCCCTGTTGGGCAAGGGTTCTTTGTATATGGAAAAACTGGCTCTGGTAAAAATAAAAAGGTTGTTTTTAACAACGGACAAAGAATATTTGCAAAAGAAGATAATCCTGAAAGCAATACCCTATTTAAAATTAACCCCAATGTTAAAAACAGCAAAAAGTTAACAGAAAATGAAAGTGATCCAACAATTAATGATGCTTTTAAAAGAATTCGATTGGGATTTGATTCCAATAATAATTACCATCGACAGGTTTTATTAGCTTTCATGGATGATAAAGCTACAAGTGGAATCGATGATGGCTATGACGGCTACATCAACGATGATTTTCCAAACGACATGTATTTATTGAATGGAGAAGAACAATTGGTTATTGAAGGAGAAGGCTTTTTTGATGCAAATGCCTCCTACCCTATTGGTGTAAAAACAGATACTGTAGGAAAAGTAAAGTTCATGATTGATAGTTCAGAAAACTTCGATAAGGAACAGGCTTTTTATATTTATGATGACATGACAGGTTTATACCACAATATCCGCAATGAAGCATTTGAAACAAACCTCACAAAAGGAGAAAACAAAACTCGTTTTTCATTACGATTTACAGATAAAACCTTAGGTATAGGTGACAACACCATTAATAACAATGATATTACCGCCTATTTAAAAAACTCAAACAGCTTAATAATCAACAATAACATATTAGATGTAATGGTTAAAGAAGTTTCATTATTTAACACAATTGGCCAATCAATCATTAGTTGGAAGATTGAAAATCAAGAACAACACAACATTCAGCTCCCCATTAAAAAAATAAGTGCCGGTGTATACATTGCAAAAATTCAAACCACTAAAGGAAATTTTAGTAAAAAAATTATTATACATAACTAAAGAAATAATAACAAAAAAGTAAAAACTGTCTGAGAAGGCAACACGTTTGGATAGAGGATCAACCGAATCTTGATTTTCCGGCAATTTCGCGAGAATTGACAATTGAATGAACGGTATGAAAAAACAGGAGAAAAGGATTATTTAGAAAAAGTGCACACTATTAAAAAAGGAATAGATAAGTATAAAGAAGAAATTCGAGATAAAAAACTGCATAAAGCCATGTTTATGATGCAATTTAACAACGTAGAATTGAATGCCGAACATATTGAACTATTTTTTATTGATGACAGAAAAAATTTATAATTGAAAATATTCTAGCCAGATTATAGCGATAAGGAACGTTTATTTCTCGACTTAGCTTTGAATATTGCTCTCCTAAAAAATATAATTGTCATATAAACTTAGTAAAGTATGGATACTTTGTTGACGAGGGCATTCAAGATATTATACGCGTTTTTTGACCACTATTTTCGAGGTTTTTTATATTTTGTATAATTGTATAAATGTAATTATTAGAAAATTATCTGTATTAAAAATTAAGTATGATTGTGACTTAGTAAATAAAAAGTAAATAAGTATCTCGCTTATTTACTCCTCCTCCATCATATCAATATGTCTGTCGTGGTAGCCTAAGAGATATAAAACACCGTCGAGACCTAAGCTGGAAATAGAACTTTCTGCTTTTTCTTTTACCGTAGGTTTAGCATGAAAAGCAATTCCTAAACCTGCTAAATTCAACATTGGCAAATCATTGGCACCATCGCCCACGGCAATAGTTTGATTGATGTGAATGCCTTCTTTATCGGCTATGGCTTGAAGGTATTCTGCTTTCTTTTTACCATCGACAATTTCTCCGATATAGTTGCCTGTCAATTTTCCTTCTTTAATTTCCAATTCATTGGCGTGAACATAGTCAATCCCTAATTCCTTTTGAAGGTATTTTCCAAAAAAGGTAAAGCCTCCCGATAAAATAGCGGTTTTATAGCCATAATATTTTAAAGCCTTCATTAATCGATGCGCTCCTTTGGTTATAGGCAGATTTTCAGCAACAGTTTGCAGAACTTCTTCGCTTAAGCCTTCTAATAAAGCCATACGTTGCTTGAAGCTTTCGCTAAAATCTATTTCACCATTCATCGCTGCTTCTGTGATGGCTTTTACTTGCTCTCCGACGCCCGCCAATTCAGCCAATTCATCAATTACTTCCGTTTGAATTAATGTAGAATCCATATCAAAACACACCAAACGCCTATTTCTTCGATACATATTATCTTCTTGAAAAGAAATATCCACATCCAAAGTTCTGGAAATTTCCATAAAACTGGCGGTCATAAACGATTTATCTACAATTGTACCTGTAACTGATAATTGTATGCAAGATCGTGGAAATTCTTCTTTCTCAATAATAGAAACCCTACCCGTTAACCTTTTGATCGCATCAATATTTAAATTTTGGTTGGACAGTATTTTGGTTACAGCCGCTAATTGAACAGCGGTCAGTGTTTCTCCCAATACATTGATGGTGTAGCGTTGTTTGCGTTGTGCTTTTACCCAAATTTCGTAATCTGCAATCGAGATAGGAATAAATTTAACTTTGACACCCAATTCATATGCTTTAAACAATAGATCTTTCAAAACAGGTCCAGAAGAAGAACCCGCTTTTATTTCAAATAAAATACCTAAAGATAACGTGTCATGAATATCTGCTTGACCAATATCTAAAATGATGGCATCATAATTTGCCAAGATGGATGTCAGACCAGCAGTTACACCAGGTTTGTCCTGACCAGAAACTTTTAATAAAATAACCTCAATCTCTTCTACTTGCATGCTACAATTATTTAATTTAGAATGCACAAAAATCGACAATCTGACGTTGATAAAAAAAAATAATCTTCCTTTTATCAAACAATAACAAATAGTGTAAATTACCCATAAAAAAACCTGTTCAAATGAATGAACAGGTTTGTATTTTTAAGAAAAATGCATTTATTATGATGCAATCTCTAAACGTTTCAATAAATTTTTATTCAACGTCTCTTTGGCATAATCTACGTCAATTTCTAATGTTTTATCATCAGAGCTCGGCAATTCATACATCGCATCTGTTAAAATGGCCTCGCATAAGGAACGTAATCCACGAGCGCCTAACTTGTATTCTAACGCTTTATCCACAATAAAATCAAGTGCTGCGTTGGTAATAGTGAATTCAACATCATCCATTAAAAACAATTTCTCGTATTGTTTGATTAACGCATTTTTAGGTTGTGTCAAAATCGCACGCAAGGTCTCTCTGTCTAGAGGATCCATGTGTGTCAATACTGGCAAACGACCAATAATCTCCGGAATCAATCCAAAATCTTTGATATCTTTTGGAATAATGTATTGCAGCAAATTGTCTTTGTCAATATTGTCCACATTTTTTGAAGTAGAATAACCCACCGCCTGACGGTTTAATCGCTTCGAAATAATTCTTTCGATACCATCAAAAGCACCACCGGCAATAAACAAAATGTTTTGTGTATTGACCTCAACAAATTTTTGGTCTGGATGCTTGCGTCCTCCTTTTGGTGGTACATTTACAACTGTTCCTTCTAATAATTTTAATAGTGCTTGTTGCACACCTTCACCCGAAACGTCGCGCGTAATAGAAGGATTGTCACTTTTACGTGCAATTTTATCTATTTCGTCAATGAAAACAATTCCGCGTTCTGCTTTGGCAACATCATAATCGGCCGCTTGCAAAAGACGCGTCAAAATACTTTCCACATCTTCCCCAACATAACCTGCTTCAGTAAGAACTGTCGCATCAACAATCGCTAAAGGCACATCCAACATTTTTGCAATGGTTTTTGCCACCAATGTTTTTCCTGTTCCCGTTTGTCCCACCATGATGATGTTACTTTTTTCAATCTCAACCTCATCGTCTAATTGCTGTTGCATCAAACGTTTGTAGTGATTGTAAACCGCAACCGACATTACTTTTTTAGTTTGGTCCTGTCCAATCACATATTGATCTAAGAACGCTCTGATTTCTTTTGGTTTTTTCAAAATCAAATCTCCAACCAGTTTTGAACTTCCGCTGGATTTTATTTCTTCAAGAACAATTCCGTGCGCTTGTTCAATACATTTATCACAGATATGAGCATTGATCCCAGCAATCAATAATTGGGTTTCTGGCTTCTTTCTTCCACAAAACGAACATTCTAATACTACTTTTGCCATTTTTATAGTCTAATGTCATAAAGTCAAAAGTCGTAAAGTTTGAGCAATGCTTTTGACTTTCCGACTTTTGATTTTCGACTAATAATTTATCCTCTTATTAAAACTTCATCAATCATTCCGTATGCTTTTGCTTCTTCAGCGATCATCCAATAATCACGTTCACTATCCGTATGAACTTTATCGAAAGTTTGTCCGGAATGCTGAGAGATAATTTTGTACAACTCATCTTTCAGTTTCAACATTTCACGTAAGTTGATTTCCATATCTGTTGCAACTCCTTGCGCCCCACCTGATGGTTGGTGAATCATTACTCTTGAATGTGGCAATGCCGAACGTTTTCCTGCTGCACCGGCACATAGAAGCACTGCTCCCATAGAAGCTGCCATTCCTGTGCAAATCGTTGCTACGTCTGGTTTGATGTATTGCATTGTGTCATAAATCCCTAATCCTGCGTAAACGCTTCCTCCAGGAGAGTTCAAATAAATTTGAATATCTTTAGAAGCATCCGCGCTTTCAAGGAACAATAACTGTGCTTGAACGATGTTTGCAATTTGGTCATCAATTCCTGTTCCAAGGAATATAATTCTGTCCATCATCAATCTGGAGAAAACGTCTAATTGTGAAATATTCAACTGACGTTCTTCAATGATATATGGAGTCATGTTTTTAGGAGTCATTGCACCTACGATTTTATCGTAATACATCGAGTTTACGCCGTGGTCCTTTGTAGCAAATTTTTTAAATTCTTTACCGTAGTTCATATTTTTTTGTTCTAAGTTTTACGTAATATCTTGTGATTCGAATTAATGCAAAGGTCATACCTATTTCCAAATGATGTCAATATGTCTTATTTTTAGCCCAGATGGGAGTAAAAAGCTTTTTGAATTCCGTTTTTTAGTTTTTTTATTCTTGCAAAGCGACTGGAAGAAGCTCTTGCAGGAATTTAAAAAACAGAAACGGAAGAAAAAACTTGAAACGTACAGCTGGATTAGCTCCTGAAATTAATTCAAACAAAAGAGCGCCAAAAAATATTTTTCTGACGCTCAAATATAACTATTTTTTATTGTTTCGTATCCGTAATCAAATCATAAAATTTTAATAATCTCTCGCTCTTAGGGCTTTTGACTTTCAACTTTACAACAGTACAAACTCTTATTTATTCTCCGTAAGAAGCAGCAATAAATTCTTCGTAAGTCACTTCTTTAGTAGTAGGATTTGCTTTTTCTTTGAACAATTCCAATAATTTTTCCGCAACAACTTGGTCCGAAAGTCTTTTCACTTCGTCTTGGTTAGACAAAACTCTAGCTACAATTCCTTGAACTTCTTCGTCAGTAGGATTTGTTTGCCCGAATTGCACCATTTGTTGACGGATATTTTTTGTAGTGAATGTTTTCAAGTCTTCAAAAGTGATTTTGATATCCGATTGAGCCATTGCTCTGCCTTCGATCAATTGAAAACGCAATCCTTTTTCAGAACGTACATATTCTACTTCAGCTTCCTCAGGAGATAATTTCTTCTCTCCTACAGTTTGTAACCATTTTTTAAGGAATTCAGCTGGCAAATCAAATTTCGTGCTTTCGATTAAGAACTCAGTTACATCACCTAATAATTTTTGGTCTGCTTGTTGTGCAAATTGAGTCTCAGCATCTTCTTTGATTTTTGCTTTCAATTCTTCAAGTGAAGAAACAGTTCCAGCTCCAAACAATTTGTCGAACAATTCTTGGTTCAATTCTGCTAATTCAGCAGTGTTGATCGCTTCGATTGTGAAGTTTACATCAACATCTAAACCGTGAACGTCATCATGACTTACTTTCAACACGTCCATCAATTGATGTACGTCTTCAAATAAATCTTTTGTATTTACAGTCACAACATCTCCTACTTTTTTACCGATGAATAAATCAAAAGTCGCTTTGTCTTTAAAAAGATCAGCAGCAATAGTAGTCGCGTTATTAATTTCTTTTTCTTCGTTTGTGAAAGTTCCCGTTACATCTGAATCTGCAGCAACAACCTCTTGAGGAATCGCAGTTCCAAATTGTTTTTGAATACGTTCTACCTGACCTTCAATCATTTTATCATCCGCTGAAACCACATATTTTACAATGTCGTTTTTAGCTTCCAGATCCAATTCGAAGTTTGGTACCAACCCAATTTCATATTCGAAAACCAACTCTTCAGCATCCCAAGAAAAATGTTCGTCTACTTTAGGAAGTGGCGTACCAAGAAGGTTTAATCTTTCTGATTGTACAAAACGCTCCAAAGCCAAATCAACCACTTTTTGAATTTCTTCTTGTTTGATTGCTTTACCATATTGTTTTTCAACAAGATCTTTAGGCACCGCACCTTTTCTAAATCCTTTAACCGTTGCCAAAGGCATTTTTTCGTTTATTCTTTTTGCTACTTGTCCTTTGTAATCCATGTGAACAACAGTCATTACAATTGTTTCATTCACAGCGTCTATTGCTACTCTTTTGATATCCATCTTCTTCTTTAATTTACATAATAAAATTGGACTGCAAAATTATAAAATTTTTGCAACCCAAACAAGTATTTTACCATTTTGAATTTTAGGCAGTTATTTGACAAAATAACAGGCTGGTAAAGGAAAATAATTTGGGCGTGTCCCTCCGTAAAAACTACGGGTCAGGCTGTACGTTGCAATCTTTTATTGCGCTACGCTTTATAAAAGGATTTTCACTGCCATCCTTCACGCGAATTATGGCATACGACAATATGAAGTTGTTTTGAAATTTTGTAATAATTTATTTATATATTTGAAAGCAGATAATCACATACGCTTGTCAAACAAAGCAGCTCAATTTAGGTTAGATAAGTCGGACGCTATCAGATTTTGTCTCGTCCAAAAAAATATTTTAATTTAGCTTTCGCTTGAAAATAATTATGAAACTAAAAAACTTTTTTACACTACTAATATTGTTTAGTGTATTAACGCTATACTCACAACAATGGAAACAAAATTTTAAAATTGTTGCGCCCATTAGATCCATTGATAATGCCTTTGGTTCCTCAATTTCTACATATGATGGTTTTGTTGCTTTCGGTGTTAATCAAGAAAATATCGGAAGCATAGAAAATGCGGGCAAAGTTTATATAGCAAAACAAGATTGCGATGGATGGTCTATTTATCAAGAATTAAAGCTTCCAACAACGGAAAGATACTGCGGTTTTGGTGCTTTAGTTGTAATGGAAGATAAAACACTTGCCGTTTTTGGTTGTGATCCACTTAACCCGAGAGGTGGGAATGCTATATACATGTACGAAAGGGATGCTAATGATTTATATGTATTTACTCAAAAAATAGCTAAACCTGAAGATGTTTTATGGGATAATTTTGGTATAAAAATTGCTCTGTTAGGTGACCAAATGGTTGTTGGTGCTTCCTATAATAGCACCGATAGTTCCTTAATGAATTTCTCTGATAATGCAGGTGCTGCATATATTTATTTTAGAGATAGTGCCGGCGTTTGGTCATTAACTCAAAAAATTGTGGCAAGTGATAGAGGGCAGAGAGACAACTTTGGTGGTTCTGTAGCTATTTCTGGAAATACTGTTGTAATTGGGGCTGAAAACGAAGGTGATAATTGGGCTGGAGCAGCTTATGTTTTTGAAAAAAATGCAAATTCTAACACCTGGAGTGAAATTAAAAAATTAGTTGCCTATGATTACAGAGGATTACAAGACAGATTTGGGGGGGTTGTTAAAATTAATGAAGATGTCATTACTATTTCGGCTAGCCGCGAGGATGATTACGATTCCAACTTAAGTGGAGACGGAGGAGGCCCTCTAACATCTTTAGGATCCGTTTATATTTTTAAGAAAAATTCAAATGGTAATTGGACAGCACAACAAAAAATCAGGGCATCTGATGGTTCGAGTAATCATTTCGGTTTTGGTGACAGATTGGAAATTTATAAAAATAAAATGGCCGTAAGCGGAACTGAATATGAATACGACTCCAATGGTAATTTATCAAAAGTTTATGGTCGCGTCTATATGTTTCAAAAAGACAACAATGAAAATTGGAAAGAAATTCAAATTATTCAACCAAAAATAAGGCATAACAGCGATTATTTTGGCGGCTCTCTTTCCTTAAATGGAGAGAATTTGTTTGTAGGTGCTTTCTGGGACGCTTTGGATGCTAATGAACAAAATCACATAGGCTATGCTGGATCTGTTTACCTTTTTAACACCTATAATTACATTCAAACAAAAAAACCTGATTTAAATGCTATACCAATTTTGACATCTTGCGCTGATTTAGGAAATGGTTTTTCTTCTGGTTTTGATATGTCATCAATAGAGAAAGATCTAGTTAAAAATCCCGATGACTTTATTTTCTCTTACAAAGACAAATTAGGTAATAATCTTCCATCTCCTTTGCCTGTAAATTATTCTAATAAAAATCCTTATACTGAAACTATCTATATTCGTGTCGGAAATAAAAACAACCCAAATTGCTATGAGGATACGCAGATTGAATTACAAACTACACCCTCTTTTACTTTAAATAAAATTCCAGATTTATATGCATGTGAGCCTACAGGAAGTGGATATGCAGTATTTAATCTATCAAAAATAAGTTCTCTTCTAGTTGACGACACTACGCTTTATAAGTTTTCATATTTTGATAGTACTGGAAACGATATAAGTGCTCTAATAAATGAATCGTATAAGAATACTATTAAAGGTTATGAAGAAATAACACTACAGGTTACTGATATCAGTACTCTTTGCACTTTAAAAACAAAAATAAATCTAAATGTTTCTAATGTTGGTGTAGATTGTGATTTAGAAAACAATGGGGATTCTTTAATGTATAATATACCGAAGTTTTTTACTCCAAATAATGACGGTATAAATGATATCTGGAAAATTACTGAAATAACTAATCAAAATTATAGTATTTACATTTATGATCGATACGGAAAACTTTTAAAAAGTTTGGGTTATAATGAAGGCTGGGACGGAAGTTTAAATGAAAAACCTTTACCGTCTACAGACTATTGGTTTCAAATAATTTTTGAGAATGGAACCAATAAAATGGGTCATTTTTCATTAAAAAGATAATATATATAAATGCTAACTGTATCCTTAATTAAATTAAAAAAACTCGTTCTACTCTTAAACACGGTGTCTTGATGAAACCAGCTGCGCAAAGGTGATCATTCAAAAATAAATTTGTCGTTCAATCCTAATAAAAACCCATTTTTTTTCCACTTTAAAAAGTTTTCATATCAATTACAAACACCGTTACTTAAGAAAATGTAATGGTGTTTTTTTTCTTGCTACAATTTTGTATTTTGCAACAGCATTTAATTCTAAAATAAAAACATGAATACTGATCATACAGATATTATTATAATAGGAGCAGGATTATCCGGTGTAGGCGCCTCGTGTCATTTGTCACGCAAAAACCCAGACAAAAATTATGTTATTTTAGAGGCAAGAGCGGAACTTGGATGAAAACCTGAAAGCGCATTCTATGATAAAAAACAAGTGATATTTTAAAAATTAGCAGGTAAATTTACTTGTATTTATGTATGGGGTTTGCCTGTTAATTACTGAAAAGACCCGACCAATAATTTTGCATTTTACATTGTTTAAAACCAGCATAGCATACTTACCCTCTGCTTTTTTTCTTTCATAATATTCTTTGAGTTGGGGATCGTGTTTCACTGCCACTAAAGCACACATTTGTAATATTGATTTCATCTTTTTACCTGCCATATCATTTACTTTGGTTCTGCCTTTAATACTCGAACCCGAACTATATTCAAAAGGGGCAGTTCCAGCATAACAAGAAAATTTTCTAGCATTATCAAAAGCCGTAAATGCTCTTGTAGCAATTAGCATATAGATTGCTGTTTTGTCTCCAAAACCAGGAGCCCTTTTTATTAACTCAAATTGTTTTTTTAATTCAATTTCAGTTGAAATTATTGCTTTCATTTCTTTTTCAATCGCTTTTAATGTCGTTTTTAGAAACTTCACAGTTTTATTATTTATTGCTGAAATTGATTTGTAAACTTGTTTTGGCATAAAATCAATATTCTCTTTTGTAACTTCAAAAATCTTAAAGGATTTCATCACTTTTTCTCGCTCACTATAAAGTAATTTTAGTTGTTGAATTGCGGTTTCGGGTAATGTTGAAAGTTTAAGTTTGTCAATATTTCGAATACTATACAAAGCAATATCCTTTGCGTCTGCTTTATCATTTTTACCTCTTGAAATACCTATAGAACGCTTAATTTCTATAGCATGAACAATCCAGTAATCCAGTTTTTCATCAGACAAATGACTACTCAAAGGAAATGTATAAACACCGGTGTTTTCACAACAAAACAAAACAGTAGTCAAATCAATTTTCTGTTTTATTAAGTTTTTTAAAATTTCCTTTATTGCTTTTAAATTATTCTGTACAATGAAATGATTAGATGCATTGGGAGACTGTTTTTCTAAAATAACTACATCCAATTTTGATTTTGAAATGTCAATACCTACATAAAATAAATAGTTTTTCATAACTTTGAATTTAGTATAAACAAAAATGTTGAACTTCTTTAGAGCCTTTATTAAACCTCGATGTCTATCGTTCTATTTGAAGCAATTCAACGGGATTCAAGGAGAAGACAGAGGACTAATGCGCGATATAAGTCATAGTTAGCGGAATTCATAGTTCACCTCTGTTTTCCTTTGAATAAATTTAGTGTTTTTTATCTAATACAAAGTAAAGGCGGATTTGCAATCCGTGCCCACAACGACAAGCACTAAATCAAAAGAAAATACCAGATGTGATTGCTTCGGTCCTCTCAATTCCCCCTAAGTGCGCATTTATCATTTTTTAAGTAACGATAGCTGATTAATAATCCATGTACTCATTCTGCATCGACATATAAAATCTGCAATTTGAAAATTTCAAACAGGTAAAGTAAAATATAATATCATTGATTATTTTGACGTGCACGGATTGCAAATTCAAACTACTTGATGTAGGATTGATTTTTACCTTCTACAATCTGCGCCGAATTACAACCTGATTGACCAAAATCTATTAAAACAATATCTAAAAGTATTGGCTTTGCTTTTTGGGGTTCTAACACCAGTTATTACCGCTTTTTACGGATTGTTTTATTTTAAGGATGAAGAATGCCTTTTTCCAAAAAGAATTTCACTTGTAGTTTAAATCATATATATTTACTAACTGATTAACTAAAATGAGTTCGTTTGAAGGTTTTTAGACGAACCGACGTTATAGGTAATGTTAACGAAGACCGAGACAATTCAAAACAATTTTTAACTTATACCAAAATGAACATTAACTTATTTCTTTGGTCATTATTAATAACCTTACCAGAAATGGTATTTTCTCAATCTGCCGACTTTACCATTCACGATGTAAAGTTTGAAAGTCAAGGCGTCACTCTAGCAGGCTCGATTTTAACGCCTAAAAAAACACTTGCAGCAGTTGTGATTGTTCATGGGTCCGATCCTGTAAAAAGAGAAATGGAGTTCGCTAAACGTCTTGCCAAAGAAGGTATTGCTGTATTGACATATGATAAACGTGGAGTTGGAGAATCTGGTGGTGTATATGTAGGACCATCTGTTGGCACGAATAATATTGACACTACTAATCTTAATTTATTATCTCAGGATGCAAGTTCAGCAGTAAATGCATTTCGAAAATATTTGAAAGATAAAAAAACACCAATTGGATTAGTTGGCTTCAGTCAAGCAGGATGGATAATCCCAATTGCTGCAAATAGAAATCCACAAATAGAATTTATGGTTTTATTTAGTTGCCCTACAATCACTACGCTGGAACAACTTCGATTTCAGTTTTATACTAATGAAAAAAATAACTTTTGGGAAAATCACACCGAATCTGATGCTCGTAAACATACGAAAGATGACCCAGACAGGTATCAATTCGTGGCGACTGACCCAAAAATTTCTCTGAATACTCTTTCAATTCCAGGACTTTGGCTTTTTGGTGAGAAAGATATACAGATTCCAGTAAAGTTGTGTATGGAGCAATTAAATACTTTGAAAGCTTTAGGCAAACCTTTCGAATATACCTTGTTTTCAACATTAGGACACAATACTTCTTCTGGCAATATTACAGCACCAGTTGATATTTCAATTCAATGGATAAAACAGAAAGCTGTGAACATTCAGAAGTCTAAAGTGTCAAAATAAAGAATTACCGCTAACAGCGAGGATTTCGTTGCGTGCGAACCACCAACAATGAAACCCGTGTTGAACCTAACCGATTTCCTGCCATCAACACTATGGAGTTATCGTAAAGATTGTAGCGGTATTGTCAAGAGGATTTAGTCCTCTTTTTTTTTGGATTAATTTTAACCTTGGTTTTTGAATGTTTTTCTTCACTTTTGAGCGTACGTGACCTTACCCGTAAAATTAGTTTTCACAGGAAATGGCGTTTTGGCTATCGCTAAGATACCAGGCAGGCGGACCGCGATGGTCAAAAACTGCTATTCGGTGTAAATTCCCTGTTTTACAAAAAGGAGAATTGGGTAAAAAGGGCTTCTTTTCTACTTTTTCTAAAACTTTCAACTTAAGGTTTTCCTGCAAAAATTTCAGCTTTTGACGCTTCCATGTACTGCTCAAAAAACTATAATGACGGATTTTTAAAAACCGCTTCGGCAAAATATGCAACGAAAACCGCCTGATAAATTTCTGATGCGTAAGTGCCATTTGTTTTTTAACGCCCGCTACTCGGTAATCCTTGTAATCAAAAGTCACGTTTTGAGCATCAATGTTTTTAATATGGTGGTTGCTGGTGGCGATTTTATGAGTGTATCTTCCCAAATATTCCACCACCGCCTTTGGACTTCCAAAAGGTTTCTTAGCGAATACTACCCATTGTTTTTGCCATAATTCCGGCTGGATTTGTTCGTATTGGGTAGACAATTTCGTCTGGAGTTTTTCGAAATATTTAGCACTGAAAAACTTTCGACAAGACATTGACTGATGTCGGTTTGATTTTTTCAGCCTACAACCTGCGCCGAATCTTTAATTTAATAGACCAAAATCTATTAAAACAATATTTAAAAGTATTGGCTTTGCTTTTTGGGGTTCTAACACCAGTTGTTACAGCTTTTTACGGATTGTTTTATTTTAAAGATGAAGAATGCCTTTTTCCAAAAAGAATTTCAATTGTAGTTTAAATCACATATATTTACTGACTGATTAACTAAAATGAGTTCGTTTGAAGGTTTTTAGACGAACTGACGTTAAGAGTAATTCCTCCAAACTACCACCCGAAATAGGCAATCTAACTGCAGAAAAGTGAAAAATAGAAGAAATCAATAAGAAAAAAAAATGCTGATTTACAAAATACTAATTAAGATTTGGTTACGGTTTTAAAAATATAATGTGATAAATGAACAAAAATTTTAAGAACCTTTTAAGTAAAGATTTTATATGTTTTATAAAAAATCCTAATCAAGTTTTTCATAGTAATTTCAAACAGGATTTTATAATATTCGTAATACTGACATTTTTTAATTTTTTTGGTTTATTTGTAAAAGGAATAGTCACAAAAGAACCATTTATAGAGTCGAGTGACTTGCCTAATTTTACTTTTTCAAAAATTTTTCCAATTATTTTCTTAATTCCTTTAATTGAAGAATTTGCTTTTAGAGGTTTTTTACAATTCAGATCAAAATTAATATTTATTATTAGTTTGATTTCTTATATAATTTTATTGATAACTTTTGTTAGTAATTACACGATAAAAGCAATTATGGTAATAGTGATGATAATTACTGGATTATTATTCCTATTATTTAAAAATTGGTATCCGTTACTAATTAATTTTATTACAAATAATTTAAAAATTTTAATTTTTATTTCGTCAATATGTTTTGGAATTATGCATTTGACAAATTTTGAAAATTTTGAATGGATTAATTTGATAAGTATTTTTGAGAAAATAATCAGTGGAATATTCCTTTGCTATATCACTCATAAATATAATATTTTGCATTCATATTTTTTTCATATTTTAAATAACTCCATACCTTTTATATTAGTTATGATTTATATTTTATCTCAATAAAGAACTACCGCCAACAGCTAGGATTTCGTTACGTGCGCAGCACCAACAATGAAACCCGCGTTGAACAGCCTGTCCCGTTTTTACGGGAGAACCGACTACCTGCCGTCAACACTATGGAGTTTTCGTAAAATTGTGAGAGAGGAGTATATGAGAATTTGGCCCTCTGTTTTTTTGGATTAATTTTAACCTTGGTTTTTTTCATATTTTCCTTCACTTTTGAACATAAATTCCCTTACCATAAAATCAGCTTTTACAGGAACTTGAACTTTGGCTACCGCCAAGATACCAAGCAGGCGGACCTTGCTGGTCAAAAACTGCTATTCGGTGTAAATTCCCTGTTTTACAACAAGGAGAATTGGGTAAAAAGGGCTTCTTTTCTACTTTTTCTAAAACTTTCAACTTAAGGTTTTCCTGCAAAAATTTCAGCTTTTGAAGCTTCCATGTACTGCTCAAAAAACTATAATGACGGATTTTTAAAAACCGCTTCGGCAAAATATGCAACGAAAACCGCCTGATAAATTTCTGATGCGTAAGTGCCATTTGTTTTTTAACGCCCGCTACTCGGTAATCCTTGTAATCAAAAGTCACGTTTTGAGCATCAATGTTTTTAATATGGTGGTTGCTGGTGGCGATTTTATGAGTGTATCTTCCCAAATATTCCACCACCGCCTTTGGACTTCCAAAAGGTTTCTTAGCGAATACCACCCCTGGTTTTTGCCATAATTTCTGTCGGATTTGTTCGTATTGAGTCGGCGATTTCGCTTTGAGTTTTTCGCAATATTTAGCCCTGAAAAACTTTCGACAAAACCTTGACCAATGTCGGCCTAATTTTTTCAGCCTACAACCTGCGTCGAATATTTAATTTAATAGACCAAAATCTATTAAAACAGTATCTAAAAGTATTGGCTTTGCTTTTTGGGGTTCTAACACCATTTATCACAACTTTTTACGGATTGTTTTATTTTAACGAAGAAGAATGCCTTTTTCCAAAAAGAATTTCACTTGTAGTTTAAATCATATATATTTACTAATTGATTAACTAAAATTAGTTCGTTTGAAGGTTTTTAGACGAACTGAAAACATAGGAAATGCTGGATCGACGTGAAAAAAAAAGAAAATAAAAAACAAAAAATGACAAAACAGAATAAACTAATAATCGCATTTTTTTGCATAATAAAACTAACCCTTCATTTAATTGCTGATTATCATTCGGGTTTTCAAGGTGACGAATTATTACATATCGAAACGGGAAAACATTTGGCATTTGGTTATATGGAATTCCCTCCATTAATAGGAGTGTTAGCATTTATTCAAAATATTTTTAATTCCAATTCTCTATATATTCATCATCTATTTTCTCATATTTCTTGCGTTTTAATAGTTATTTATGTTGCAAAAATCACAATTGAATTAGGTGGTAAAAACAAAGCATTATTTTTAACTTTATTATGCATAATCATTGCGCCAGCATTTGGACGTACGCAACAACTTTTTCAACCTGTTGTTTTTGGACAACTATTTTGGACTTTAGGTTTTTATCAATTAGTTCGTTACACAAAATATCTTGACAAAAAATATTTAACCTATTTAACAATTTTTGCATTAATCGGTTTTTTATTCAAGTATGATATTCTGTTTTTTATTTTTGGTTTATCTTCATTATTCTTTTTCAAAAGAACAAGAGAAACAATTTTGAAACAAAATATTGTGCTACATATCGCAATTGCTCTTCTAATTGTTTCGCCAAATATTTATTGGCAATACGCAAACAATTTTCCAGTATTGCAAATGTTTAGCCGCTTATACGAAACGCAATTAGATAAAATTTCGAGAATTGATAATTTGAAAAATTTAATTCTTGCAGCCAATCCCATTTCACTAATTTTGATTTTTCCTGCAATATTTTACATGTTCAAATCTAACAAAGCTGAACTTTATAAACCATTAGCATTTTCAATTACTTTATCCTTTCTTTTATTGATATTCTGTAATGGGAAATCGTATTATTTCTTTCCAATCATTTTAACAATTTTGCCCTTTGGAGCAATATTTTGGGAACAAAAAGTAATTCAAAATCATAAATGGGTTATGTTTCCCGTAACATTTCTTTTGTTTTTAGGTTCTATATTAATTTCATTCGGAATGCCCGTTTATACCTTCAATCATTATTTGCATTCCATTTACAAATATGAAAAGAAAGATATTATTGGAGGAAAATATGGTGTGAAATATGATGAATATTATACGCAGGAAAAATGGAAAAAAACAATGAGCGAATTAAAAAAAGTTTTTGATAGTTTACCAGAAAATGAAAAGCAAAATTGTAAAATTTGGGGCAAACATTATGCTCAAGCAGGAGCCGTTAATTTATTTGGGGCAGCATACAACTTACCAAAAGCATTTTCATATCACGGAAGTTATTACAGTTGGACACCAGGTGGAGAAATGCCAAATACTGTAATTGCATTGAGTTATCAAGTTGGCGATTTTTTCAATCCATATTTTGAAAAAGTAACTCTTGTCAAAAGTATATATAATCCATACGCAGACAACGAAGAAGAACTGTATCAGAGAATATACATTTGTAAAAAGCCAAAACAGAATTTTGAAAAAATGAAAGATTTATTTAAACATCGAATATTTGAATAAATAAAGGCACTATTTCCTAACAGCTAAAGTTTCGTTACGTTAGCAGCACGAACAATAAAACTCCTGTTAAACAGCCTGTCCCGTTTTTACGGGAGAACCGATTGTACGTCCGTTGACACTATGGAGTTTTCGTGAAATTGTGAGAGATTATAATAAGAGGATTTAGTCCTCTTTTTTTTTAAGAACTATTTTGGGTTTGGTGAGGTGCTTCCCTTCACTTTTAAACACAAGTTCCCTAACCCATAAAATAAGTCTTCTTAGGAAATTGCGTTTTGGCTGCCGCCAAAAAACTTAAAGAAAGATCACGTTGTTCAAAAACCTTTATTCGGTGCAAATTGCAAACTCTTCACAAAATGCACTAAAAATGCCAAAGGCAGACTCATTAAACGCTCCCAACACAGCCATTTGATTTATCAAAACAAGGTTAGAATCGGAAATAATTATGAAGTGTATCGCAGAAGGCAAGCCATCGTGGAACATCCCTACAGAGTAATAAAACGCCAATGAGATTTTTATTATATCATAACTAAGAAAACCATCAAACGTGCCTCAGCTAATGTTGGATTAATTTTTTAGCCTACAACCTGCGTCGAATATTTAATTTAATAAAATAAAATCTATAAAAACATTATCTAAAAGTATTGGCTTTGTTTTTGGGGTTCTAATACCAGTTTTTAAAGCTTTTACGGATTGTTTTGTTTTAAGAATGAAGAATTCTTTTTTTTTAAAAAAAATTTTAATCGTAGCTTAAATCATATATATTTACTTACTGATTAACTAAAATGACTTCATTTGATGGTTTTTAAACGAACTGACGTTATGCGATACCGTAAAAAACGTATCAATGAAATTTGTAAAAAAGCCCATCATCTTCAACAAATAAAACACATCTTCATTTTTTTTTGTCATTACACAAAACTGGATAAAAAAAATTAAAGAGTGTTTTTGCCACCCGATAAAACAAAAAAACGTAAACAGTCCTGAAAAATGAAGCTGTAATAGTTTGCCATTTTTAATTCTATTGTGGTTTATAAACCAATGAACTCATTCCTCATTTAAAACGTGTGAATTATGAAATTCATTTAATAAATTACGTAATAATCTGATTACCAATTACCCCTATATTTATCTTTGAGAAATCTAAATTAAAAATCAGGAAATAAATATTAAAAAACAAACCACGATATTTCGGTTAGCAGACACAAACATGTACTTGCATTATTTGAGAAAGTAGTTCTAAAAGGTGATGATATTACCATGAAAACAAGGGCGAGTGCAACTACTTCTGCAGTCCGAACAAACCTTAATCATTCTTTAATTAGATAATAAAAATGTAATTATTAATTAATAAAAAAAAAGTAACATTGAAAATCTTAGCAAAAAAGTAGCATTAATAAACTAAAAAGTTTAGTTGATAATATATTTATTTGTCTATTCTGTACCGATTTAGAAATAAATGATGGATCTACTTGACGAATTATGTTAGTAATCAAAGTTTGTAATCAGGGAAATATCTGGTTCTTTGGTAAAAAGAGCAGTGATAAAAATAAAGCAATTGCTGCAGATAAAAATGTACAGCTCTTTTTTGCGCATCCTGCAGAAACCAATTACTTAGTGGTAAACGGTGAAGCAGAAATAATTTTAGACAGAGAAAAAATTAAAGAATTATAGACATTCATTGCAAAAATTTGGTTCAAAAAAGATAAAGAAGACCCCAATATTTCCATCATTAAAGTAATTCCAACCAAAGATTACTGCTGGGATACCGGACGAAACAGAATGATAAACTCTTTTAAGATCGTCGCATAGGTTGTCACAGGAAATAATTTAGTTACGGGCACTCAAGAAACTATCACGATATAAAAATTTAAACCAATGGCGACAGCAAAAAAAAATTCTTTGGTAAACAATATCAATAAGAAAAAGAAAGAAGGTACTTCTAAGTCTAAAAGGAAATCAACCGTAAGTAAAAAAGCTTATGATGATATGAAAAAAAATTGGGGTAAGGAAACATAACAAAAGTTAAACCTACCTTCAAAAAAGCCTACTACAACAAATTAAAATTTATCAGCCATTTAATGCTGTTCAAGTTATAAAATCAATTCAAAAAATAAACTATTATGTGGAAAGAAGAAAACAATCAATTAAAACGCAGTTTTGAATTTAAAAACTTTGTAGAAGCTTTTACTTTTATGACCAAGGTTGCTTTTGCAGCTGAAAAAATGGGCCATCATCCCAATTGGAGTAATGTATACAACAAGGTAGAAATCTTGCTATTTACACATGATGCCAAAGATAGCATTACCGAAAAAGATGTAAAACTTTCAAAAGAAATAGATAAAATTTTCGATAAAGAATAATTATGAGACACATTGCTATCGTTTCTTCCAGCGTTATAGAAGGGAGAAAAAGCAATGATTTATCGCTTTATTTTCAAAATTATTTTAAGGAAAACAAGCAGGTAAATTGATTTGAAAGCCCTTAACTTTCCTCTTTTTGAAAGCATCTTAAAAACATTAATGACATCATCTTTCAACAAATCATTTCAAAAGTAAAAGAAGGAGAATTTAATATTTCCAAAATTAAACGCACAAAACAAAAATAGAGGAGTATGCAAGACAAAAACCATCAATCAAGACGAAAATTTATTCAGCAAACTTCCATTGTAGGTGCAGGTGTGTTGCTGGCAAATCCACTTAAACTTTTTTCACAAACAAATAAAATAAACAAGATGAGCAAGAATATAAAATCTAAAGGTTATGCCGGCAAAGATGAACAGGGAAAATTAATTTCTTGGAATTTTGAACGAAGACCAGTTGGCGACAATGATATAATGATTGACGTCAAGTTCTGCGGAATTTGCCACTCGGACATCCATACCATAAAAGGACATTGGGGAAAGCAGCAATATCCACAAGTGCCTGGACATGAAATTGCAGGAATAGTGTCAGCAGTCGGAAAAAATGTAACTAAGTTTAAAGTGGGAGACCAAGCGGGTGTGGGTTGCATGGTAAACAGTTGCATGAAATGCGAAAGTTGTAAAAATGGTGAAGAGCAACATTGTGAAACCACAGGCATGGTAGGCACTTACGGCACGCCCGAAAAATCATCACCAACAGGAATTACACAAGGCGGATACTCCACCAATATTGTGGTAATAGAACATTTTGCTATCAAAATCCCTAAGAACATAGAATTGCAATATGCAGCACCCTTGCTTTGCGCAGGAATTACTACTTATTCACCATTGATGAAAGCGAAATTCAAAAAAGGAGATAAAATTGGTGTAGTAGGCATTGGAGGTTTAGGACACATCGCAATTAAATTAGCTGTTTCAAAAGGTGCGGAAGTGTATGCTTTTACAACCTCGCCTTCAAAAGTAAATGATATCAAAGGTTTTGGTGCAAGAGAAGTTATTGTTGTGGACTCGGCAGATAAATTAAAACCATGGTTTGGAAAAATGGATTTTATGATTTCAACCGTACCTTATGCCTATGAAATGTCAGATTATATTTCATGCGTTAAACCGTATGGTTTTTTCACCCAAGTGGGGCTACCTATTAATGGAGAGCTGATGATCAACAATACCAATATGATTTTTAATAGGGTAAATTTCAATGGTTCGTTGATTGGTGGCATTCCAGAAACACAAGAGGTAATGAATTATTGTGCAGAAAATAAAATCTATCCGCAAATACAAATCATCAAAGCGGAAGAAATAAATGACGCGTGGAAAAAGGTGGTAAACAAAGAGGCCCGTTACCGTTATGTAATTGATACAGCAACAATCTAATATTTCAACAAATAATAGATAATAATCATGGCAAAGAAGAAAAAAGACATCCAAAAACCCAAAGACAAGCAGTCGAAAGATCCTTGTTGGGATGGATACAAAAAAGAGGGAATGAAAACCAAAGACGGAAAAAAAGTGCCAAACTGCGTTCCTAAGAAATAAACAATTGTTCCGAAAAGAAAAGTAAAAGTTGAAGATTAAGGGATATTTGTTGTCTGAATTATTTTCAATTTTTGCAGTTTAAAATTTGTAATGTCAGACACCAATAAAAATGATTTGCCATTGCAGTAAGTGAAGTTAAAAAAAAAGCCATATGTGGAAAGAAGAAAACAATCAATTAAAACGCAGTTTTGAATTTAAAGACTTTGTAGAAGCTTTTACTTTTATGACAAAGGTTGCTTTTGCAGCTGAAAAAATGGGCCATCACCCCAATTGGAGTAATGTTTACAACAAGGTAGAAATCTTGCTATTTACGCACGATGCTAAAGATAGCATTACCGAAAAAGATGTGAAACTTTCAAAAGAAATAGATAAAATTTTCAAAAAATAACAATTATGAGACATATTTCAATCATTTCCTCCAGCGTTAGAGTAGGACGAAAAAGCCATAACGTATCGCTTTATTTTCAAAATTATCTTACCGAAAACAAGCTGGCAACAAGTGAGATCATTGACTTAAAGGAGTACAACTTTCCCATCTTTGAAGGCACCTTAAAAACATTGATTAATCCAGCTCAAAATGTTCTTGAATTTGCAGATAAGATTAAATCATCAGATGGAATAATCATCGTTACACCGGAATATAACGGGGGCTATCCCGCAAGTTTAAAAAATGCAATTGACCTGCTTTACGAAGAATGGAGACACAAACCCGTAGGTATTGTTACCGTTTCATCTGGACCTTTTGCTGGTAATCAAGCCCTCGTATCACTTCAGTTTACACTTTGGAAAATGATGGCTTGGACGATTCCTGCCATGTTTTCTGTTCCAACAGTAGATAATGCCTATGATGAAAATGGAAAAGCGTTGGACAAATCCAATTCCGATAAATTGGCAGCAATTTTTATAAAAGAATTACTCTGGTGTATTGAAGCCGACAAAGCACCTAAACATCTGTAAGGTATGCAATTTCAAAATCTAAAGACTAAATTTATGGCAATTTAAGGACCAATCCTGCAACCAACAAAATGGTTAAAACATTTGAAGAAATAACTGAAAATGCGATCGAAAAATCTATTGCAAAATCAGTAGAAATATTTGCAACTTAAAAAAAACGCCTGATTCAAAAAAAGCAGCTTTATTACAAAAAATAGCTAATTTGTTAAAAGAAAAAAGAAGAAGCTTGCCCAGTAAATCACCCTTGAAATGAGCAAGTTTATTGTTCAGACTGAAGGAGAAATTACACCAAGTGCAGAAATATTTGGTTATTATGCTTGTAATGTGAAAGCATTTTTATCAGATAAAATATGAAATCCAGTTGATGGACAGGCGTTGGTTAGGCATAGTCACACAGTTGTATTTCGGGGGGTATAACCGTGGAATTTTCCGTTTTAGCAGGTAGCCGTTGTTGCATCCAATGATGTTGGGTAATGCTAAATTTATTAAGCATTCGTCAATTATTCCACAATGCGCTATAGCCATTGGGAAACTTTTTTTAGAATTAAGAGCCCCAATTGTGCTTTACACCAATCTGTTAGTATCCGTTAGAAGAGCATCGGAATTAGTATTTGATATAAGATTAAAATGCATTTCGCTTACGGGTTGTGAAGTTGCTGGTGCAAGTACTAAAACAAAGGCAGATAAGTATTTTAAAAAAAATATTCTGAAATTAGGAGGAAGCGATATCTTTATTGTTTTTTATGATGTGGATACTAACAAAGCCTCAAAATGGGCAGTCGTTAGCCGAATTAATAATAATGGCGAATGTTGCATTGCAATAAAAAGATTTATCGTAGTTGAAAATATAGATGATGAGTTCTTTTAAAATTTAAAAATAAACAAAAAGCAATTGATTTAGCCAACGATTCTACATTTGGTTTGGGCTGCTGTGTATCTAAAAAAGATATCGAAAGAGGTAAACGTGTGGCCAATCAAATTCGTACAAGAATGTTTTCTATTAATCATCCAACTTGAACACCAGCCTATTTACTATTTGGCGGTAATAAAGGTTGCAGTTATGGGAGAGAACTTTGTGAAGTAGGGATGGATGAATTTGTAAATAAAAAACTCATTAGGGTTAGTGAAATAAACGATCCCTTTTTATTTGGACATTAATAAAATATAATTAAAATACTATCACCTATTCAACAACAAATCGTAATGTCCAGCAGACCGAAGCAAAATCCTGTATTGGAGAATTTTGAAACTGAAAATATAAAACTAACCGAAATTTCGAAGAATTAGACATTTGTTGAGATAATATTTTTCTGTTGATAAGTATATTAGAGGTTGAGTGAATGGTGCTAAATATTATACTCCGCCATTTTAATTGGGAAAACCAATTACTGGTGGAGTAATAGTTAAAGTATTAAAAAATAATTATATCAATTGTAAAGAAAATGATACCGTAACTGGTAGCTTACATTGGCAGTAGCTTTGCATTGCAGTAGAAATTAGCATAGTAAAAATTGACCCTTCAATTGCTCCTGAAAGTTATTTTCTGGGCGTATTAGGAATACCCAACCTTACCGCCTACTTTGGTTTAACGCGTTTTGGTAGAACTAAAAATGAAGAAACTGATGTGGTATCTTGAGCTACAGGTGCTGTTGATCTTGTAACTAATCTCGATGTTAATCAAACAGTTAAACTGCAGGTTTCAGTATATTTATTGTAACAGGCGGCGATAAAAAAGTAAAATTATAACAGGGAAAATTTGGCTTTGATCAGGTCTTAAATTATAAGTCCTGTACTGATTTAAATATAGCAATTACTGATGCTCGTCCAAAAGCAGTATTTATCTATTACGATAATCTGGGAGGTGAAACTTTAAATGCTGTAATAAGCAATATAAATTTCAATGTCAGAATTATATTGTGCGGACATATTGCGTTCTACAAAAGCACTGAAATACCAATTGGTCCCCGACTCCAACCCATGTTACTGACCAGAAGTGTTTTAATACAGGGTTTTCTCATTGGCAATTACAAAAGTTAATTTAGTAAAGGTGACAAGCATTTGGCAGCATGGGTACAAAAAGGTAAATTAAAATATGAAGTAAAGATTGTAAAAGACGTTGACAATTTATCTGCATAACTGCTGAGTTTATTTATAGGTGATAACATTGGAAAAATGATTTTGGAAGTGTGAATTCGAAATCAAATAGAAAATAGTAACACTATTGACTTCCTTCAGTACTAAAAAAATACGGCAATGGATACTAAAAAAAAAGAAGAGCTACCTACACAAACAGAACATACAGCAGAGCAACCAAAAGAGCCTTATGAAATAATGGTTGAGCAAATAGACGCGGGCTTAAAAGAATACCGTCGTTCTAACACAGGGCTCTTTATATCGTCACTTTCTGCAGGTCTTGAGGTCGGTTTCAGCATACTTGTTATTGGTATAATTTATACACTATTTAAAACGGAGATAAGTCCTGGTAAACTATATTTAATGATGGCCTTGGTATATCCTCTTGGCTATATTTTTGTAATTATCGGGCGGTCGGAGCTTTTTACAGAACACACCGTTTTAGCGACTATACCTGTATTTAATGGCAAAGCTTCGCTTAGAAGTTTAGTGAATCTTTGGATAATTATTTATGTAGGGAATTTATTGGGAGGATATCTTTTTGGCTCAATTGTTTTACAATTTAATGCTGGCACACATCTTATTTCACTTGATTTTTTTCACTTTATATCGCAAAAAATGGTAGCGTACAGCAGCGCTAATATTGTAGTAAGCAGCATAATGGCAGGTTGGCTAATGGGTACGCTATCTTGGTTGCTAAGCGCGGCACAAGATACCCTTAGCCGTGTAGCAATGATATTTTTTGTAACATTCATTATTAGCATCGCAGGATTGCACCATTGTATTGTTGGATCTATAGAAATATTTATGGCTTATTTTGCCAATGCAAACGATATAAGCGGGTTGGAATTTTTAAAATTTCAAGTTCTTTCTACGTTGGGTAATATAATCGGCGGAGTAGTTTTGGTAGCTGTCGTAAAGTATGCACATAGCAAACGAAAATAGCAATATATGATTCACACCGCAATGTAAAATAAAAGTTTCAATATGCCTTCAGTTTATAAAGTAAGTGGCTCCCATTTCAGCGGAAGAAGATTTCTTTTTATTAAAAAATGAATTAAAAATAAAATCAGAATTTATTTTAAAAAAGAGGATTGGGCTTCTTATTTTTTAAAAAACGGCATGCTTTACACAAGTTAAAAGGCGACATCTTATCCTGTTGTAGCAAAAGAGTCAGTATAGATTGTGAAAAAACTATTGTTACATCAGCGTAATTTCTAATCATTCAGGTACAAAAAATGAAAAAGAAAAAAAAATTCTTAAAACTACTGTTAAAAGTCACGAGAATTCTTCTGGATGATCCAAATTTTCGGATAGTGACCATTATCATATCTGATAAAGAAACATCTTTAATAAAAATAAAATCTTAAAAAGATTACAACGATTGGTTACAATCAATGGCTGTGAAATATTGCAACAGTTCTAAAAAATAATCTCTAAAAGTATTGGCTCAATATTTTGCTGCTCTGACAACGCTTTTTTAATACTTGTTAGCCTTATCTCCTTTTGAGAATGTGAAAGTCACTTCTATTAAAAAGAATTTTAATTGTAGTTTAAATCATATATATTTACTAACTGATTAGCTAAAATGAGCTCGTTTAAAGTTTTTTAGACGAACTAGCCTTAGCGGTCAGGCGATGCACAACTAGGAAACTATTAGAGATTAGAAAACCTAAAAAAAGGTAAAAAAATGACAGAAAAAGAATTTTTTAAGATCGGTTTATATTTCACTACAATAATCACAGTTGCTATCTGGTCGCTTTTAATTTGGGATCATTTCCATGGTGGTGTACCTAGTCATCACATGCTACAAAATGAAGACTTACCTGAATTTTCAAATTGGTTGGGAGGAATTTTAATTCCATTGCTTACGTGGTTTCTATTTTACAGAGTACAAAAGAGAATTGGAAATGATTTAACTGTTTTTAAGTTCTCAGTAAATATACTTTATGCTTTCATTGCTGCATTATCTTTTAGTTTATTACTATCTGTTTTTTTTACTTTAGGATATTCAGAAATACCATTTTATATGATTGTCTCATTGCTAGTTCTTACACTCTTTTTACCTATTTATAAGGCTGAGTATTTTCTAGGATTTGTTATCGGTATGACATTTACTTTTGGCGGCGTGCTTTCCATTGGAATAATATCAATTCTTAGTTTAATTGGAGCGATTTTATATCGGATAGTTAAACCAGGACTACTCTTCATCATAGCAAGAACTTCAAATTTAATCTCTTCAAAAAAAAATACAAAGACATTATAAAAAACGGAAATAAGGACATGCGCGAACCGCTAACACACGGTAAGCTCCATTGCCGATTTTTCACTCGCTGGCACTTCTTTTTCACGAAAAACTTCTAACTTGTCGAAAGAACTCATCTCGCTTTAATCGGCAACGAGAGCCTAGGGAGAGACCGTTAACCGTCAATTTGCAGAATCAAAGAAACCACATAGAAAATATGAAATCGAAATTTTTATTCATTTTACTAATTGTTTTAAGCAATCCCATTTTTTCTCAAGAAAAAAAGGAAGTAATCCGATGGCTTGGAAATATACTCAGTTTTCTTGTTAACTTACAGCGAGGTTATGTAAAACGTGACTTCCAATTGGTGATTAAAACTTAATCGGCAGGGAACAGAAGAAGTAAATCTAACAAAACTATTGAAAAAATCTGACGTGATAACGTAAGAAAGCTTTGCCGTTGTAAGGGGATAGCTTTTCTGACTTGCTTTATTTTCCCTCGTTGGAGGGCACGTTTTGCAAAACCGCGCTATTCTTAGTGACGACATATCTGATAGGTTGGGAAATTTTAAAAGCCAAATTATTAGCTGGACAAAAGAATGACCCCCAGCGTTACAGCGTGTTTATTCAAAAATAAATTTGTCGTTCAATCCTAATAAAAACCCATTTTTTTCCACTTTAAAAGGTTTTCATATCAATTACAAACACCGTTACTTAAGAAAATGTAATGGTGTTTTTTTATTGCTACAATTTTGTATTTTGCAACAGCATTTAATTCTAAAATAAAAACATGAATACCGATCGTATAGATATTGTTATAATAGGAGCAGGATTATCCGGTATAGGCGCCGCGTGTCATTTGTCACGCAAAAATCCAGACAAAAAATATGTTATTTTAGAGGCTAGAGCGGAACTTGGAGGTACCTGGAGTTTGTTTCAATACCCCGGAATCCGTTCTGATTCGGATATGTATACTTTTGGCTATTCCTTTAAAACATGGGAAGACCAAAAGTCTTTCGCTGACGGACCTTCTATTTTAAAATATCTGAATGAAGCCGCAGACGAATATAAAGTGCGCGCGCATATCATCTACAATCAACGCGCTCTTTCTTATAACTTCGATACAGAAAAAAAATCATGGACGGTCACTACCGTAAATACCGTTACGGAAGAAGAAACAGTTTACAGGTGCCAGTTTATCTTTAGCTGTAGCGGCTATTATAATTATAACAAAGGATACACTCCTGAATTTAAGGATCAATCCCGTTTTGAAGGTAAAATAACCCATCCGCAAAAGTGGCCTGAAAAATTAGATGTCGCCAATAAAAAAGTGGTTATAATTGGCAGCGGCGCCACTGCTGTGACCATCCTTCCGGAGCTTGCCGCCGAAGGTGCACAAGTTGTCATGCTGCAACGATCGCCAACCTATATTGCTGCTTTACCAAATAAAGACAAAATTGCTGCTCGCCTCAAAAGCCTGTTCCCGAAAAAAGTAGCCTATAGACTGATTCGTTATAAAAATATTTTTTACGCTATTGTCTTTTTTAATCTGTGCAAGTTCTTTCCGGAGGCAATGAAAAAATTCATCATTAAAGGGGCTAAAAAAGCTTTGGGTAACTTTCCCGTGGACCCTCATTTTATACCCAATTACAATCCATGGGAACAACGTTTTTGCATTGCGCCAAACGGAGATTTTTTTAGAGCCATAAGAAAAGGGAACGCATCGGTAGTTACTGACCATATCGATTGTTTTTTAACAAATGGCATTTTACTAAAATCGGGGAAGACACTGGCCGCCGACATTATAATTACCGCAACTGGACTTAATTTAGTGGCGTTTGGAGGCGTAAAAATTCAACTGGATTCGCAACCTTTTGATGTTTCTAAATCTTTTGTCTATAAAGGCCTCATGTTAAGCGACCTGCCCAACTTCTTTATTTTTGTTGGCTATACCAATGCTTCGTGGACGTTGAAAAGTGATCTTACCAGCGAATATATATCTCGGGTTTTAAAATATTTGGACAAACACCATTATAAAGCAGTGCAGGCAAAAGTAGTCGAAACGAATTTAAAACCCGTTCCACTACTAAACTTGAATTCCGGCTACATCAACAGAGCAGCGAATATGCTTCCTAGTCAGGGAAACAAAGCACCTTGGCGTGTTTATCAAAATTATGTGCTGGATTATAAAATGCTTCGCTTGGATGCCGTTAAAGATAAACGACTTACGTTTTTCAAATAAAGGAGGTTTAAGAGTACTGGACAGTAAAGAATTATATATTAATAATCCGAAAAGAAATGGTATTTTAGCTCCAAGATCCTAACAAAACATAGGAACGTCATATCACATATTAATAATTTTCAAATTAAATAGATTGAAAAAATGTTTAAAATATCTCATTTCACTCTTTCTGGCTTTTGGCCTGATTGCAAATGATGGTGCTTTAGACTCTCAATCAAATCCAGCAGATTATTATCAATTCTCGAACGTAATTCTTAGAAAAGAATTAAACTATAAGGGTTCAAAATTATGTGCGTTCCACAAGGCAAATCCCTCTGAAAAAACATCATTCCTATTTCACTTAGTTTATCTCCAATTTCAAGATAGTTGTAGTCTTCAAATTACGGTTCTACTTAAATTACAGACGTTGCTTTATCAAAAAGTAAGTTCATTTACATCTCAATACGTTTTTATAAATGAGATGATTACTTCCCGAAACTCCTGTAAAAGTATATACACAGCCTAGATAATTCTTTCTATGCATTTATGCAGTTCCTTGCATAAAGATGATACCAAATGTCTAATCATTTATCATTTACAAAATGTATAAACAGAAAAATAAAGCACGTTTAGAGCAATCTAAACACCCTGTTCTTTGGGTAAAAAGAAAAATTATGCTCCTTATTACTGCATTTATGATCGGAATGTCAAACGGAATGAATGACCGCGATCATACAATTAACGGGAATCAAAATCACACGGAACAACTTAAAAAAGATTAATTTGATTGATTGTGAATATGTTACGCTACAGCCGATTGCTAAAATTTACAATCCATTCTCTTTTATAAAAAACTAATTACAATCTAAATCATCTATATTTACGTTGTATTTAAAAGCCGAGCAACCCAGTTTATCGGTTTTTAGGCGAACTGACGTTGATTTATTGGAAAATCTTACAGCGGACAAAATAAAATAGAAAAGAAAATGAAAAAAATAATTTTAGTAGCAGGTGCGACGGGTAATTTAGGATTAAGAATAGTAAAGGCTTTAGTAAACAAAGATGCCGAAATAATTGTGGTTGTTCGTTCGAACAGTGATATTGAAAAAATAAAAGTACTTGAAAATTTAGGTGTTAAAATTTATAAGGTGAGTAGTTGGAATTTGGAAGAATTAAAAACTTCTTGCGTTGGTGTTTCCTGCGTAGTTTCCGCTTTAGCCGGATTGCGTGAAGTGGTTGTAGATGCCCAAAAAGTTTTGCTAGATGCAGCCATAGCAGCGGGCGTTCCTCGCTTTATTCCGTCAGACTACTCTTTAGATTTTACTAAGTTTTCATATGGTGAAAACCGAAACTTAGATCTAAGACGTGAATTTCACGAATATCTTGACAAAATGCCTATTGCTGCAACTTCAATTTTTAACGGAGCTTTTACTGAATTGCTAATAGACGAAATGCCTATGATTCTTTTCAAACAGAAAATAATTCTATATTGGGGAAATAAGGATTACAAATTGGCCTTTACCACAATGGATAATACCGCAGAATTTACAGCTAAAGTTGCCCTTGAATCAAACACTCCTCGATATCTTAGAATTGCAGGTGATCTAATAAGTCCGCGCGAATTAAAAGTAATAACTAGTCAGCTCACAGGTCAGAAGTTTCGCTTATTTAGACCTGGCGGACAAAAACTTCTTGCTGTAATTATAAAGATTGCACGAAGATTGGCACCAGGAAAAAAAGAACTGTACCCGGCATGGCAAGGAATGCAATACATGCACAATATGATTGATGAACGTTCAAAAATAGCGAAGCTCGATATTAACCGTTACCCAGAAATACAATGGACGACGGTAAAAGACTTTCTACTTAAATATCAAAAGGAAAAAAGTATTTAATCAAATTGAAAGTTACGTTAGTTAGCAAATGAAAAAATTAACTACAGCTGTAAGCAGATTTACAGTAGTCGAGGTTTCGTACCCAACTCTGCAAATTATCCATTAAAAAAATAAATTTGCTGCGTAAGTTGCGCAAATGTCTCTGACTTTGCGCCAAAAATTAAAAATAAATGATACCGTAAATGCAAGGTTTTAAAAGCAGATATTATTTGTTACAAAGCCCCGAAACTAAACACAGCATGGTGCAACCTTAAATAGAGCACCCTGTTTCCTAATAATACCTTATATTTCTAAAATTTGAACTATTTTATTATTTTATAAAATTCACAAAAAGAACAGTCAAAACCAATAAAAAAAGCCTTGAAAAATAATTTTCGAGGCTTTTTTAGCTTGTGTTTATGAATGTAGCCCGTAGCGGAATCGAACCGCTCTTACATGGATGAAAACCATGCGTCCTAACCGATAGACGAACGGGCCCTGTTTTTCTATTTCGGGTGCAAAAATAACAATATTTTTGAGATGCACAAAGCCAAAACCAAAAACCTTCCAATAAAAACAGCCTGTATTGAACTTGTAAATTGTAAGCAGTTCAGAATTAACACTTACCAAAATAAGTTTGCTTTTTTATGAAAACTGAGTTTTGAGAATTAACTAATAATTCAAACTCACTCCAAAACCCATTCCCATATCGCTGTCATAATGCGTTGTAATTCCAAAATTTCTCTTGACTATATAACGCAATCCCGCCATGTATTCTCTATCGGTATTCCACATTAAATTCATGCGCAATCTTTTGGAAACCGGAATATCCATGCGCTCAAATTGCAACCTGAAATTTCCGTCGGTATAGACTTCAGCTTGTGCTTTGATGAGCAAGGGTAACGTATATTCAACTCCGGCACTGAAAACAGCCCGATTGTCTTTGGTATTGGTTTGACCAAAAAGATTTTCTTCCATTGCTCCCATTTCCATTTTTCGATACCGCCAGTCAAAACCGATGAACGGCATTAACCATTGCATTTTCCCGATGTATCGTCCAACATGAGTTTCAGTTTCATAACCGTGTTCATCGGTATACCCTAAACGCCATTCGGTACCAATACTCCAACGCGTGTTTTGAATCATCAGCATTCCATCATTTCCATTGGTGGCAAAATCATTTTCGGCCATCACACGAAAAGCTCTGTCATCAGCGAATAATTTGCGTTGCGCCAATTTTGGATTTGGAATCAAAGGATTGGGCTCTTGATTTTCATAGCTAAAAACACGACCCATTCCCGCCATCATGTGATAGAGAATGTGACAATGAAAAAACCAATCGCCTTTTACATTCGCATTAAACTCAATCGTATCGGTTTCCATGGGCATAATGTCAATGATGTTTTTCATGGGAGCGAACTCGTCCTGACCATTCAGGACTCTAAAATCATGCCCGTGTAAATGCATCGGGTGGCGCATCATGGAGCCATTGAAGAGTACAACTCGAACATTCTCTCCTTTTTTAATTAAAATTTTATCGGCTTCCGAAACCACTTTATTGTCCAGACTCCACACGTAGCGATTCATGTTTCCTGATAATTCAAACCGCAATTCTTTTACGGGCGCGTCTTTTGGCAAGGTTGTTTTAGTAGGTGATTTCAGCATGGCATAATTTAAGGTAGTAATATCAGATAATGCATTACTATTATAATCCTCCTCCGTCATTTTCATGCCATCCATCTTCGGAGAGGTCTCCTCCATTTTCATTTTTCCCATATCATGAGACGAATGATCCATTTCAACTTCTTTTTGCGTTCCTTCTTTAGCATCTATCGGCCCCGTGATTTCTGGATACATTACTACATTCATATCCATTTGGTTCAGCGACATTTTCATACCCATATCATCTAAATCGCCATTCATTTTCATCATGCCGTTCATCATTTTCATCCCTTCAAAATATTTTAATTTTGGCAAAGGCAACATCAGTTGTTTCACACCATCTCCTAAATATAACGAAGCGGATTTTGTGCGATCTTCAGAAGTGACTAAAAATTCAAAAGCAGTCTTCTCGGCAGGAATCGTCACGACAACATCATAGGTTTCAGACACCGCAACAATCAAACGATCCACTTCAACTGGCTCCACATCATTTCCATCACTGGCAACAACAGTGATTTTTCCTCCCGCATAATTCAGCCAAAAATAGGTCGAGGCACCACCATTGGCAATTCGCAACCTCACTTTATCGCCCGCTTTGAACTGCGAAAGTTGAGTTTCATTTTTACCGTTAATCAAAAACTTATTATAATAGACATCGCTTACATCCATCGCATTCATTCGTTTCCATTCGTTGGCAACTTTGGTCTTAAAATGTCCCGCTCTAATGGCTTCTGCGTAACTTTGTGTAGTTCCTTTTTGAATCGCAAACCAATCGGTTGCGTTGTGCAGCATCCGATGGACATTTTTTGGATTTAAATCAGTCCATTCACTCAAAATGATTGGAACCGTTGGTAAATCATCAATTCCTGTTCTAAAGGTTGGGTCTTCATTTCTTTTATTCATGATAAAAGAACCATACATACCAATTTGCTCCTGCAAACCCGTGTGACTGTGATACCAATGCGTTCCATGTTGAATTATAGGGAATGTATATTTATGTACCGTATGTGGTTTAATTGGCATTTGGGTCAAATTGGGCACACCATCTTCTTTATTAGGCAAAAACAATCCGTGCCAGTGCAACGAAGTTTCCTCATCCAACTCATTATGCACATAGATTTCGGCAATATCGCCTTCGGTAAAAGTAAGCGTTGGCATCGGAATCTGTCCGTTTACGGCAATTGCTCTTTTGGGTGCATCGCCAAAAGTGACAATGGTGTCTCGAACATATAAATCATACCGAACCGTTTTGGGCGGTGCGTTTTTCGCTGTTCTTTTAACCGGTTCTTCTATAACTTTAGCATATTCTGAGGGAACAATTGTGTGATTTTGATGAGAATCATCACTTGTTGCTTTAGTTTCAATAACGGTTGTTTTTACAGGTACTCCTTGTTTTACAACTGGTTTTGCCACCTGCTTTTTTGGAACAGATTTTTTTACCGATTTGGCTTTTTCCTTGATTAAATCCATGCCACACTTTGGGCATTTTCCAGGTTTATTCGCATGAATTTCCGGGTGCATTACACAAGTGTACGTTACAGGCTGTGCCTGAAGAATAAATGCTTTTCTGGAAATGGCATTTCCACTTTTATTTTCTGCTATTGCAAAAAGAGGAATAAGCATCAGAAATAAAATTAATAAGATCGTATTTTTCATATTTTCTAATTTATAAATAAACTTTTAAATATTTCCGTTTAAAGTTTTAGACCACGCAATCTTAATGCATTTGCAATTACTGAAACCGAGCTAAAACTCATGGCCAAAGCCGCGATCATTGGCGAAAGGAGCACTCCAAAAAACGGATACAAAACACCGGCGGCAATGGGAATTCCCAGTACGTTGTAAAAAAAAGCAAAAAATAAGTTTTGTTTTATATTTCGCATTACCGCATGACTTAAATTTTTGGCTTTTACTATGCCTTGTAAATCCCCTTTCACCAACGTTATTTTTGCACTTTCTATCGCCACATCAGTTCCGGTTCCCATGGCAATGCCGACATCCGCTTGCGCCAAAGCCGGAGCATCGTTGATTCCGTCGCCTGCCATAGCTACAATTTTTCCTTCAGATTGCAATCGTTTTATTTCTTTCAGTTTGTCTTCCGGTAAACAACCCGCTTTGTAAGAACTTAAATTCAGTTCCGCTGCCACAGCCTTTGCCGTATTTTCATTATCGCCCGTTAGCATGATTACTTCCACACCCTGACGGATTAATTCTTTTATGGCTGTAACACTTGTTGCTTTTATCGCATCTGTAATTGATACAAATCCCACTGCAATTCCATCAACTGAAATGTAAGAAACGGTTTTCCCTAGTTTTTGTTGAGCAATAATTTGATTTTCGAGCTCTGCAGAAATCGTGGCATTCACTTGTTCCATCAATTTTTTATTTCCCAACGCTACTTTTTTATTAGTTACTGTTCCAATCACGCCTTTGCCTGAAATTGCTTCAAAATCCTTTACTTCTATTAAAGTGACTTCTTTCGCTTTCGCAAAATTGACTACGGCTTGCGCCAAAGGATGTTCGCTGTACTGATTTAAAGATGCAATGCTTTGCAATAGTTCATTTTCGTCATTTTGCAGGGAAAATACTTTTTCAACAGAAGGTTTCCCTTCGGTAATTGTTCCTGTTTTATCCGTAATTAAAACATTTACTTTGTTCATATTTTCCAGTGCTTCGGCGTTTTTAATCAAAACTCCCGATTGTGCCCCTTTTCCAACACCAACCATCACTGACATTGGCGTAGCCAAACCCAAAGCGCAAGGACACGCAATTATCAATACCGCAATAGCGTTGATAAATCCATAGACCATTGCGGGTTCAGGACCAAATTGTGACCAAACAAAAAAGGTTATTATGGAAACCCCAACTACAATTGGTACAAAATATTTAGCGATTTTATCTGCTAATTTTTGAATAGGTGCTCTAGAACGACTCGCATCATTTACCATCTTTACGATTTGCGAAAGCAAGGTTTCCGAACCAACTTTCTCGGCAATCATTACAAAGGATTTATTTCCGTTTATGGTTCCCGCTATAACGGAATCCTCTATTTTTTTATCAACGGGAATAGGTTCTCCTGAAATCATCGATTCATCAATAGTACTTTCTCCATCGGTAATTTTGCCATCCACCGGAATTTTATCTCCCGGTTTTACACGCAACAAATCTCCTTTTTTGATATCATGAATTGAAATTACTTTATCAGCTCCATTGCTAACCAAAGTGGCTTCAGTTGGTGCTAATTTCAACAATTCTTTTATCGCACCACTAGTTTGACTGTGAGCCCTGGCCTCAAGTAATTGTCCCAATAAAACCAATGTTAGTATGACAGTTGTTGCTTCGAAATAAAGCGACACTGTTCCATTATGCGTTTTGAATTCGTCGGGGAACATAGCCGGGAAAAATAATCCAAATAAACTAAATAAGAAAGCGACTCCAGCCCCAATTCCAATCAAGGTAAACATATTGAGATTCCAAGTAACAATGGATTTCCATGCGCGCTCAAAAAACATCCAACACGCATAAAAAACGACTGGAAGCGATAAAATTAGTTGTACCCAATTCCACTTTTCTAAATCCATAATTTTCATTATTGGATTATTCGGAATCATATCTGACATCGCAATTATGAAAATGGGAACAGTACAAACTACCGCTATTTTCATTTTGCGCACCAAGTCATTATAAACCTTATTTTCTTGAGAATCGGTGGGTTCCATTGGCACTAAATCCATTCCGCAGATGGGACAAGAACCCGGACCTTCTTTGATAACTTCGGGATGCATGGGACAAGTATACATTGTTTTACTACTTGTCAATTCTGCTTCTTTAACTAAATCCATTCCACAAACCGGACAATCTCCCGGCTTATCATACACCTTTTCACCCTCACAATGCATCGGGCAATAATATGTTCCCGGTACATTATTCGGTGAAGTAACTTTTGACTCCTCTGGTGGTTTATTCGAACCGCAACATGCTTTACTTGAAGGTTTATTTGATAGTTCTAAAACAGTATCGATTGGGGATTCCATAGAAATGGAATATTTGCCAGCTTTGGAAAGCGTTTCTTGTAACTGAACTAATGGGACATGCTCTTTCATTATTAAGGTAGCAATTGGCGGATCTAGAGAAACAGTTGCTTCAACTCCCGCAATGCTATTTAATGCCTTTTCAACTGATGAACGACAGCCATTACATGTCATTCCCATTATATGGTAATCATGTTTCATTTTAGTTTATTTTAAATCAACCTTACCGTTTCTTGAGTAGTAAGGTTGTTTAGATTTACATAAGGCAAGATCCTTATTTATTTGCTGCTTTTTGTGGCGGTTTCAGTTACTGGCTCTGTCAACTTCATACCACATTTTGGGCATTTATCATTCAGTTTGCCTTGCACTTCGGGATGCATCGGACAAGCATACATTGTCACAGTGTTTTTCATCATTAAGGAATCGTTCATCATCTTGTTACCGTCAGAATTCTTCATCGCTGAACTATCTTCCATCATAGGAGAATCAATAGTTGAATTTTCTTTATTCTTTTGGTTACAGGAAACCATTATAATAGCCGTCATTAGGGCTAAAAAAAATATTTTTTTCATCGCATCTATTTGTTAATTGCAGATTAATTTCCACCATTAAAATTTACAAAAAACATTGGTTAAAAAGTTGTATTTTTATTACTCTAAATTACATAATTCACATGTAATAGTTAGAGAAACGCTTGTACCATTCTGCCACAACTTAACATCTCAGAACCGTAATATGGGTTTTTAACGTCTTTTGTTTCGCTTATCCAATACCCATCTTTTCCTTGATTGTACATTGGACAATAATCCTGATATAATTTTTGATCAGTTCCAAAAGTTTTTATCAAATCATGTACTTCTTTACTCAACAAAGCAAAATATTCTCTTTGACGCGCTATTTTACCGGCGTTTTCACCAATATCTTTGACATGTTTCTTTGCATTTACAGCAATTTCATTATACTTATTTTTCAGCTTTGCATTCAAAATGGTATTAGAATATACTTTTTCAAACGTGGCATACAAAGTGTTTCCAGCTTTGGCGGCTCCATTAGAATCATCTTTTACCAATGCATTTTTTAGCGTTAAATAACTGCTTACTATTTCATTAATAGTAAACGAAGTTGCAGCGACTGTGTTTTCCGTTTTAATAGCAGTCGCACTGGCATCATCTTTTTCTGTTTTTGGCATTTGCACCACTTTTTCTGTTAGTTCCATACCACATTCAGAACATTCTGCACCTTTTTTGCCAGTGATTTCCGGATGCATCGGACACGAATACAATTCCGAAGTTGTTTTGACTGCAACTGATGAATCAGTTTCCAATACTTTATTTTTTTGGTTACAAGAAACCAAAACCAATGCTAATGAGATTATTGATAAGATTATATTTTTCATTTGAATAAATTATTTATTGATAATTGTTGTGGAAAATTGCGATGTTGTTTCACGACTTTTTTTGAAATTTATTTGGTAATGATTATAAATTATTTCATTTTGAAACATTGAAAAAATTATATTCTAAATTCAGATAAAATCCATTTGGCGCAGACCGCAACATTGAACTGTATAATTCGTGCCTGTAAGCAACATCAATTCGTGATTGGCTGTTAATAATAAATTGAATGGAAGGCACAATATCCAAATATGATTTTCCATTTACGTTTAAGGTTTGTCCAACAAACTCAACCATTGTATTGATATTTGTTTGTTTAAAACTGGTGTATTTTTTTGGATACATCAGTTTTCCAAACGACAACGTATAATTAGTGGCGTTATCACTTTGTGCAACAGGAAATCTATAATTCGGCTTGTTATCAAATGCTTTTTCAAAACTAACAGAAGCGCTGATGGCCACCCTTTTTATAAGCTGCGTAGCCACAATTCCCGTTTCAAATCCGGTATTATGCCCCATAATTTCTATTTGTTCCTGATGGATATCGGCATTGTTAAAGCTGTATCTTCCAAATGCTGCCATCCTAAAATGACTCTGCAAGTCATCCGTGGAAAGGAAACGATATTTAGTGTAAAAACTAGCGCCTTCTGTTACCAATTTATTGCTTCTACTGCTGACAAACATTGATGTTCTAACCATCAAATTTTTATTGACACCCCAAGTAACTTCAGGCATAAAATGGTAACTATATCCTGATTCCATTTGTTCCTTAAAAATCGATTGTCCCAAACGAATTCCTAGTGAACCAGCAGGAACATTGCTTGCCGGATCAGTAACCACGAAAAGTTCCTGAGCCGATATTCCCTGAACAAGAAAAAACGTAAATACGATTAAAAATTTTCTCATTAAATTACAGTTTTGATGTGGTAATCATCTTCGTTATCTAATGGATATGATGCAGTTTTTGAAAACGTTTTAAGCAGTTTTTTATGCTCTTTTTGAGTGACATATCCTTTGTCAAAAATCTTTACTTTAGTTTCTCCGGTACTGTTTTTAAGTTCTTCATTCAATAAAACGAAAGTGGATCCATTGACTGAAATCGTTTTATCACTTCCAATTTCTAAGCTGTTTGTAGGCATTGTTATTATTAATGAGCCGATAAAGAAACCGGCTTTTTCAACTCCTGCTTTTAATACTCTAGGCATTATTTTACTTTCTTTTTTAAAATAAACCGTGAAAGTATTCGTATTCAAATCAGTACTCACGCTATCCACACCAACGGTTGCTTTCAGTTGTTTATTTATAGCATTAGAACACATAGAACACGTTAAACCTGTAGCAATTATTTCTGCTTTTGAGATTTGAGAATAGGAGTTTACACTTGTTATTAAAAGTAAACAAGCGATACCAATGAATTTTAATTTTATATTTTTCATTTTGCTTTATTTTTTTATTTGCATTATTATTTGTTCCTCCGTAGGATTGATGGCAACTAATTTTCCTGATACATCATATAAATACGAATTAGGTAATTCTTCTACTCCAAAAAGCAGTGCTGATTTCGCATCAAAACCTTTAGCATCGATTAATTGCTCGTACGTTACTTTATCTTTTTGAATGGCATTCATCCATTTCGTTTTATCCGTATCCAGTGATATACCAACGATTTCGAAGTTGTCAATTTTATATTGATTGTATAAAGGAGCTAGCTTTTTATTGGCCAGTCTACAAGGCGCGCACCAGGAAGCCCAAAAATCAATCAAGACCGTTTTCCCTTTCAGAGAAGCCAAATTTATTGTTGTTTCTTTATTGTTTTTAAGTTCAAAATCAGGTAAACTGTCTCCAATTTTCATTTGGGCAGTAGCAGTTGAAATACTGATTAGTAAACTGAAAAACAGCATTATTTTTTTCATTTATTATAATTTTTAACCCTTTGGGTGCAATTATTTAAAATTTAGAACTCCGAAAAGAATTTAAAAATAAACACATAGATATATAGAAAAAAAGAGCAGGATAGCCGAATTCTTGGGCAACAAAGCTGTGTTTTACTATAATAGAGTGAAATGTCTTAATAGAAATACATAAAAACTATGTTTCTATGCGTTAAAAAAAAGAAACTTGAGTTACACCCAACGCTTTTTTTAAATATTTATTTAATTGTTTCAACCGTTTTACCGCAAGTCATCATTTGGGAACCGTAATATGGGTTTTTAACTGCGTTTTCTTTGCTCAACCAGTTTGCACCTTTACCGTCATTTGCCATCGGACAAAACTGAAGGTAAACCGGAGTTTCGTATTTAGCTACTTTTATCACTTCGTACATTGATTTTGAAAAAGGAACGAAAAACTCTCTTTGACGTTTGATGTCTTGAATTTCTGAAATGTTCTTGGCATTAGCCATTAAACTGTTCATTTCTTTCATCCAAATCATGTGAACATCCATTGCAAGCTCATCCATTTTTACTGCATTTAATGCTGTTAAAACGTCTTTCGCTAAAGTAGCAGCAGCTTTTCCATCAGTTTTTACCAAAGCATCTTTCAAAAGAAAATAGCTATCAAAAACAACTTTTAATTTAGTATCAACCTGTTGTTTTGCAACTGCAGTATCAGAATGATTGGCGTGGTTTGCATGATTTTCTGTAGTATTGGTTGCCATTTTCATTTCTGTTGAAACAGCTACTTTAGCTTCTCTTTCATATTGACAACATCCGTGTAATGCATCATACGTAGCATCCGGAGCAAGAAATTTATCACTGTCGTAACCGGCTAAAGCAATGCGTTTCAAGATTTCGTCCTGACTTGTTTTAGTGGAATCATACGTAAGGGTTGCCATTTTGGAATCTTTATTCCACTCAACTTTCGCCATTTTTTTTAAGTTTCCGGCAGTTTCTATAGTCGTTTTACACATGTCACAGTTTCCGTATATCTTAACGGTTTCTGTTTTCGTGTTTTTGATTTGCGCGCTTGCAATTGTAACTGAAAGCAATAGGGTTATTGCTATCAACATTTTTTTTAATGTCTTCATTGTATAAATAATTTTAAAGTGAATTAGTCGTAAAAACATTGAAAACAATAGCACATTTCGCTACTTTTCAAACTTTATTTGACTAGAATTTAATGATTGTAAAAGCACAAAATGCTTTAGAAAAAGACAGTTTTTCGGCTGTCAAAAAAGGAATCTAGCTTATTTTAGGTGGAAGCCAAATAGAACGGAAATGGGATGAAATAAAGATTTCCGAGTAATAGTAATTTTGTTTTTCAGTGGAAAAACTAAAAATTTGCTTATTTAATTCTGAATTAAATATGGACGTCAAACTTAAGTGGATTGCTGAACTGGCACAAGATATATTCTTACAGGCACCGTTACAGCCATCATGCGAATTTTGATCTGATTTTTTTTCTTTCTTGCAACAGTCTTTTTGATCTGTTTCTGAAGAAGATTCTTTTTTGCAACATGCCTTCTCGGTTTTTGTTCCACATGCGAAAGCTACGCTTGGCATCATAAAGAAACCAAGCATAACTAATAACAGTATGTAAAACTTTTTAGACATTGTTTATCTTATTTAGAAGCACAAAGGTATCAAATTAACAAATACTGTAAATTAATTCATTCACAAATACGTGTTAAAAACGATTCCTTACTTTCCTTCGCCTAATATTCCATTCATTAAGGATTGTAAAACTGACAATATGATACTAAAAATTAAGGCGGTCCAAAACGTATCTACGCTAAATCCGCCCACAATTTTGGTACACAACAAAATCATCAGCGCATTAATAACCAATAAAAACAATCCTAAAGTAATAATCGTAACTGGCAGTGTAAGTATTACCAATATTGGTTTGATAAAAATATTAAGTAACCCTAGAACTATAGCTACTATCAAAGCGGTAGTAAAATTAGCGACATGAACCCCTGGCATAAAGTGAGCAATAAGTAATACTAAACCTGATGTAATAAGGATTCTGAGTAATAAATTCATGGTTTTTGGTTTTAAAATTTAAATAAATGTAAGAAAAATTTAAATCTGATTAATTTATTTTAAGAAAGAAGTGACTTTTTGATAAAATTCAGCCGGGTTTTCGGCATGAAGCCAATGCCCCACATTAAGAATCGTTTCAACACTTGAATCCGGGAAATGTTGTTTTATTTTTTCGAAATCGCTGTCCAAAATATACTTGGAATTTCCACCTCTAATGAACAATGTTGGTTTCTCGAAAACTGCATTCTGAGGTAACGGAATTCCTACTTCATCCATTTTATGATTAAAAATTGCCAAATTAAATCGGAACGCGAGTTGTCCCGGTTCTTGCCAAAATAAATTTTTCATCAGGAATTGTCTGGTTCCAAAATCAGGAATATACTTTTGCATAATTTCTTCAACATCATTTCTACTTGGCTTTTTTGAAAAATCCACAGCATTCAATCCCGCCAAAATATCCTGATGATGCTGAGGATAGAATTTTGGCCCAATATCAGCCACAATTAATTTATCAACTAATTCCGGATGTGCCGCAGCCAGAAGCATCGCTACTTTCCCGCCCATCGAGTGTCCTAAAATATTGATATTTTCTAATTTATGAGCTTGACAGTACTCATAAACATCCTGCGCCATAATTTTATAACTAAAATCTTCTGAATGTAAGCTTCGTCCGTGGTTGCGTAAATCGAGAATATGAACTTGAAAATCAATCGCGAATTGCGTTCCGAGTGTTTTCCAGTTATCGGACATTCCCAGAAATCCGTGGAGAATTAAGAGTGGCTTCCCTGAGCCTTCTATTTTTGAAAAAAGCATTTGATTTTAGATTTTAACGTTACAATTCAAATTACAAAAGATTAAGAAATTACGGCTGTTAAGCTTTTATCTTAATTTCTTAATGGTTTTAAAAAACTATTTTAATTTTTGTAAATACATGTTCACCACGTTATCCAATCCTAAATAAATAGCTTCTGAAATTAATGCGTGACCAATAGAGACTTCGAGTAATCCCGGAATATTTTGTTTGAAAAACTGAATGTTATCCAAACTTAAATCGTGACCTGCATTGATTCCTAATCCAAATTCATTGGCCAAAATCGCTGATTGTGTGTACGGCAAAATTCCGTTTTGATTTCCGAGACTGTATTGATGTGCAAATGCTTCAGTGTACAATTCGATTCTGTCGGTTCCAATTTTCTTGGCTCCTTCAATCATCTCGAGAACAGGATCCACAAAAATAGAAGTTCTGATTCCGTTGCGTTGAAATTCCTGAACGATTTCGGTTAAATACGCAGCATGTTTTATGGTATCCCAACCTGCATTAGAGGTGATGGCATCAATTGCATCTGGCACCAAAGTCACTTGAGTCGGTTTTATTTCGAGAACAAGATCTATAAAAGTTTTCTCTGGATTTCCTTCAATATTGTATTCGGTGTAAACGATAGGCTTCAAATCTCGGGCATCCTGATACCTGATGTGACGTTCATCCGGACGAGGGTGAATGGTAATTCCTTCGGCACCGAACTTTTGAATGTCAGCAGCAACTTTTAATAAATCGGGAACATTTCCTCCACGTGCATTACGTAAAGTCGCTATTTTATTGATATTTACACTTAATTTTGTCATTGAAACATATTTTTATTTTGATACTAGTATTTGCACGGAACAAAAATACAAAGTAAAACTTAGGAGATTTTGCTTATTTTTGATTATTTTGCATGAAATATTGCCGATTGATTTATGACAGAAATAACAGAATATATTGCCAATGACTACAAAGCGATTGATAGCCAGGATTCTATTGCGGCCATTCAAGACTTTTTCAGCGAATTACACTTTTCACATTTTCCAATTGTCGAAGAGGGGGTTTACATTGGCAGCATTGCATCCGAGGATATAGAGACTTTTGAAAGTGATAAAAAAGCGTCTGATTATCGATTTACTTTAGAAGGATTTTTTACCAGGACAAATACAATGTGGCTGGACGTCTTGGAAGTTTTTGCAAAAAACCACACTAATTTAGTTCCCGTTTTGGACGAAAACAATACTTACGTAGGATATTATGAAATTGAAGACATCATGAAATTTTTTCATGAAACACCCTTTTTAAAAGAACCAGGCGGAATTATCGTTGTGAGAAAGCCAATTTTAGATTATTCAATGAGTCAAATTACCCAAATTGTAGAAAGCAATAATGGCAAACTTTTGGGTTTATTCATTTCTGAAGCAGATGTTGAGAGTGTTGAAGTTACTTTGAAAATAACTTTGGGCGCGATGAACGAAATCATCCAGACTTTTAGAAGATACAATTATGAAATCATTTCAGAACATCAAGAAGATAATTACATCAATAATTTAAAGGAACGTTCTGATTATTTAGACAAATACCTGAATATTTAACCGCTTATCGGGAAATTTGTTGATTCGGTTATTCGCAACCGCAATCTCAGTTAACCAAATAATCAAATTAAAGATTAAACAAAAAGATGAAAGTAGCTATCTACGGTCAATATTACCAAAACAGTACAGAACCTATTATAAACGACATCTTTGTTTTTTTCAACAAAAACAATGTAGAGATGATTATTGAGTCGCATTTTTTATTGATGCTTAATGAGAAAAAAATAGTAGAAAACAAGTACAAAACTTTTACTTCCCACACGGAACTCGACTCCAGTTTTGACATGCTGATAAGCATTGGCGGAGACGGAACAATACTAAGAGCAGCAACATTAGTAAGAGATTCGGGCATTCCTATATTAGGTATTAATGCCGGCAGACTTGGTTTTTTGGCAACCGTTCAAAAAGAGAATATCGCTGAGTTCATGCAATTTGTTATCGACAAAAAATACACGATTTCTAAAAGGGCTTTAATAAGCTTAACTTGCTCGCCAAGCAATGAATCGATTGAGGAAATCAATTTTGCAATGAATGAAATCACGGTCAGTCGAAAAGACACGACATCGATGATTACGATTGACACCTATTTAAATGATGAATTTTTGAATTCCTACTGGGCTGACGGTTTAATCATTTCGACCCCAACAGGATCAACTGGGTATTCCTTAAGTTGTGGCGGACCTATTTTGACACCTGAAGTAAAAAGTTTACTTATAACTCCTATTGCGCCACATAATCTCACCGCAAGACCACTCGTTGTGCCGGACGAAACTGAAATCAAATTAAAAGTTTCGGGAAGAGAGGAAAACTATCTGGTTTCCTTAGATTCCAGAGTAACTTCAGTGAAAAACGAATCAATTCTGATTTTAAAGAAAACGCCTTTTCAGATAAACATGGTTGAAATTCCTGAAGAAACTTTCGTAAAAACACTTCGCAGTAAATTACTTTGGGGACAAGACAAGCGGAATTAAATCAATTTATTCTCCAGCTATACTATTTTATCAATTTTTCCCGTTTTAGTCAAATAAACACTTATTACGTGTTAGTTAGCTCGCTAATTATTAAAAAAACACACATTTAACTGAATGAGTATTGTATAGAATTGATAATTATTATATTTGCACGCAATTTTTGATTTAATGAAGAAGCTTTTTTATTTATTTTTCTGTTTTTTCCCTTTGATGGTGACCCAAGCTCAAATTCATGAGATTGGTGTTTTTCTTGGCGGGAGCAACTACATTGGAGATGTAGGCCCGACGACCTATATTGCACCAAACGAACCGGCTTTTGGTTTGTTGTACAAATGGAACAAAAGTCCGAGACACTCTTATCGATTTTCCTACACCCAATCTGAAATCACATCTAATGATTTGAATTCAAAGGAAACAAGTAGAAACCAAAGAGGTTATCGATTTGAAAACGACTTAAAAGAAGTATCTTTAGGTCTTGAATTCAACTTTTTTGATTTTAATCTACATGAATCGAGCACTAAAATCACTCCTTATGTAGCATCAGGTTTAAACTATTTTTTAGCAAAATACAAGTTAACCAACGCAAAAGCTGATCTAACAGTAGCAGGCAGAACCGAAAGAAGAAAATCAATAGCGATACCTATGATTGTAGGAATTAAGTCAAAAATAACACCTAGTTTTGTACTGGCATTAGAAACTGGAGCCAGATATACTTTGACGGATAATATAGACGGGAGTTTTAATCAAGATTTTGGAAATATAAATAACAATGATTGGTACGTTTTCTCAGGAGTTACTTTAACATATACTTTTGGCGACAAAGCCTGCTATTGTGCAGAATAAAAAAATGAATTTACTACAGAATATCGACGCAACAAAATTACCCAAACATCTCGCCATCATTATGGATGGAAATGGGCGTTGGGCAAAACAGCAAGGCCTTTTGCGTGCTTTGGGTCATGAAAGCGGGACAAAATCAGTTAAGTTAATCATAGAAGCCAGTGCTAAACTAGGCATTGAATTCCTTACGTTATACGCTTTCTCTACTGAAAATTGGAACAGACCAAAATTAGAAGTCGAGACCTTGATGAAAGTACTCATCAACTCCTTGAAAAAGGAACTTACCACTTTACAAAAAAACAACATCAAGCTCAATGCTATTGGTAACTTGGAAAAATTACCAAAATCAGCGCAGAAAGAACTTCTAGATGTAATTGATAAAACTAAAGACAACACACAAATGACTCTAACCTTGGCGTTAAGCTACGGATCCAGAGAAGAGCTTGTCAGTGCAATAAAAGACATTTGCAGTAAAGTTAAAAATAATATAATTTCAATAGACACTATTGACGATTCCATTATTAATGAGCATCTTTACACGCAAAATTTACCTGACGTAGATTTACTAATACGAACAAGTGGAGAACATAGGATAAGTAACTTTTTGTTGTGGCAAATAGCCTATGCAGAATTGTATTTTACTGATATATTGTGGCCAGACTTTAAAGAACAAGATTTATATGAGGCTATCATTAGTTATCAAAAAAGAGAACGTAGATTTGGAAAAACAAGTGAACAAATTAAATAATTTTTTAGTGTTAAATAAAAGCATAAAAATAGTCCTTACCGTTTTAATTTTTGGAAGTTTTACACAAATTAAAGCTCAAGAAAGAGTTCCTTTTGATCAGGGTAAAAAATACATTTTAGCCGATGTAGCAGTAGTGGGAGATATCAGTTTCAATTCACAAACTGTAGTTACTTTCTCAGGTTTGCAAAAAGGACAGGAAATTACAATTCCAGGTGAGGAAATCAGTGCTGCTATAAAAAAACTAGGAAAATTAGGTCTCTTTGATGAAATCTCTTTTTATGTAAATAAAATACAGAATGACAGTATATATCTTGACTTAAACATTATTGAATTACCTAAATTAAATGAGGTGAAATTTGTTGGTGTTAAGAAAACAAAAACCGAAGCTTTGATTAAAGACAATTCCTTGAATAAAGGAAAAGTAGTTAATGAAAACTTGATTACTACTACCAAAAATTACATTGAAAACAAATACAAAAAAGATGGCTACTACAATACAAAAGTAAATATCAACACTGTAAAAGACACCGCTACAGTAAACCAGGTCAATATGCTTGTAACTATTGACAAAGGGGACAAAGTGAAAATTCAAAGTATTGACTTTGCAGGAAACACAAAAATATCAGATAAAACGTTGCGTAAGGCAATGAAAGACACGAAACAAAAAAATCCAATTCGAATCTTAAAAGCTTCAAAATTTATAAAGGACAAATACAAAACTGATTTAGAAAAAGTAATTGCAACTTACAAGGAAAAAGGATACAGAGACGCGCGAATACTTTCGGATTCTGTAACTTATGATAAGAATAAAAATGTATTAAATATCAAAATTAAAGTCGAAGAAGGAAACAAATATTATTTTGGAGATGTTAAGTTTTTAGGCAATACCGTTTATCCCGATCAGTTTTTAAGCAGAATTTTAGGTGTAAAAAAAGGAGACACTTACAATGGTGTTCTTCTTGAAAAAAGAATTGCAGACAAGTCTAAACCAGATGCAGAAGACATCACAAATTTATACCAAAACAACGGTTATTTATTCTCGAATGTAAATGCAGTTGAGGTAAGAACTGCGAACGACACTATTGATTTTGAAATACGAATCACAGAAGGTCCAATTGCTTATTTCAACAAAATTACAGTTGTAGGAAATGACAAGACAAATGACCGTGTAATTTATCGTGAATTAAGAACAAAACCAGGAGAAAAATACAGTAAAGAAGAATTAGTACGAACGATTCGTGAGATTGGTCAATTAGGATTTTTTGATCCTGAAGCGATTGATCCCAAGTTCAAGAATGTAGATTCGGGAGCAGGAACTGTAGATATAGAATACAACCTTGCAGAGAAAGGTTCTAGCCAAATTGAATTACAAGGCGGTTACGGTGGAGGTGGTTTCATTGGTACACTTGGACTATCGTTTAATAACTTTTCAGCAAGAAATATGTTTAACAAAGATGCTTACAGACCATTACCTATGGGAGATGGTCAAAAAGTATCGTTACGTTTGCAAGCCAGTACGTTCTTTCAAACCTATAGTGTATCATTTTCAGAACCATGGTTTGGCGGTAAAAAACCAGTACAATTCAGTTCTTCAATATCCTACAGCAAACAGTTTTTAAACAATTTCATAACGCAGAGAGCGGACAGAACTAAAAGTTTTGATATCCTTACGTTATCTGTTGGCTTAGCAAAAAGACTGACAGTACCAGATGATTACTTTGTGTTGTCACAGTCTGTAAGTTACCAGCATTATGCTTTGAACAATTATAACACGGGGTTATTTACTTTTGGAAATGGAACTTCAAGAAACTTAGCGTACACCATAGGTCTTACAAGAAACAGCAAAGGATTAAATCCGATATTCCCAACATACGGTTCTGAATTTAGTGTTTCAGCAAAATTGACCCCTCCTTATTCTCTCTTCAACGGGGTAGATTATGCTACGTTAGGAGACCAAGAGCAATACAAATTAAAAAATACCGTGGACAGTCAAAATGTTCCAGATGCCAATGGAAATATTGTTAATATTGGGGATTATGTTGACACTAACGGAAACAAAGTAACTACCTTTAATTTAGCCGCAGCTGACGCGAGTAAAGTCGATCAAAAAAGATTTAATTGGTTGGAGTACTATAAAGTTAAATTTAAAGCAGACACATATTCCAAAATTTATGGTAAATTGGTATTAAGAGTATTGGCTGAATTTGGCTTCCTAGGTGCATACAATCAAGAAAGAGGTGCTGTTCCATTTGAAAGATTCTATCTTGGTGGAGATGGATTGGCTAACTTCTCTATGGATGGAAGAGAGACAATCCAGTTAAGAGGTTATCCTAACAACTCTTTGACACCCACAAATAGCGTAGGAGACCAAATTGGAGCTACTGTATTTAATAAATTCTCGATGGAATTGCGTTATCCAATAACATTAAAACAATCAGCCTCAATATACGCATTAGCCTTTATGGAAGCAGGTTCTTCCTTTAGTGATTTCAAAAGCTACAATCCATTTGCTTTAAGTCGTTCAGCTGGAGTTGGATTACGTGTGTTTATGCCGGCATTTGGCTTATTGGGAATTGATTTCGGACATGGATTTGACGCATTACCAGGACAAGCAAAAGCTAATGGATGGGAAACCCATTTTATCATTGGGCAACAATTCTAAAAAAAATGGGTTTACGATTTTCTAATATGAAACAGTTATGAGAAAACAATTTTTATATATATTTTTGGTTTTACTTGTCATACAAAAAATTGACGCACAAACCAGAGGAAATAAACTGGGCTTCATAGATATGGAATACATTTTACAAAATGTACCCGATTACACTGAAGCAAAAGTTCAATTAGAGCAAAAAGCCCAAAAATGGAAATTGGAGATTGATTCTAAAAAAATTGAAATCAATAAATTAAAAGAAGCTTTAAAAGCAGAAAAAGCGTTACTGACTAAGGAATTGATAGACGAAAGAGAAACCGAAATTAGTTTCCTTGAAAACGAAAATTTAGAATACCAACAAAAAAGATTTGGTGCCAACGGAGATTTGATTATTCAAAAATCAGTTTTGGTTAAACCAATCCAAGATCAAGTTTTTACAGCAGTTCAGGATATTGCTGAACGATTGAAATATGATTTCATATTTGATAAAACTTCTGATTTGACAATGCTTTTCGCAGCAAAAAGATTTGACATCAGTGATCAGGTTTTACGAGTTTTAAATCGCACCGAAAAAAGAGAACAACTGACTAAAAAACAGCAAAAAGAAGCAGAGGCAAGAGAAAGCAAAGAAGATGCATCAGATGCAAATCCAGCCTTGGCTGAACGCCAAAAATTCTTGGACGATAAAAAGGTTGCCAGAGAAAAAGTTTTAGAAGACCGAAAATTGCTGCAAGAGCAAAAGAAAAAAGAATTTGACGATAAGAGAAAACAACTTCTGGAAGACAGAGAAGCTAGAAAAAATGGCACGGTTTCTGCAAATGTTAAAAAAGAGGATACACCCACTAATTTAACTGGAAATAATGAGACTAAAGCAACTGCCGATGAGGCGAAACAAAAGCAAGCTGACTCGAGAGCAAAAGTATTAGAAGACCGTAAAAAAGTGTTCGAAGATCGCAAAAAAGTTTTAGAAGAAAAAAGAAAAAAAATACTCGAAGACCGAGAGGCTATTAAAAAAGCGAAAGAAGAAAAATTAAAAGAAAATACAAACAATAATTAATTACTAAATATTTTAAAAACGATGAAACAAATTAAAACTCTATTAATTGCTGCAATTTTAATGTTCGGAGCAAATCAAACAATCAATGCACAAGCGAAAACAGCTCATGTTGACGTGAGTGAAATTATGACAAAAATGCCAGCAATGTTAGATGCTCAAAAACAATTAGACAAATTGAGTACCACTTATGATGCTGATTACAAAAAGATGGTTGAAGAATACCAAGCAAAATTAAAAAAATATGAAACCGAAGCGGCAACAGTTACTGAAGCTGTAAACGGCGATCGTTCGAAAGAAGTGCAGGATATGCAAAAAAGAATTGTTGACTTTAGAGATAATGCTCAAAAAGAATTACAACAAAAAGAATCTGATATCGTAAAACCATTGATGGAAAAAGTAAGAGCTTCTATCCAAAAAGTAGGTAAAGCAAAAGGATTCCAATATGTTCTTGATGGTTCTTCTCTTTTACTTGCTGATGGTCCAAACTTGACTATGGATGTAAAAAAAGATTTAGGTTTCTAAAAAAATCATGTATTGCATAAAAACTGCTCAACCTAAAATAGGATTGAGCAGTTTTTTTTGTTTAAAACAAATCATAGGAAATTTAAATTGTAGCGTGTAACTTTGTTTTTATGAATAATAACAATCAACCTATAGGAATTTTTGACTCGGGGATTGGCGGAACATCTATCTGGAAAGCGATCCATCAATTGCTGCCTAACGAAAAAACCATATATCTCGCAGACAGTAAAAATGCACCTTATGGACAAAAATCTAAAGAGGAGATTGTTGCATTAAGTATGAAAAACACCGAATTTCTGCTTGAAATGAATTGTAAGTTAATTGTAGTAGCCTGCAATACAGCCACCACGAATGCAATTCAAGAATTAAGAGGTAAATATAACGTTCCTTTCATAGGAATTGAGCCGGCCATAAAGCCCGCAGTAACACATTCGAAAACACAAATCATAGGAATTCTGGCAACACAAGGCACGCTGAACAGTGCTCTTTTTAATAAAACTACTGAGAAGTATCAAGACACCAAAATAATTGAACAGGTTGGTCATGGATTAGTACACCTTATTGAAAATGGAGAAATTAATTCAGCAGAGATGACTCATTTACTGCACTCCTATCTCAATCCAATGATTGAAGCCAATATTGATTGTTTAGTTTTAGGCTGCAGCCACTATCCCTATCTTATTCCTCAAATAAAAAAAATACTTCCGGACCACATTCAAATTATTGATTCGGGGGAAGCGGTAGCGAAACAAACGCAAAATATATTACGTGACAAAGTAGGATTCTCCTCAGCTCAGGATAATCAGCCTATTTTTTATATTAATACAAATCCAAAAGTTTTGAGGGAAATTTTAGGAAATAGATTTACGGTTGAAGAAAAAAAATTCTAAGAACATTTGTTACTATTCCTCTTTAAACCAACTGGAATACATGACATAATTATTAGAAATACGTTCAATTTCACCTGCAAAATCAGATTGGTCAATATCTTTCACCTTTCTTGCCGGAACTCCAGCCCAAATAGAACCTGAAGCAACAACTGTATTTTGAGTGATGACAGCACCAGCGGCCACAATCGAATTACTTTCGATGATGCAATTGTCCATCACAATTGCTCCCATACCGATTAGCACATTATCGTGAACCGTACAACCATGTACAATTGCGTTGTGGCCTATAGAAACATTATTTCCTATAATAGTTGGGTGTTTTTTGTACGTACAATGAATAACTGCTCCATCTTGAATGTTTACCTTATCGCCGATTTTGATAAAATTGACATCACCACGAATTACGGCATTAAACCAAACACTACAATTTGCACCAAAGGTAACATCGCCAACAATAGTGGCATTTTCGGCTACATAACAGTCTTCGGGAATAGAAGGCGATTTGCCGTTAACGGATTTTATTAGCATAATAAAATGAATTAATTAATTGCCGGACAATTGCAATCGTATTTTACTGGTTTACAAAACAAATCAACTCCTAAGGTAATTTGGTGGTAGCCACCATTATCAAACTTTACGGCTCCAGACAATTGGGAATAGGTATAAGCAAACATAAACTTATCAAAATTTACACCTACAATTGGAGTAATGTACTGTAGTTTTTGTTTTGAAATTGTGTTGCCGTCAACATATTCAGCACCATCAAAACTTCTTCGATAGGACAGTCCGCCCCAAACTCTTCCAAAATTTAAATTTTTGTAGGCTTTCAAATTTACGTCAATCGCTTTTTCATTCGTTTTTTCAACCATTTGAAATAAAACAGAAGGCTCCCATAATATTTTGTCTCGATCTCCAAAAACATAACCGGCACTCAACAAATATTTCCGTAAATTATCACTTTCATATTCCGTGTAAATATCTCTTCTGGTTTCTATGACATTTTTCACGGTTGCATGCGCATAAAAATCCAGAAAATTATATGATGCTCCAATATCTACATTAAAATACGAATCCTTTTGTACCACAGTTCCATCAATTATTGGATCAAAATCACCCGACTGTCTGAATTCTGTTTCGTCCAATTGGCTTTGAATTAAACCTGCACTCATACCAAAAGACAATTGATTTAAATCGATTTCATCTCGCGAAAACATTAGATGATAGGCATACGTAAATTTGATTCCTTTTTGAGAATGGTATCCGTTTTTATCATTAAATAGAATAACTCCAGCTCCGGCTTTTTCTCCTACTCTACCATTAAAACTAAGTGTTTGTAATTCCGGTGCATCTTCCTGATCAAACCACTGCTTGCGTCCGGTTAGCCTGATCTTAGCACAGTTTGCGGCACCAGCCATGGAAGGATGTATCAGGTAATAATTATCCGACAGATAGTCGGAATATACGGGAATACCTTCTTGAGAAAAAGAATATTGAGATATAAATAATAAGACGGCTAATATTCTAATTTTATGATACATCGAAATACTTTTAGTAAAATGAATAATTCCAAATCAATATAAATTTTTGTACTAAAAAAGTGATTTACCTAATTCCAAAATTAAACTAAAGTTAATTTATTCATTAAAAAACCAAATATAGGTATTCGTAGAAAATAACTTTAGTAAATTTGTGAAAATTTCAAAAGCCATGAACAAAGTTACTATAAAAGAAACACAAAACCCAACCATACTAAAGTTTGAATTTCAAGAATTTATAACTCAAAATGAAAGTTTTGAATTTAAAAACATTGATGAAGCCAAAACATCTCCGTTGGCACAGCAATTGTTTTACCTACCCTTTGTAAAAACAATTTACATATCTGGAAATTTTATCGCAATCGAAAAATACAATATTGTGGAATGGGAAGATGTTAAAGATGCTGTAGCAGAACAAATTGAAAAATTTGTGACTGATGGTGGGACAATAATCACTGTTGACGAAAATAAAACTAAAAAACTGCCTGTAACCGTTTATGGAGAATCCACTCCAAATCCTGCTGCTTTAAAATTTGTAGTAAGCAAAATGCTGACTAAAAACGCAATAGAATTCAAAAACATTGATCAAACTACTGCTTCACCATTAGCTAAAGAGCTTTTCAAATTTCCTTATGTAAAAGAAATTTTTATTGATGAAAATTACATTTCTGTAACTAAATATGAAATCAATGAGTGGCAGGAAATAACCCTAGAATTAAGAAGTTTCATCAAACAGTATATTGAAAACGGCGGAACTGTTTTAGACGAAAATTATGTCACTGCAGTAACCGCAGAAGAAACTTCGAAGGCAAAAGAATTTGACACTCTGGATGTGACTTCGCAACAAATCATCAATATATTAGAGGAATATGTTAAACCTGCCGTACAAGCCGACGGTGGAAATATAGCTTTTGATTCATACAATGAAAGTGACAAAACCGTCAAAGTCATCTTACAAGGTGCTTGCAGCGGTTGTCCCTCTTCTACTTTTACCTTAAAAAGCGGTATCGAAAACATGTTGAAAAGTATGTTGAATGATGAAAGCATCAAAGTTGAAGCTATAAACGCGTAAACACAAAGTGCTATCACATTGACAATCTTATCGTTAAGGTAAATTTTTTCTTTTTTAAATGTTCAATTTAAAAAAAATTGTTAAATTTATATTTCACTTAACAAATAGAAATCATGTCAATATTAAAAGTAATTGAGATACTTTCAAGCTCTGAAATAAGTTGGGAAGATGCAGCCCGAAAAGGTGTTGCTAAGGCGTCAAAATCAGTAAAACACATCCGTTCTGTCTATGTTCACGAACAAAGCGCAACGGTTAGTGATGGTGGTATTACAGAATTTCGAGTGAACCTGAAATTGACGTTTGAACTCGAATAAGGAAATTAAAAAACAAAATTAAAGCGTTTCATTTGAGACGCTTTTTTTATTTTTAGGAGCTATTTCCCGTTATTCGTTGCAATCTTTCTCGTCCTGAAAAATTCAGGACGAGAAAGGATTTCCACTACTACCGGGGCTAAAAACGACCTCATGAACGAACTAAATTTCGAAACCAGTCCATATTTATTACAACACGCCAACAATCCTGTACACTGGAAAGCTTGGAACCCAAAATCATTGGCAGCAGCTAAGGAAAATAACAAACTCATAATCATCAGCATTGGTTATTCCGCTTGTCATTGGTGTCATGTTATGGAACACGAAAGTTTTGAAGATGCAGCAGTCGCACAAATAATGAATGCGCATTTTATTGCAATCAAAGTCGATCGGGAAGAACGCCCGGATGTTGATGCTGTTTACATGAAAGCAGTCCAAATAATGACCGGTAGCGGCGGATGGCCATTAAACCTAGTGACACTTCCTGACGGTAGACCCGTTTGGGGTCGCACCTATTTTAAAAAAGAGGAATGGATACAAACCTTGGAACAATTACAGGAATTCTATCAATCACACCCTGAAAAAATGATTGATTATGCCGAGAAATTACATCAGGGAATTCAAGCCATCGGACTGATACAAAACGAGGAACCAGAAACTGAGGTAAACCAAAACATACTGAAACTCCTAGTCGAAAAATGGAAAAAAAGTTTCGATTTGGAATTTGGCGGCATGGCTAGAGCACCTAAGTTTATGATGCCAAATAATTACCAATTCTTACTGCGTTATGGTTATCAAAAACATGATGAAAAAGTACTGGATTTTGTAAATCGTACTTTGACCAAAATGGCGCACGGCGGTCTTTTTGACACCATCGATGGTGGATTTTCACGTTATTCCGTTGATATGAAATGGCATATTCCCCATTTTGAAAAAATGTTGTACGATAACGGCCAGTTGGTTTCCTTGTACAGCGACGCCTACAAATTGACAAAAAATCCTCTGTATAAAGAAGTGATTGAAAAAACGCTGCGTTTTGTCGAGAGAGAATTAATGAATTCGGAAGGAGGTTTTTATTCGGCTTTGGATGCTGACAGTTTAAACTCGGATAATGATCTCCAAGAAGGCGCATTTTATGCTTGGAAAATTCCAGAATTAAAGGTAATTCTCAAAAAAGATTTTGATTTATTCTGTCAGGTTTTTAATTGCAATGCGTTTGGCATATGGGAAGACGAAAAATATGTTTTAATCCAAAACCAAACTTTAGACAGTATTGCAGCACAAAATAAGATTCCCGTTTCAGAGCTTCGAACTAAAAAAATATTTTGGGAAAATTTACTTTATAACGAAAGAGAAAAACGGTCAAAACCAAGACTTGATGACAAATGTCTGACTTCCTGGAATGCAATAATGCTGAAAGGAAATGTTGATGCTTATAAGGCTTTGGGAATCCAAAAATATTTAGATATTGCACAACAAAATGCCTGCTTCATAATAAAAAATCTCTGGTCTAGTGAAGGTAATTTATTCCACAATTATAAAAACGGAAAAACCACCATCAATGGCTATATGGAAGATTATTGTTTTGTAATTGCCGCGTTTATCTCTTTGTATGAAGCAACTTTAAACGAAAAATGGCTTCAAGATTCTAAACAACTGGCAGATTACAGTTTGAAACATTTTTATGACGATAAAAAATCCTTTTTTGCTTTTACGTCAAATCTCGATGAAGCCTTGATCACCTCGCATTACGAAACCGAAGACAACGTGATTCCGGCATCTAATTCAGTGATGGCAAAAAACTTATTTCAACTGAGTATCTATTTTAATAATTCCTATTATGAAAAAATCAGCCATCAAATGCTGATGGCCGTATTACCACGAATCGATCATCCGTCCGCATTCTCAAATTGGATGGATTTGGCTTTAAATTACTCGGAACAAAACAAAGAACTAGCCGTTTGCGGTGAAGATGCTTTAGCGTATTGTGCAAAAATAAACAGTCAATATATTCCCAATGTTATTTTGGCCGGGACACAAAAAGAATCCACATTGCCTTTTTTAAATTCCCGTTACCACAACCAAGAAACACTGTTTTACCTGTGTAAAAACAAAACCTGTCTTATGCCAAATACTGATTATCAACAAATTATTAATGATTTAATGAAGTAATCCTAAGAAAAATTGACTACTATTGTGAGACTAATCAAATAATAATACCATGGGACTATCTTCATTTTTTAAAAAATTATTTGGCACAGCCAAAGAAACAGCCAATCAATTAGCGGACAAAGCAGAAACTACTTTCGAACAAGCAAAAGAAACTGCAGCTCCTTATCTTGAAAAAGCAGGTACTTTCGCAGAAGAAACGTTTGAAAAAGCGAAAGAAACCGCAACGCCTTATCTTGAAAAAGCAGAAGTTTTTGCCGAAGATGCTTTTGAAAAAGTAAAAGAAACTGCTGCTCCAATTATTGAGAAAGTAGAGAATTTTACAGGACACACTAAAGAAGCGATAAGCGAACAGTCAGAAAAAACTGCAGACGCTTTGGAAAATATAGCAGACCACACAAAAGAAAAAGTTGAAAGCACAACTGACAAAGCAGCGGATTTAGCCAGCGAAGTAAAAATCGCCATGTCAGATACAGCAGAAACATTACAAGAAAAAGCGGATGTAACTTCTAATAAAATTGAAGATGCAACCAGTGAAGCCAAAACTGTCGTTGCGGATACAGTAGAAACTTTGAAAGATAATACAGAAGAAGTAGCCGGTGAAGCTAAAACTGCTATTACACATACTGCAGAAACATTAGAAGAAAAGGCCGATACAACTGCTGAAAAAATTACAAATTTTGCCAGTGAAGCCAAAACAAATGCTTCAGATGCTGCTGAAAATGTTGCTGAAAAAGCAAGTGAACTTGCTGATGATGGCGAAGAAGAAACAAAACAAATTACCAAAGAAACTATAAATAAAATAGAAGAAGACGCAGATTAATTTATTAAAAAATAATTTATTCGTATTTTTGCACTTTAAACTTAACCTTCTCCTTTGAGAAGGTTTTTTATTTCACAAAAATGAATTTGAATCCAGACCAACTTACTACTTACGCTAATACTTTTCTGAACGTATTAATTGACTATTCCCCAAAATTAATTTCTGCATTTATTATTTTATTTGCTGGAATATATGTCATCAGACTTATCAACAGATTTATCAGGACATTAATGGTAAGAAGAAATTTAGATCCTACGCTGACACGATTTCTTGCCGATATTTTACTTTGGGTGTTGAGAGTAATATTATTTGTATCTTTTATTTCCAAGCTTGGAATTGAAACATCTTCATTTGTTGCCATTCTTGGTGCTATGGGACTTGCTGTTGGTCTGTCACTTCAGGGTTCCTTGTCTAATTTTGCCGGCGGGATGCTAATCATTCTCTTCAAACCTTTTAGAGTAAATGACACCATCGAAGCGCAAGGAGTAACCGGAACAGTGAGCGAAATACAAATATTTGTAACCAAATTAATTAACGCGAACAATCAAACTATTTTTGTGCCTAATGGATCTTTATCAAATGGAAACATTATCAATTATTCGCTGCAAAAAATTAGAAGAGCTGATTTGACCATTGCCATTTCTTATGACACGGATATTAAAAAAGTTAAAGACATAATAACTTCCGTTTTAAAAAATAATCCAAAAGTATTGCAAACGCCTGCTGCTGAAGTTTCCGTGAAAAACCTGACCGATAGTTCCATTCAATTAGCAGTAAGACCGTGGGCAACAAATGAAGATTTTGGGGGCGTTTATGCAGACACTTTAGAGAATTGCAAACACGCTTTTGATTTAGCTGGAATTGTGGTTCAGCCTTTTGTAAAAGAATCTTCTAAAAACAATAACAAAACTACTGATCCGCTACTGTAAAATTTATTTCTTTGGAGCAGTAATCATAAAATCTTTAAGATAATACGGTTCAAAATAAGCGACATCAACCTTGTCGTTTATTTTAAATTTTTTATAACTCAAAGCACTCATCTCTTTCGCCGAAGGATATTTTATATCCTCTAAAAAAACATAATTGTCTTTATTTAATACTGATTTGCACTTTTCCGCACAATCACCCACGAAATATAGTGTTTCCCGCAAATCTCCAAATGAATTTTCATCAATAATTTCGGCTAGAACTTCTCGTTTTTTTTCTAAAGTTGAAGAAAAAATAGCACTGTACACTTCCATTCTTCGGGCATCAATCATTGGAATAATCAGACCACTTGAAATAGTGACCTGTGACGCTAAAGCCTTTAAAGTATCCACAGCGATCAACGGAATATCTAATGCGTAACAGAGTCCTTTTGCAGCCGAAACCCCGATGCGCAATCCAGTGTATGAACCAGGCCCTTGACTTACGGCAATAGCTGATAAATCTTTAAACGCTATTCCGGCTTCTTTTATAATTTCTTCAATAAAAACATGAAGTCGTTCCGCATGGGAATACCCTTCCTGTGCAATTTCTTTGCAAAAAATCGTTTTTCCATCTTTTGCAAGAGCGACAGAACAATTCTTTGTCGCGGTTTCAATATTTAATATATAGCCCAATTTCAGATTTTGTTTTAAATTAAAAATCACAATCACAAAATTAGATTTTATGATTGTGATTTCAAAATTGTTAACGTTATAGGTTACTTTTTACTTTCTCCTTTTTCTTTATCCGTTTTCAGCGTTACTCTGTCGCCTGAATTTAAATCCTTAGTTACCGTTGCATAAGGTCCCGTAATCACTATGTCTCCTTTTTTAAGCCCAGTCATAACTTCAATATTGGTGTCATCTTGAATGCCGGTTTTAATAATTCTAATTTTAGCTTTATCCCCAACTTTTACAAACACACACTCGAATTTTTTATCGCTTTTAGGCGCAGCTCCCTTTTGCTCTTCCTTAGAATCAACTACAACAATGTCTTTTACAGCGGCAGTATCTGATTTTATAACAACAGCACTAATTGGCAGTGATAACACATTACTTTTAGTTTCAGTAATAATGTCCACCGTTGCTGTCATTCCAGGTCTAAAAGGAGAATAAGTATCTGGTTTTCCTTCCAATAAATCTTCGTATGATTCTTTCAAAATTCTAACTTTAACTTTAAAATTAGTTACTTGATCTGCAGTCAAAGCAGAACTGGCCGAGTTTGAAATACTAGTTACAATACCTTTGAATTGTTTTTTCAAATACGCATCCACTTCCACATTCGCTTCGTCTCCCACTTTTATTTTTACGATATCATTTTCATTAACATCGACTTCAACTTCCATATTATTCAAATTGGCCACTCTCAAAATTTCTGTTCCAGTCATTTGCTGTGTCCCTAAAACGCGTTCTCCTAATTCAACGTTTAACATCGAAATAGTTCCATCTGCGGGAGCATAAATTGTAGTTCGGCCTAAGTTGTCTTTGGCTTCGTTTACTGTTGCGGAGGCACTTTGAACATTAAAATAAGCATTCTGTTTGGCTGCTTTTCCTACTTCATAAGACGCAATTGCTTTATCCCAATCAGCTTTTGAAATAATTCCTTTTTCGAACAAAGTTTTATTTCTGTCGTAATTGGATTTTGATTCTTTGAAAGACGCATCTGCCTGGCTTAAATTTGCTCTGGTTCCTGATAAGTTTGAAACCGAACGATTGTACCCCGAAGTGTATAAATCCGGATTTATTTTTACCAACAAATCTCCTTTTTTTACCACTTGCCCTTCTTTTACATTCAAGGAAATAATTTCTCCAGATACTTCTGACGAAATTTTTACTTCAATTTCCGGTTGAATTTTACCTGTCGCCGAAACCGTTTCGACAATTGTCGTTGGTATGACTTGAGTAATTTCAACTTCGGTTCCCTTATCTTTATTTCCGATAACGCCCGTTTTTGAAAGTATTACAAGACCCGCAATGATTATTACTGCTCCACCTATTAGGATATAAATTGTTTTCTTAGACATGATAAATTAGTTTTTGATAAGAGGAATTCCAAAATAGAATTCTAAAATTTTGATTTTGAAGATATAATCGTACTTGGTTCTGATGACTTCTGATTGTGCGTTGGTCAGTAAGGTTTGCGACTGGTTAAAATCAAAAGAGTTCATCAAACCTACATCGTATCTTTCTTTAGCATAATTATACGCTCCTTGTCTGGCTTCTAATGCGACAACTGACGATTCGTACGCATTCAACGCTCCTTTTGCATCTGTAAATGCTGTAAAAACATTTCTCTGTAAATCCAAATCTTGTTGCTCCACAGCAATTTTTGATCGCTCTAAACTCACTTTGGAACGCTCGACATTGTTCCTTACTGAAAACCCATTAAATATTGGCACCGAAAGCTGGATTCCAAAAGACTGCCCTTTATTATCACCGAATTGATTAAAAAACGGAGATGGGTTCCCCAACACCGGAGAGAAGTTATTAGTCAAAACATTTTGATTTGTACCCTGTACATATCCCACGGTCGAAGTAGGATTTAAGGTATTTGGAATAATACTTACAACTCTGTCACTGTAAGCAACCCTGGAATTAAAACTGTAAAACCCTTGTAAAGTAGGCTGAAAAGCACCTTTTGCGATTTTAACATCTTTTTGGGCAATTTCTAAATTAGTTCTAGCAATTTTCAATTCTGTTCTACTTTCTACCGCTTTGTCATAAATAGCGACTGGCGTTTGTGCCAAAATATTATTCCCATCTCTCATATTTGTGTCATCCACAACATCAAAATTTTCAAAATCTTTTAACTGTAATAATTGCGCTAAACTTAATTTCGAGATTAATAATGCATTATCCGCGGCAATAACATTTTGGTTGTTTGATGCTACCGTAGCTTTGATGTCCAATAAATCGCCACGAGGAATCGATCCTGCATTAACTAATTCTTCTGAACGAGTATATTGCTTTTGATTTATCCCCAATTGTTCTTTCTGTACTTTTAAGTTTTCTTTATTGAAAAGCACCTGCAAAAAAGCATTAGCCACATTCAAGGCAATATCTTCCTGCATTTTCAGCAATTGATATTTGGCTGCCACTATTGAAAGGTTGGCTTTGCGAAGCGTATTCTGATTTTGCAATCCCTTGTAAATATCTACACCAACATTGGCGCCAGCAGAGGTAAATTGAGTAGTTTGATTTTGAAGTAAACCTGTTGTAATATCCTGGTTTAAACCGATATTCCAAGAATGGGAGGCATTGGCATTCAATGATGGAAGGAAATTTCCAAACGCTCCTTTTTTATCAATGGCTGCCGTTTTAATATCTAACTCGGATTGCTTAATGGAAATATTATTTTGTATGGCGTATTTAACACATTCCTCTAAGGTCCAGATTTTTGGTTGTGCCTGAACTGCTACGCAACAAACTAACATGACAATTAAACTGAGAAAACTTCTTTTTTCCATATATTTTTGAATAAAAGCGCAGCATAGCCGCAAACAAATTTAACTTTTTCTAATAAAAACTTATGAAATAATATAAAATATTTTAATCATAAATCAGTTATAAAACAATTAGACTTTGGAACTTATCATTTGTTACAAAAATTGATAAAAAAAGAATTCTTTTGTTAATTTTGTTTTTTTTAAATCCCGTAAAAATGCTTAAATTCTCTTTAATTATACTTTTATTAGGTTCAATTTTACTCGTTTCAAGTTGTGCTACAACCAATAAAATAAACGCTTTAAAACCAGAACCTGACGACGCAACACCATTAGTTTACGAAAACACTGCTTCGTACATAAATATGCCTATCAGTGTCAAACTAAAAGATATCGAGAACCAAACTAATGTTGTATTAAGCGGATTAATTTATGAAGACAATAACATTGAAGACGATGATATTGAAATGAAGGTTTGGAAGCTGGCTCCCATTACAATCAAAAATGAAACTGGCGGAAAAGGCGAAAAAATAAGAACCGTTTTACCTTTAAAAGCGATTGTAAAATATAGAATTGGCACCAAAAAAATGGGAGTCGAAATGTACGATACACGTGAATTTAATCTTGATGGTGTTGTGACTTTAGTAAGCGACGTGACGTTGATAAATTGGAAACTAAACACAAAAACGGAACTAAAATCTTTAGATTGGAATGAAAGTCCTACGATTACCGTTTTTGGAAAAAATGTTCCAGTTACTTACCTAATTAATTCCGGCGTAAAACTTTTTAAATCAAAAATTGAAAAGAAAATTGACGATGCCATTGTAAAAGCTATGGATTTTAAACCAAATGTTTTGACAGCTTTAGAAAAAATTTGCGTTCCGTTCCTGATGAATGACAATTATGAAAGCTGGCTACGAATTGTGCCTATTGAAATATACTCGACCAATGCGAAATTGAAAAATGACACTTTCGTACTGGAAATGGGAATGAAATGCAATATGGAAACATTAATGGGAAAACAACCAGAATCCAAATTCAATGCCTCCAAAATTATCTTAAAATCCGTTACCAAAATTCCTGAAGACATTACGGCTAATATAGTTGCCATTTCGACCTATCAAGAAGCTTCAAAAATCATGACTAAGAATTTTGCTGGACAGGTATTTGGCTCGGGTTCCCAGAAAATTCAAGTTCAAAATGTAGCAATTTGGCACAAAAAAGGAAAAATGATTATTGCTTTAGAAGTATTGGGATCTGTAAATGGAACTATTTATTTAACTGGTTTCCCACAATATAACGACGAGACCAAAGAAGTATTTTTCGACCAATTAGATTATGTTTTAGATACAAAAAACAAATTGATGCGAACTGCAAATTGGCTTGCACAGGGATTAGTGCTCAAAAAAATTGAACAAAGTTGCAGATACTCTATAAAACCAAACCTTGAAGAAGGTCAAAAGAGCATGATGACGTATTTAAAAAACTATTCTCCTATGCAAGGTGTTTTTGTTAATGGAAAAATAGAAGAGGTTCAATTCCAAAAAATACAACTAACTAATCAGGCTATCATTGCCTTTATAAATGTGAAAGGAATAGTGAACGTATCTGTAAACGGATTAAAATAGCTTGCACTGTTCGCACTTAGTCGTAAATAGAAAGATACTTTAAACTAAAATACTCTTTATTAAAATTGATTTTAAAATTGAAATAAATATCTTGTCTAAAAAACAGTAATCATTAGCTTGTTTTTTTCTTTTTCATTCGATAAATAGCGTAGCCAATTCCCGCCACCAGAATGTAAGGAATTACCATTAAGTAAACAATACCGTCATTCACCGCTGCAGCTTGCTTTGCATTGCCTTCACTGGTTAATGCAGCGCGACACATGGCACATTGCGCATTCATAGTACCACTGAATAATCCAAAAACCAGCAGAAAGGTATAAATTACAACCTTGCCTACATTGTTTTTGATTGTCATTTCTGTATTCTTATCTTTAATAAACATAGTATGGTGAAATCATTAAATAAACAACTACTCCAGTTACGGCAACATACAACCAGATTGGGAAAGTGATTTTCGCAATTTTTTTATGCCTATCAAAATTTTCTGATAATGCTCTCACATAGGCAATTAAAACCATAGGAATAATTGCAATTGACAAAATAATGTGAGTAATCAAAATAAAAAAATAAATGTATTTGATAGCTCCTTCTCCTCCGAACTTGGTGGAATCAGAAGTCATGTGATACGCAACATACATCACTAAAAAAGCAACAGATAATGCAATCGCACCAGTCATCAATCTTTCGTGAAGTTTTCTTTTACCATTCTTAATCGCAATTACAGCAGCAACTAGTAGGATTGCAGTAATTCCGTTTGTAGTGGCATAAATGGGCGGTAAAAAAGAAAGCGGTTCCACATTATAACCAAAATCTTTTAGTTTAACTCCAAAAAGAATAGCTACCGCAACTGGTATTATAATTGATACCGCTATGATTAACGAATTGAATTTTTGTTCTAAAGAATTATTTTCCATTTTTATTCTTTTAATAAAATATTAATATCCTGTTGAATGTTTCGAACTCCTTTTTTATCCAAACCATCATAATATAAAATTGGATTTCCAAATTCATCATTTCTACAACGTATGTTTCCATTTTTATCAATCAATGCAAACAAACCTGAATGTTCAAAACCACCGGCTACTTTTTTGTTTTCACCTGCATATAGATTAAATCCTTTATTGGCTAAATTAAAAATATACGCTTTGTCGCCTGTTAAAAAATTCCAGTTGGAAGATTTTGCTCCTAAGAACTTTGCGTGCTCCTTTAATACTTTTGCTGTATCATGTTCCGGATCAATTGTAATTGAAACAATTCCAAAATTAGGATTACCAAAAAAACTCTTTTCTAAAACCAACATACTTTCATTCATTTTTGGACAAATGGTAGGACAGGTGGTAAAGAAAAACTCCAATACATAGACTTTCCCTTTATATGTTTCATTTGTGATCTTCTTATTGTCTTGATTTATTAATTCGAATTTAGGAGCAGGACCTATTTTAAGTAATTGCCCTTCTTCTGCAGTTACAGGATTAACGCTGTCTAAACGGTCTCCTTGAACTACTTTGTCATTCTTAATCCTATCAACAATTTTTGGAATAGCATAAATTCCAAAAATCAAAATAATGAAGGAGATTCCGATGTATGATTTATTTTTAAACATAAAATATTAAATTTTTCTGGTGGCGTTATTGTTCTTTTTTAGCGCTGCACGATATTCATACAGAATCACTTTAAAATCATCAAGCATTTCATTACTCAACTCCGCTGGATGAAATGTATTGTACCCCTCTTTGGCGTTTTTCACTAGTTTTCTGCCACGAAGATTACGTTTTTTATCGATGATGTAAACTTTTGGCGTACCGGTATGTTTATCTAATTTCTCAGCTAATTTTAATTGATCATAATACCTGTTGATAGCTTCGGTTGATGCGAAAACAAATCGCCATTGCTTGACATCAGTGAAAGCTCCCAACGCATCCACCACTTTTTTAGCATCTTTTTCAGTACCAGTTGGACAAATCATTACAAACTGAACATCTTTAAACTCATGATACCTTTGATAAATTTTTTGATTTAAATTGAAAAGATTTCCTCTGTTTTTTAAGAGCTCATTACCCATAAAACCGAGAATCGTTACTTTGCCATTCAAACTAACTTTTTTACCGTCTAAAGATTGCCAATCACCCAAATCAACTGTGTTAGGAGTTATGGTCGGTAATTTGGTAAAACCATTGACACCAGAAGCAAAAAAAAGATACGCAACAATAGGCAAAATAAAAAGAACGAAAAGGACAATATTTTTTTTCATTGTAGTGAAAGTTATTAAAGTACAAAAATAAAAAAAGGTACGCAATGCGTACCCTCTTTTTGAATTAATATCTTATTAAAAATTCCATTTTATCGTAGAATTTTTAAAAACCTCATAAATATAATCCCCTTCTGTCAAAAGAATAAAGAGTATGTATAATATCAGAAAAATTAGGGGAAAAACAACTGCACTTCTTAAAGTACTTTTTTCTCCTTCCATGTGCATGAAGGCATAAACTATATAATACGCTTTGTAAACTGTAAGAGCGTAAAATATCCAATTCAGTAAATTCATACCCATAAAATTGTTCATATGAAGAACATTAGGTTTTAAAATACCCAAAATAACTTCTACTACTGTAACGGCGGATAATATTGCGAAAACTTTCCAGATTCTACCGATATTAGATACGTGTTCGTGTGACATGATAATTACTTTTTGAAATTAAACTAGATAGAAAACTGTAAATACAAAAACCCAAACTAAATCGACAAAGTGCCAATAAAGACCTACTTTCTCTACCATTTCATAGCTTCTTCTTTTTTCATATGTTCCAACTAATACATTGAAAAATATGATGATGTTTATGATTACTCCAGAAAAAACGTGGAATCCGTGGAATCCCGTGATAAAGAAAAAGAAGTCAGCAAATAATTTACTTCCGTATTCGTTTCTGACCAAATTGGCACCTTCTACCACATAATGTGCCTGACTCAATCTTGCTTCAGACTCTTTTCTTGAAAGAATTGTTTTTTGCTTCTCTTTGGTTATTACCTCAGTTCTGATTAGAAGTTCAGGATGCGCTTTGAATCCCGCTTGAACTTCGGCAACAGAGTACGATGGTAGAGCTGGCTCATCCATGAACCATTTCCCTTTATTTTTTGTCAGTTGTTCTCTTTCTTCCGGTAAAATGGCCGCGAAATCAGCCAAAGCTACACGCTTGCCGTCTTTATCCACAAACTGAAGTAAACTTCCTCCTTTTGTTTCAACAGCTCCGTATTCACCTTTGATAAAATTTTTCCATTCCCAAGCTTGAGATCCTACGAAAATCAAACCACCAATAATGGTTAAAAACATGTAAAGGACTACTTTATTTTTTTTCATCTGATGCCCTGCATCAACAGCTAGCACCATTGTTACAGATGAGAAAATCAAGATAAAAGTCATTAATGCCACGTAATACATCGGAGCAGATACTCCATGCATAAATGGGAAGTGAGTAAACACTTCATCAGCCAAAGGCCATGTTTCAATAAATTTAAATCTAGAAAAACCATACGCGGCTAAAAATCCCGAGAATGTTAAGGCATCTGACACGATAAAAAACCACATCATTAATTTGCCATAACTTGCTCCCATTGGCTCATTGCCGCCTCCCCAAGTTTTTCCTTCACTATTTGCAGTAGTAACTGTCGCTTCCATAAAAGTTATTCGTTAAAAAGTTCCCAAATTTACGTTTTTTTCTTATTTAAAGAAATATAAAAACAAAAACAAATAAACCCACAATAAGTCAAGAAAGTGCCAGTACATTGCACCAAGTTCAATTCCAAGGGTTTGAGATGAATTGTATTTTTGTTTAAAATGATTATAAATTATAATTAGAAGTGAAATCACGCCACCCGCAAGGTGAATCAAGTGCACAACGGTAACAACGTATAAAAAAGTAGTGGTTATTGAGCTTCCGCTTCCGGTGAAATAATGACCATTATCTATTATTTGTCCAAAACCTACGAACTGTAAAACTACAAACAATATTCCTAGAACTAAAGTAGTCAAAAGAAAAATTGTCGTTTTACTTTGATTGTTTTTTTGAATTGCTTTTTTAGCCAAATGAAAAGTAATGCTACATCCTATTATCACAATAGTACTGTAATAAAAAGCTGTTGGTAATTGAAAATCCTTCAACCAGTCAGCTCTGGATTTACTCACTACAAAAGCACTGGTAAGTCCAGCGAACATCATGATCATACTTACCATTCCAAACAACAAAATCAATTTGTAGGATCTTGCCTTTCTGGATTTTTGTTCCTCAGTTGTCATTATCATCTCCATAATTATCTTAAAAATTTATCAAATATATAAACCAATTGTAACAATGTAATGTAAGAAACACTAACTAACATTAATGTTCTTGCTGCTTTTGGAGTTCTCGATTTGTATAATCGAACAGCATAAAAAAGCATCCATAGTCCAAGTAAAAATACAACAATTGCAGCAATTGGCGTCAGGTAAAGACGTCCAGTGTAACCCAATACAGGCAAAAGTGACGCTAAAATTAACCAAATGGTATATAAAATAATCTGCAAGGCGGTGCCTTTATCTTTTTTACCTGTGGGTAACATAAAAAAACCTGCTTTTTCATAATCTTCATACAAAAACCAACCAATAGCCCAAAAATGCGGAAATTGCCAAAAAAACTGAATTAAAAACAAAGTTCCTGCTTCTATTCCAAATTCTCCAGTTGCCGCAACCCAACCCAACATAAAAGGAATTGCTCCTGGAAAAGCTCCAACAAAAACAGACAATGAGGTTACGGTTTTCAAGGGAGTATAAACACTCGTATATAAAAATATCGAAACTGCGCCAAACATTGCGGTTTTTGGATTGATAGTATACAGCAAAGCAATTCCAACAATCGTTAAAAGACTTGCAATAATCAAAGCTGTAACCCGAGACATTCTGCCGGCTGGAACAGGACGGTTTTTAGTTCTGTCCATCAAGGCATCCAAATCTTTTTCGATCACTTGATTAAAAGCATTTGACGCTCCCACCATACAATAACCACCAACTGCTAATTTTAACAAAACCGTCCAATCTAATGAATGCAAATCATAAATACCCAACATAAATCCAGCGATAGACGAAAATACAACACTAATAGCTAAACGCGCTTTAGTGATTTCTCGGAAATCAATATAATTGGATTTTAATGAAAATGTACTTTGTGTTGCGTTCAATACTAGCGTTTATTTGTTCTTAAAAACTTTTGCAAAAGTAGTACATCAAAAGGGATTTGACAAAAAACAATTCACAAAAAATTAATAATCAAAATACCAATTGAAAATATCAGCTCGTAGCCCCAAAGTTAACCAATTAGTGCTCTGATTGAAAGTAGTTGCCGTATTTTTTGTTGGATCAAAACTTCTGTAAATATAACTTCCGAAGAGTTTTAAATTTGTAGCCGGATTTATTAAATAACCTCCTTGAAAATCAGCAATAAAAACAGCGGTTTTATTTCCTTGTCCCACTTTTACTCCGCTATCAAACGGTCTTTTTTCATCATAATCTTTATAGATATTTCCACCGTAATTGAAATTATCCGTAGCGGTATCAAAATCCAGTCCTCTAGTTCCCATAGTAATTTTTGCATCAGCAAAATACCTTCCTTTGTGATAACGGGAAATGGCGACTAATTCTTTGAAATTCCCTCCCCATTGGTGGCCTATACTTTGGTTGTTGTGCCCATAATTTGTAATTGGCATGCTATGAGAATATACATACGGACGCACATGATTGTATTCTAATTGCAACAGTAAATTATCTACTTTGAAAGCGTTGTAGTACTTAACACCCAACTGATAACCGTATTTATTTTTCCAACTATTATCGCCTTTTTTGACGTCTCCGAGAGAAAATTCATCCAGAATAAACTGTCCGTAAAAATTAATTTGATTGCTCCATTTGTATTTATATGTCAACCCTAAAATTGCATTTCCGCTTCTGGCCGAAGATGCAAATTCAACCGAACGATAAAAAATAATTGGATTCACAAAACTCACGTCAAATCCTCTGTCATTCGTATTAGTCCAAATCACAGATTCAAAGAAACCAAGATTTAATTTATTAGAAACATTCCAACTCAAATAATGATTTGCCATAAACTTTGTGGCATACGTTCGTTCTAACGTCACTTCCGGTCGAACATCTTTGAGCCACATGTACGTATTGGTATATTTTATTTTCCAAAAATTAGTATTCAATTTAAAATAAGGATATGGGCTGGAACCATCACTTTCTAATAAAGATCGGTATCCATCCCCAATGAAATTTCTGCCGTAACCCAACTGTAAATCGACATGTTTGGTTGGCGCAAAAGTCAAATTGGCTTCTGCCGATGGGAAATCATAAGCATCCGTTTTGAAATCTTTTGCAATTCCCACTCCAGGAATAATGGCTGGATTTCCTCCTGCAGGTCTAATTGATTTTGCGTAATTGTTAAAATAATCCGCAAAACGTCCCTGACTTTCAAAAACAGTTGTGGTAAAATTCAGCATTTTGCCCAAACCACCACGAAAATTGATTCCGCGTGTATTTACATAGGTATACGAAACATCACTCTTAGAAGCTTTACCAACTTGCAAATCAAATATTGGATTTAGTGTAAACCAATAGTCATCTCCTTGAATTTCGACCATGTTTTCATTCCATAATTTTCTCGCCCACCAACTTGAGGATTTCTTTCTTAGCTTCTCATTTACTGCCTTGAGATCATAATATTTAGAAACTTCTGCATATGTGTACGGCTTTGAAGCCGTATGATTGTTACTCCCCATTTGGTTTAACGAAGCATCAAACTGCGCATAATAACTATGTGAAAACGGGATGTTCAAATGACTCTCGAACTCAGGACTATTAAATTTCTTGTAAATAATACTATCCAGTTCCGTTAGCTTTTTTGTGTTGTTGGGAACGATTTTGGCTTGCGCCAAAGTTTCAGTGGCTACTGCTTCCCTACTTTTCAAAGGAATCGAAATTGTCATGGTAAACTTAGCGTACGTTGGTTTTCCATTATATGTTGATGACTGGATTTTTGGGAATTTACCAAAAACTCTTTTCGTTTCAGCAATCAATTTCTCCTCAGTTGCATCAACGTAAATCACTTTAAAAAATCCATTACTGTCTACTTCAAAAAGTACTTTTATATTGCCTTGAAAATTGTTTTGTTTCAAATCCTCCGGAACTTCAAAATTTGCAAAAACAAAATCCTGAACCTGATTGTAAAAACACGTCTCTAATGCATTTGACTGTAAGTTGGCGCAATCCGAAAAAATAGGAAAACGTTCCGCAGTACTCCCTGATTGAACAGTAACACTTGTAATTTCTTGCGCAGAAATTAAAAAAGAATTCAAAAGTATCAGTAAAACTAAAAATCCTTTGTTCATGCTTATTTTCTTTTTGAATTTAATATTCATCATTTGAATTTTGACCATTAGCTATCATTTTCGCACCTGAAGTTCCTATTCTTTTCACCCCTAACTGAATCATTGCAACCGCTTCATCATAGGTTCTGACTCCGCCAGCAGCTTTTACCGGAAGAGGCGAGGCATTTTCAAGCATCATCGTTATGGCAGGAATAGTGGCGCCATTTGGTAAATCATTTTCAGTTTTATAAAATCCGGTGGAAGACTTCACAAAAACTTGAGGAAACAGCTCTTGTTCAAAATTAGAAACAACAACATTTTTTATCAAGCTTGATAATTGAATAATTTCTTTTTCGGTTAGTGCTGCCACTTCAATAATCCATTTTACAACTTTCTTGTGAGCCAAACCGAATTGGGTACATTTTAGAATTTCTTCTTTAACGACATCAATTTCGCCATTCTTGAAAGCTTCGTAATTGCATACAAAATCCAAATCATCTGCGCCATCCTGAATAGCCAGATCAGCTTCTTTGAGTTTATCTTCTAACGAAGATTTCCCTTCTGGAAAATCAATTACAGTACCTATTTGGACAATCGAATTCGATTCCGTAATCATTTTTTTTGCTAACGAAACCATATTTGGCCGAATCATAATAAGTTTAAAATGCTCTTCAATAGCTTCCTGAATAAATTCCTTAACGATAAGAATATTTTTTTTTTCACTGATTCCCACCTGTTCAGCCGTTTTTAAATAGGTGGAATCTAAATATTGCTTGATATTCATGGCGTTTTTGATTTCTTTATAATAACGAATTCTGACTCACAAAAATACATTATATCTGCACATAAGTTTCATATAAAACGCTACTATTTCTTTTTTTTAAACGTAAACCAAAGCTCCCTGCCATATATATAAAACAAGACTTTAAATAACATCGTTGAAAACATTATTCATACCTTTCCTGAAACCTGCAAAAACAAAAAATCCCACCGAAGTGGGACTTTATTTATTTTAAAATTATCTGAGCTTAGTATTTAACTCAAATAAAAGAACAAGCACTACTGCTAAAGTCGCTCCTGATACATTTGCTAAAACATCAAGTATATCTGCATGTCTGGTTGTCGTTAGTAATTCTTGTGCTATTTCGATTCCTATTCCAAAAAAAACAGAAAACAGAAACGAAGCAATCAAAGGATTAAAACTACTGGCATCAATTGACCGGCTTTTAAAAAACAAAAAACAAAACAATGTAAGCACAAAATGAAAAAAGGCATGCACCAATTTATCCAAATTTGAGACATTTCCCATTGGGACATTATTCAATTGTACCAAACAAAAAAAAGCAATTATTCCAGTCCAAAGTAAAGCGACCCAAAAATAAAGCTGTTTACGCACCTATTAATTCTTTGTATGATTCACTAGAAAGCAATCCATCAACTTCAACCATATTAGCTATTTTTACTTTGATCATCCATCCAGCACCGTAAGGATCAGAATTTACACTTTCCGGATTACTTTCTAAAGCGTCGTTGAAAGCAATGATTTCACCTGCTACTGGAAGAAACAAATCGGAAACCGTTTTTACCGCTTCCACTGTTCCAAATACTTCATCTTTTTCTAAGGATTGATCTAAAGTCTCTACCTCAACATAAACGATATCTCCTAATTCTTTTTGAGCAAAATCAGTAATTCCTACTGTTGCGATATCGCCTTCAATACTAACCCATTCGTGATCTTTTGTGTACTTTAAATTTGCTGGTATGTTCATCTAAATTGTAATTGATAATTATTAATTGATAATTGAAATTTTCTTTGACAAATGTAACAATCTTCTATCCAAATCTGGTTTAGATTTTGAAAAATTAATTTCCAAAATTATAACGAAGCGTAAAACCGGAACGAACATTCGTCAGCGGAAAAGAAGTAGAGATTACTGCTTTCGAAAAAGAATGATCATAATAGAAAATAGCCGTCAGGTTTTTGCTGAATGCGTAATCCGCCGTCAATTTTATAGACCATATATTTTGTCCGCCTGCCAATTGATTGTTATCATAATCTAAATAACGAACGATTGTCTGATTGTTTCGATACGATAAATCTCCTTTCAAATTGATGTCGCTTTTTATTATTCCAGTTGGATTATCCGCCAATCGAGAAGAGAAAATCACATCTTTGAATCGATACCCCAATCCTACCACATATTCAATTCCTTTTACTTCCGTCAATAAATTATTATCGAAACTCATTGATAATGCTCTGTCTTTTTTAATTTCAGTCAATACTTTTAAAGAACTTTTTAATTCAAAATCCATTCTCAACAACGGACTAAATTGTTCTACTAAGTTGATATTAGACATAATTGTCTGATTGAAAAAGTTACCGCTGGCATCTACACCATCTGGCGCATTATCATATTCAAAATTCGATCTGAATGCATTTATAGTGTACGACGCGCGATAATTGTGTTGCAAAGAGAAGCGTTTGAAATTCTTCTTGAAAATATCATAACGCATCAATCCATTGTATTTTACTGCCCAGTTCGGTATTGGAAAACTTCTGAAAATTCCAAGGGAAACATTTGAGGCGTCACCTCCGGAATAAGCCGCTAAAAAGGCCGGCAACAATACGGCTTGATTATTTTTTCCATATCCTAATGGAAATCCTTCCGCATCAATATTGACAGGATTATTAATGTCAATTCCTCTTTCTGTTGCTAAACGGTTTGCTACCGTTAGTCGATTCATTCTGAAATCATCAAACGCTATTGACGAAATTTCATCACTGGTAGAAAATGAGGTCTTTATTAATACTGCCGATATAGAGAAAATACCTGTACTATAAGGCGATCTCGGATTGTAAATTCCATCGGTAACATCGTATTGTTCTGACGAATTTTTAGAATAAGCCCTGTCTAATGTCAAATCAATTTTTAAATCGGGAAACAAATCTACATTGGCTGTAGCCTTAAATAATTTATTGGTGACTTGGGAGAAATTTTGGTTAAAGTCCGCATAATTCGTCAACCAACCATTTTTGGCCGCCTCATAACGAACATCATCCTGACTTCCAAATATAAATCCTAACGACGGTCTTGAAGATCCCAAAAACCCAACACCCGGGGTATATCCTGGTAAAATTGTACCGCTGTTGTGGGTATAATTCATTTGAATATTCTTTACGCTGGTCAAGACTCCAATTAAACCATCAACAAATACATTGTTTTTGGGAATTTGACTGGCACTTGTATTCACTATTTTTTCGCCTGGTTTCGGCGCCGCCGCTTTTGGTTTTGGAAGCGCTTTATTATTGTTTTTTGTCACTCCTAAATACTTGTACAACATGTCCATATTGAATGATGCATTCAAATTATTGGAGCTCGCATTCTGAATTGTATTTCCTAAATTATAATCTTGCCCGTCAATTTTAATTTGCGATAATGCATTAGAAGTTCGTTGCCAGCTGTAATCACCCGTGTAGGAGTAATTTGCTTTGACAAAACTGAATAATGGAATCTTACTAATAGGAATTTCATAATTTAAAACCAATTGTTGCATGTGCTGGTTTGGATCTCCAATATCCCAATAACTGTCCCAAATAGTAAAACTGTCAATAGGCTCGTTATCCTCATTTAAATAGTTTTTCACGATATTGCTTGAAGATGCCGTGTAATTTAATTTCAACGATTTTGTCAAATTATAATTGAACCCGTATTGATAATTGAACGCAAAATTTCTGCGGTAGAGCGGGTCAATTCCAATTCCTTCCACCTCAACTTGTCTGAATTGTTGACGGTTGTATTGTCTGTTGATATTTGTATTAAATGAAATATTGGAAGGCAAATAGTTAAAATTGAAATCGCTTAACAGCTTCCAATAATTACTTTTCTTCATGAATTTAGTCTTCTTGAACGGCTCCACTGGTTTAGACTGAAAAGTGTACGCATAATCCACAGATGAATTTGCTTGCTGATCTGCGTAATCTTCTATTTCAAAATCATGGCGTTCCACTTCGTTAAAAGACTGAGAGAACGTGAAGTTTTCAGGATCATAAACATGCTGTTTCTGTTCTGGCTGGCGCTCTTTTCTCACTCCGATAAAGTTGATGCTCTTGCGTTTTGTATAATCAACTGCTCTACTGGTAATATTGTCTTTCTTATTTTGATCGGTTGTATTATCAAGCAGCTGTTTTAATTTTATATCTTGATTAAAAGGATCGTATTCCGGAGTTATTGTTTCTTCACCAATAGCGTAATTGAACGGTAAATTGACACCCCATTTTTGCGGCAATAATTTTCCAAGATTTACATTGGTCACAATACTATATTGCTCTGTATCCTCACGGTTTCTCTCGTTTGGCCCTTGTTCTAATGCGCCAAAACCAATAGTGCTTTTTCTACCTGATGCAGAAACGGTGGCAAAATCAGCTAAATTCGAATCTACATTCAATACTGCCGCCATTCCGCCCTGGTTGTCCATATCTGCCAAACGAAGTTCATTAAACCAAACTTCTCCTTTAATATCGTTTAGAAGATCGTTGTTTTTCACACCGACCATAAGTGTGCGGACTAAACCAAAATTTGGATTTCCTTTTATCCCTAACTTTAATGAACTGCTTCCGTCTCCGTCTGGTTTACTAAGATCCGAATCTGGATAATAAATCCCGTCTAATGGCAGCGTTTTTGGGTCAACACTCATCGCTAAAATCTTCAATTTAGTCAATAATGCCAAAGACAAATCAATTTCATTCTCTTCTGGCCAAACCGCTTCTGCACTCAAAGGAGCGCAATCAGCATTGGATGAAGATAAAGCAACCGTTACTTTTAATGGAATCTCAATTTGATAGAAATTTTGAGTAAAGTCATTTCCAAAACGGATAAATCCAACCATTTGATTGTCTTGAAGTGCAATTTCGCCCATTAAAGATTCTGCGTGCAAAAACATTTTCAATTTCTTGAATTGACGCATATCAATACTCACATTTTTAAAGACTGCTCTGGAATCTTCCGGCTCTAATCCATCGCCGGAAACTCTCAATGCTAACGATTGCTCATTTTGATTGATTATCGTATTATTATTGAATAATTGTTCCCTTTGTACTCCCGGCGGTGTAATATAATTTACCGGACATCTTTCGTTATTTTCCTGAACGTTAACTGCCAAAACATCTAAATTAGTGTCGTCATTCAAAACATTCGTATCATTAAAATCAAGGGTATTGGTATACCTTCTCCATTCGCCACGAACTAAATCAAGGGCACCAAAACGAATCGTTACTTCCTCATTAAACCCAGTCATAAACATTCTCATGAAACGGATGGATCTAAAATCAGAAATATTTCCAATCGTATTTTGAGGTTGAGAAACCGGAATTTTAAATTGCAACCATCTGGCCTCTGTAGTAGAACCATCTGGCAGTGTCACTTGTGTGTTTCTTATATCGGTGATGTAATTTTGTCCAACATTCATTCCAGGTTGCACATCAACACTATACTCATAATACGCATTGATGGTGTTCATGGTATTGTCTCTGTTTATATCTTCGACATCGGGTACCGTTGATGATCCTCTATTGGGATCAGTGATGTCTACCGCTGAATTCCCATCTGTACCATTATACCTTTTATACCGATCCAAAATTCCTCCTGAAGCATTCAGATAAAAGGTGTAATCATCTGCTGCAGGATCCAGTTCCGAGGCGAAATTCGTATAAACCGCTCCTTCATTGGCATTAGCCAGACCGTCCAGACCAATATCCTGATTTTTTCTGTTATCAGCATTAGTATCAAAAGCATAAATTAAGGATTGGGAACCAGGAACATCTCCCCACAACGGTCTTGGATTAACCAAAATCTGGTCTGGCCCAAGTCCATTTTCATATTGTTTCCTTCCGTCTTTCAAAACATCTTCTGCTATTTCCCCTAAATTGAAATATATTTTTCCAGTATTTGATTGAGGAGCCTGACCATTTCCAACATACGGATCTAACACCCAAAACTGAATGTACTCCACATTTCCTTGTTCGAAATTTGTTGAATTTAACGATCGCATAATTCCACCAAAGTTATCTGCTGGATTTGAAGCTCCATTTGGATTATTGTTATACGGTCCTCGCTCCGATGGATAATAACTTAGATCCAATGTGTTTACAAGTTGTGATTGTCCTTGTGCAATATCTGTTAAAGGATACAGTTCCTCACTGAAAATTCTTCGGGTTTTATTGAAAGATAAATCTTCATTTGAGATTCCAACGGGCTTTTGCGTATAAAAAACAGGATCAATAGAATACCACGCTAATTTCGCTCTTTTAAATCCATAACTCAAATCATTGGCACTTGCATTGAAATCATACGTGCTTGATGGGTTTCGCTCCGGTGTGGATGCTAAGCTCCAAGAATACGGGGAACGCATGTCAATGGTAGATTGCGAGCCCTCAAAATCATCAACATAGATGGTCGATTCTCCCTGAAATTGATCCGCTTTTGGCGAGTCCGGTTTCAAAAAAGCTATTTCGCCTCTAACCGAAAGGTTAGAAGGAACATCGGTATCAATATTTGGTAATTTATTTACCAAACGGGTTAAAAAAGGAACTTCAGTGGAGAAATTCGTGTTGAATCCAAAAATAGTATTGTTGACGGATTCCTGACCAAAGCTTGATTTTTGTGTAAACGGTCGTTCAGACATTTTTAAGAATGTACCCCCAACCACAAAGTTATCGGAAATTTTATGCTCGACATTCAGTCCCATGAATCTCCTGGTTTGCTGACCAAAAACCGAGTTGTTTTCCAATGACACTTCAATAGGTGTGTTTGATGCTTGCAACGAGGGGTCCAAAATTTGAACACGGCCTAACTGATAGTTGACGCTGTAATCAATTCCTTCAACCAAAACTCTTCCCGCTGCGGTAACCACAACCGAACCCTGAGGAACATTGAATGCGCCAATTGGGATTCCGTCACTACCGGTCGATTTATATTTTCCTCTCAATAAAAATTTATTTTTGTCACTGTCCTGCAAAGCGCCAGATTGTGTATTTCGGTACATACTGCGAAACACATATTTCTTTTGATTTTCATTATAAGTACTACTGTTATTATAATTTTCTGCGGAACCTGTATTAGATAATTTAGAAAACAACAATTCTCCAAAAGGCTCTTTGGTGGTGAATATTATTCTTCCGTTTTGCGCATCAATAGTCAAGCCTGGCATAAAATCAAAAAAACCATCTCCACCAGTTTGCGGATCATTGTTGTAATTTAATTTATCCAAATTGAATACTTTCAACAACGGCGTTTCGGAAACTTCATTTTCTTTCGTAGGATTTGCTGGAAAAGGACTTCCCGGAACTTCGGTAATATAATTTAATGGCGAAGGATCTGTGTAAAGAATATTAAATCTAAAATCCTCTTGTTTCAATTGATAGCCGCCTTGAATTTGATAGATATTTTTCATCATCAAATTCCAAACTGGATTTTTAACATTGGTCAAATTACTTTTCAACATTTTCAATACCAGACTTTGCGAAATAATAGCTTGGTTTGACGGACTGTTTCCTGTAACCACAGTTGCATCTACGCCATCATTACCAAATTCTCCCACCTGGTAAACTTTATCACCAATCGTATACTGGTACGCCACTGCTAAAACCTCATCATTCGCCAATCGTTGTTGCAATGAAATATATCCTAATTGTGGATTGAATGCATATTCATTTGGATTCAGTTTCCTGGCATTTTCCAATTTAGAGTAATCCTGACCTTCGCTTACTGTTGTATTAAAACCGGAATTCGAAGTTACTATTTCGCGAATATTAGGGTTCAGCAAACCAGTTCCCGTGAGAATCTGGGCCGGATCATAATCATTATTGGAATTGTCCGTAGGAGAATCTAAAGGATTGTTGAAAATCCCTGTTGAAGGATCTAAAACAACTACTTCATTATCAGGCAAACCAGATAATTGCCCTTCTCCTAAATCCTGAAGCGCAATGATATTTCTTAGATTATTATTGGTCGCAGTAACTCGGTTTTGTTTGTTGGTTACCCAAATTTCAATTCTGGAAATTTGGACTCTACTATCGATGAAGGGATAATTTGTCAGCGATTTATCATATCTATTTCTAAAATATTGGGATAAGAAAAAGTGCCTGTCGCTATCATAATCCAAAGCAAACATTTCAAAATTCTCAATTGTTCCTCCTCCTTGAGCAATTAAACTCTTTGTTTGTGATTTTTGTTCCGAAAAAACGCCTGTTATTGTTGTTTTTCCAAATTGCAGTTGCGTTTTTACACCAAACAAACTTTGCGCGCCTCGAATTAAAGAACTGTTTAGCGGCATGCTGACATTTCCCACTTCAATTTTTTGAATGATATCATCCTCAGTAGGAGCGTAATCTAACTTGATTAAATTTTGAAAAGCAAATGTAGACTGCGTATCATAATTGGCATTCACATTAAGTCGTGTTCCTACTTTCCCCATCAAGCTCATACTTATTCTTTGATCAAAATCGAAAGAAAGATTGGATCTGTTTCTTGGAGAAAAAGATGGATTATCTTGTTTGGTGTAGCGCATTCCCAAATCCATTTCTACAGATCCGGTAGGTTTTACATCAATTGTGTTACTTCCAAAAATAGATTCAAACAGTCCTGATTTTATGTAATATCTGGGTAACAAATCTCTTTTTGCAAGTTCGCTTCCTTCTTTTTTCCCATCAATTGCGTCTACCTTTTTCTTAAAATAATCACGCATCGATTCTTTCAAAACAAGGCTTTCGTACTCTTTTGGTGTTAAAATAATAGGATAATTTATAGAAAATCCATCAACAGAATTAGTGTAAACATAACGATCCGTAACAGGATCATACGTGTAAGCAGAAAGAATGCTTTGAGGGTTTTTTAGTTGAAGTTTCCCAATAGAAAAACCAGTTTTGACGGTATCCTGAGCTGCTTGTTCTACTTGTGCCTGCGACACTACTCCACAAAATAAAACAAGTAAAAAAATACAAATTTTATGCATACAACTCGTTTTTCTTGAATACCTTTTATAGGTTTTTTAAAGCTTTTTTGATAATTGATTCTACAGAAGCATCTGGATCTTCTTTGACTATTTTTTCAATAATTTTTTCTGAAGTTTTTCGTACAAACCCAAGAACTTCCAAAGCTGATAACGCTTCATCTCGATTAGTATTGCTTTGCGACATAGAAACTTCATCTAAATCATATAATTTTAATACTTTTTCCTTTAAATCCAATATTACCCTTTGAGCTGTTTTACTGCCTATTCCTTTTATTGATTGAATAGTTATTACATCCGCAGATGCAATGGCATTTGTAATTTGTTTTGGATCTAATGAGGAAAGCATGGTTCGGGCAATACTCGCTCCTATGCCGGAAACAGATAATAAAAGCCTAAAAATTTCTCTTTCTGACTTTTCCATAAAACCAAAAAGCGTATGCGCATCTTCTTTTATCTGAAGATGCGTATAGACTTTTATTAAATCTGTGTTTGGTAATAAGGAATACGTATGTAAAGAAATGTTTACATGGTAGCCAACACCGCCACAATCAATGATTATTTGTGTCGGCGATTTCTCTACCAATTTGCCTTGTAAATGTGCTATCATGAAGTGTTAATATATTTCCAAATATAACAAAATTAGCATCGGGTTAAATTAAATTTATAATTTTAACGATGTTTGTTCTCTTATGCGTATTAAATTATATTTGTTTGGCTTTTTTCATTTCTTTTTCCTGTGCATCAATCACCGCAATTGCAGCCATATTGACCATTTCCTCAACACTTGCACCCAATTGAAATATATGGACTGGTTTTCCCATTCCCAGCATGATAGGTCCTATTGAATCTACTTTATTTAATTCTTTTAAAAGTTTATAGGTAATGTTTGCTGATTCTAAATTTGGAAAAATCAAAGTGTTTACTTTTTTACCTGCTAATTTTGAAAAAGGAAATTTTGCTTTCAGCATTTCTGGGTTTAAAGCAAAATCTGCCTGAAGCTCACCATCAATGATCATCTCCGGATGATTTTTATGCAAATAAGTTACCGCTTCTCTTACTTTGGCTGCGCTTTCACTTGTAGACGATCCGAAATTAGAGAATGATATCATTGCAATTACCGGTTCTACCCCAAACATTTTGGCTGTTTTAGCCGTCATTATCGCAATTTTAGCTAAATCATCTGCTGATGGATTAATGTTTATTGCGGTATCGGATAAAAACATGGGCCCACGAGCCGTCATCATCATGTTAGTGGTAGCTATAATAGAAGCTCCTGGCGCTTTTTCGATGAGTTGCAACATGGGTTTAACAACTGAAGGATAACTTCTTGAATGTCCTGTTACCAATGCATCTGCTTCTCCTTCATTGACCATCATTGCGGCAAAATAGTTTCTTTCACGCATTAATTTTTGAGCATCTAAAAAAGAAATTCCACGTCTTTGTCGAGTGGACCAATACGTATTTGCAAATTTATTTCTTCGTGTTTCTTCTTCGTTAATTTTAGGATCTATAATCTGAACATCGGCATCAAAACCGATTTCTGCTTTTAATTCTAAAATAATTTCTTTGTTCCCTAATAAAATTGGGAAACCGATACCTTCTTCCCATACAATTTGCGCTGCTTTAAGAACATCTAAATGATCTGCTTCAGCAAAAACAATTTTTTTAGGATCCATCTTAGCTCTATTGGTAATCAAACGAACCATTTTATTATCATTCCCTAAACGGTCTAATAATTCTTCTTCGTATTTTTTCCAATCTGTAATATGATTTAACGCTACACCAGAATCCATCGCTGCTTTTGCAACAGCTGGCGCAACAACAGTTATCAATCTAGGATCGAATGGAGAAGGAATAATATATTCTTTTCCAAAAACCAATTTTGTAGCTCCGTAAGCTATATTCACTTGTTCCGGAACCGATTCTTTCGCTAATGCCGCTAGGGCTCTTACTGCTGCCATTTTCATAGCCTCATTTATTTTGGTAGCACGAACATCTAATGCGCCTCTAAAAATATAGGGGAATCCTAGAACATTATTTACTTGATTAGGAAAATCAGAACGTCCTGTTGCCATTATAATATCTTTACGAGTTGCAATCGCAAGATTATAATCAATTTCCGGATCTGGATTTGCCATCGCAAAAACAATTGGATTTTCGGCCATCCCCAGCAACATTTTTGGAGTCATGATATTGCCAGATGACAATCCTAAAAAAAGATCTGCGCCCACTAATGCTTCTTCAAGACTTATCGGTTTTATGTCTTGCGCATATTTTTGTTGCAAAATAGATAAAGAAGGATTGTCTTTTGTCAAAACTCCTTTACTGTTAAACATTAATATATTCTCAATTTTTACACCTAATAAAACATACATATTAGCACAAGCTAAGGCAGCAGAGCCGGCTCCAGAAACAACCATCTTTACATCTTCTGATTTTTTACCTGCCAATTCTAATGCATTCAACAGTGCCGCAGATGATATGATGGCAGTACCGTGCTGATCATCGTGCATGACAGGAATATTCAACTCTTCAACTAGTCGTCTTTCAATCTCAAAAGATTCCGGTGCTTTAATGTCTTCTAAATTAATTCCACCAAAAGTGGGGGCTATATTTTTTACGGTCTGGATAAATTCTTCTATATCCTTTGTTCCAATTTCAATGTCAAATACATCAATATCAGCAAAGATTTTGAACAGTAATCCTTTCCCTTCCATTACTGGTTTTGATGCTTCCGGGCCAATGTCACCCAATCCTAAAACTGCAGTTCCATTGGTGATTACTGCAACTAAATTCCCTTTTGCGGTATATTTATAAACGTTGTTTACGTCTTTGGCTATTTCTAAACACGGCTCAGCTACACCAGGAGAATATGCCAAAGATAAATCTCTTTGTGTTGCATATTTCTTAGTAGGAACTACTTGAATTTTACCAGGAGTTGGCTTTGCGTGGTATAATAATGCTTCTCTTCTTTTGCTATTTTTGTCCATTGTTTTTAGATTTTATTCTAGTTTACAAAGATAGAAGACTTGCTTTAAAAAGTTTACTTTTATCCTATTCTTTTGCGAAAAACCCCTTTTTGATTCCAAAAAAAAAAGCTACATCAACTGTAGCTTTTTGTAATTATATCTTTTTAGATTGTTTTTATTGCGTAATATAAGAGTTTAAATGTTGAATAGTATCTTTTTGCATTTCGATTATGGCTTTTACTACGTCACTTATTGAGATAATCCCAATTACAATCTCATTTTCCAAAACTGGCAAATGTCGAACTCTTTTTGTACTCATTAGTTCCATGCAGTACTCTAAATTATCCGATGGATTTACCGTAACTACATCAGTTTCCATAATTTCATAAACAAAAGCTTTCTTTGAAGATTTTGCTTTCAAAACAATTTTTCGAGCATAATCTCTTTCAGATAAAACCCCTTTTAAAACTGTATCTTCAATGATAAGAATAGCTCCGATATTTTTTTCGCTCATCACTGTCAATGCTTCGTATACAGTGTTTGTAGAAAGTATGGAATAAACATCCTTTCCTTTGGTGCTTAAAATTTGATTAACAGTCATAATTGATTCATTTAGTGAATTATAAAGTTAAAAAAAATATACATTCAAACAACAAAAAATATTTTTCAGTGCTAAAAAATAGTGTCGGGAGAAATCAATTCTCCTAATTTCTCTTTTAATTCTTCGCTTAAAATTTGCAATCCATATTGATAAGACGCGTTGACCCACCCAAAACCTTCTTTGGCTATGTAATCAAATTCGGTTCCCACATTTCCATATTCGGCAAAAACTTTATGTGAATTGATTTCCAAATCAAATTTTTCCGGAATTGTTCCATTATAATCCACTGCATTTTTTGTAATTAACCACAACCATCGGTACACCATTTCTTGTGCTTTATCCAAATAATTATAGTTAATCAATCCCTCCCATAGCAACATTTGGTGCGGTGCCCAACCAAAAGGATAATCCCATTGTCGCTGCGGAGCGTCTTTTGGAGCATTTGCAACACTCGCTTTGGTACTTCCCGTAATTCCTCCTGTTTTTATAAATTGCGGTAAGGCAACTTCCACTAATTTTTTAGCCTGATTTTCATCACACAACCCAGCCCACAAAGGAAAAAATGTTGTTGCTGCTTCAAACGGAAATTGCTCATGATTCACAAAATCATAATCAAAATACATGCTTGACGCTTCGCTCCAACACAATTCATTTATTTTAGTTTTTCTGGAAAGTGCCTTTTGTTCCCATTCTTTTGAAGTATAAACCACATCACCTACCTGGAAAGCAGTATCGAAATGCTCTTTTATTAAATAAGCGACATCTTTTTCATATTTATAAAGAAAACTGTTTACATCTACTGAATTCAAATTGGCACACCTATTAATGAGTCGGTTTGTGGTGTCGTGTCCACTTTCTCTCATGCTTCTGTCGTGAACAAAATAGACATCCAATTCCGCATCTACAACCGTTCTTCGTAAATATTGATTTTCAAATTCTCGAACCGGCAAATTGTATTTTTTAGCAAAAGGTTCTAAAATATCATCAAAATGTCCCGGTTCCACTTCAAATGGCATACCAATTCCGTCAGCTTTGTATCGGTTTAAACCTGTTGGCGTTAATCGATTTCCTTGATCCATCCAAACCGTATTGTATTCTAAAATGACCGTTTCCAAATGACTTCTTAACCAGTCTAAACTTGGTATCTTCTTTTTTGCAATTTTAATTAGCAAAGAAGAATATAACGGTGGTTGCGTTCTTGTCAAATAATAACTTCTATTTGCATTCAAAATTTTTCCGTAATGAATAATTTGGTATTTAAAATTCTCAGCAATCGCCATTGCTTTATTTACTTGACCGTCTATCAATAAACCAACACCAATAAAATAGCTGTCCCAACCATACATTTCGTTAAATCTTCCGCCGGGAACCACAAAAGGAACACCTTGCAGACTGTATGTTTTTTGTTCCAAAGCCAAAGCTAGAATTCCCGGTTTCTCATTTAAAGTTTCCACATATTCCATCGAATAATTTTCAGGCAGAATTTCAACTTTAAAATTTGGCAATTCCTTTTCCAATTCTTGAAAATAAGCCACTCCCTGTTTGTCTTTGGCAGCAACATAAAGCCTTGCCACATCACTGGAGGTTTTTTCGTCTTCAATAATTTGCGTCAACCCTTTTTTATCAATGGTTCGAGTGAGCTCCTCCCAATAATCATCCTTAATTTTTCTTGAAATTCGGTGTACAGGATTCTCTTGAATACGACTTAAATCAACTTCCCCCAATGATAAATTCTCCTCCTTAAGCTGAGCTAATTCTTGCAATAAATTTGACAAATGATACGTCCCTGTGATAACCGCTTCTTGTTTCGTATTTTCGTCTACCAAAACAAATTCTTTAGGACCATTATCGTCTTTAGTAATTTTTTTATCCTGATCTGTATCCTCTTGAAGCAATAGTTCTTGGAATACTTTGTCTATGTTGAGTACGAATTTCATTGTTTTGCGGTAAGTTTTTTTAGAATAAAGAAAGAGACAAGTAAAAGCCCCATTGGAATTAAGGTGTAATAAAATGCATTTTCCGGACCTTCGTTTTTAAATAGATAACCAATTACTCTGGAACCTAAAGTACCACCAAGTGCAGAAAATACTACAATTAAACCTGTCATTGAGCTATGTAATTTTTTGGGCAGTGCGCTTAAAACTACGGAATTTAAAAGCGGATAAATTGGCGCAATAAAAAGCCCCACTAATGGAAAGGCAAATCCTATCAAAGGAATATCCCCAAGCGAATTAATGTCTTTAACATTTAATCCAACTGCTTTTGGAAGTACAAAAACCACAATAAGCATTGCCGCTATAATACTACAACTAAGTACCCAAAACCAATTGACTCTTTTTGTAATAACGCCGGCCAAAAGTCGTCCAACAGCTAATGAAATAGCCAAAATACTTGCCATCATAATACTGATATTCTCTGGAAGATGCAATACCTTGCTGTTGAAAGTTGGCAGCCAAGACATGATTCCTTGCTCGATCATTACAAAAAGGAACGCACTGATTACAAAAACGATGGTTAATAGTTTCGCGAACAATTTGAACATTTGTTTAAAATCATCAACTAAATCAACACCCGGAATGTCCGTTTGACTTTCGAATTTGGTAAAAAATAAAAAGCCAAAAGACACAGCTGAAATTCCCGCCAATAGCCAATACACGTTCAACCAAGCATTTGGATTCGCATCAGAATTAAAAGCAGGAAATAAGAAATACGCCAACGCAATTCCTATCATAAACACGCCTTCAATGCTACTCATCAAACTATTGTGCTCCTGCTGATTCTCGGTTATGGTTCCAATAAGCGAATACACCGATACTTTTATCAGTGCAAAAGAAACGCCAACGGTAGCAAAAAGCAATTTTGCCGTTCCAAAAGAATTTCCGAAATACATACTGACGCAAGCTGCTGAAACCAAAGCCAAACCAATAAGCATAGCTCTCTTATATCCAATTCTTGGTAAAAACGAAGCGATTAAAAACGAAACAATGGCAATAGGTAAATCCTTAAAAGCTTCCAGAACACTGGCTTGCAACTCATCTACCCCATAATTTTTTTGTGCCTTTAATATCACAATTCCCACGCTGTTCAGCAGGATAGCAAATACAAAGTAATTGAGATACATGGCAATTTTAACCGTACTTTTTTTCATCTTTTACCTAATATTTTGAGTTGAATTAGTATTTAACTTTGGACTATGCATTTATATTTAAATATGCCTGAATGTCTATTCCTTCCGGCAATCTGCCTACATTCTGAAGTTTTAAAACTGCCAGTTTTTGAGCAATTGTAATGGTTTCTTCAAAGTTTTTATTGCGTAATTGAGCGTATAAAAAACCTGTCCAAAAAGCATCTCCTGCGCCTGTTGTGTCTTTGATATCTTCAACCGGTAAAGCTTTTTGATGAAACATTCCGGAATCAACATTCGATAAAACAACACCATCTTTCCCTTTTGTCAAACAAATGGTTGAAGCGCCTAAACTATGAAAATAATCAAAAATAAAATCTTCGGTTTTTGCTTCCGCAAAAAGACGGTAACAGTCGTCTTCGCTTAATTTTACTAACGGATCAGTTGACAAATATTCTCTCAAAACCTGTTTTGCTTCTTCACGATTCGGCCAAATCCTTTCCGAAAAATTAATATCAATACTGGTTTGTAATCCTAACGCTTTTGCTCGTTTAGCACTTTCGACGATAGTTGTTCGAGCCGGATTTTTGCTTAAAGCAAAGCAAGTCGTATGGAAAATTTTAGCATTTTCCAGTAAGTCATTCGGTATTTGACTTTGCTGAATTTGACAATCAGCTTCTCTGTACGGAATAAAATCAGGCGTACTGGTCGATTTTGAAACAAATATTACAGAAGTGGGATGACTTTCAGATTTTCTAACATGTGATGTAATAACATGATTCGCTTTTAACTTCCTAACAATATATTCGCCTAATCCATCTTCTCCACAAGTAGCTACTAATACTGATTTCAAACCCAAGCGCGTTGCATTTACAGCAACATTTGTAGGTGAACCTCCCAAAAAACGATGGTAATCTTTGGTCCTGTTTATAGACGTATTCATTTCGTGACCAATAAAATCAATCAAAACTTCGCCTGCACATATTATGTCTATTGTCTTTTCCAATTAAATTAAAAATTTAAAATTTGTATGTAAACTTTGGTGTAACAGCACCGTTGCCGCACCACTCCAAGCGCAAAAAGGAACACCGTTGGGCTCTTTGGTTTCACTATTGAAGTTTTCGTAAAAACTGAAATTTTCAGTAGCATTAGCGCTATTTATAGCTGTTAAAAGTGCGTCAGCTTCCTTCTTTTTCCCTTTTGAAAGCAAAGCCAGACCATAAAAGCCATTGACCATTGACCAGCTTCCTCCATTATGAAACTCATTAGGGTAATTTCTAAACTCGTATTTGCAATTGTTTTTAAGCAAATTCCAGTCTAAGTCAGTTTCTTTTATTGGTGGCCAAAAAGCAGGCAACAACTGCAATTTCATTTCGTTTTTGAGCGCAATTGAATATTCTAAAATTGAATTTTGAAAATCTTCGGAACCAATGTTCAAATACAAAGCCAGCGAATTTGCAAAAGCATCAAACTGTGTTTTGTATCCTGCAGGCGAAAAGGAACATGGCATATACTTTTGAATATTTATCTCATTGTAAGCTCGTTCGTGGTATTTTTCACCTGTAGAGTTTGGTGTGAAATTAATTTCCAGTTGCTTTGTTATTGTGGCAATCTTTACGGTAATAACCTCGTCATGTGCAAAATGATTGTAGCTCTTCAGAGCCCAAATTCGGAGCAATTGATCGTACAAAACATAACCGTCTGTAATGTATTCATCTGCCCAGTTTCCTGATAATGGCACATATAAAAGTCCTTTATTGTTAAATTCCCAAGCATCCAGGAGCGCAAAACACTTTTCAATTTCAGTATCGTATTTTGCCACGAAGGTAATGTCTTTTGTATAATAGGCATATTGGCAAATCCCAATTACAAACCAAGTCACCGCATCAACTCTTCCTGCCAATCCGCCATAACTAACCTCAACTTGGTCGCCATTTGTCATCACATTTGATGGAATAGTTCCGCTTTGATGTTGATTATAGGCTAATGTTTCTAATGTTTTACGAAATGTTTCAATTAATTTTTCATCTCCTGAAGCCAAAGCCGCCAATCCACAAATCACTCCATCTCGCGCCCAAACTCTTTTGTAGTTGGAAATGTTTTGTGCACTCGCCAAAAATCCTTCGGATGAGGAAACTTTCTCAAGCAACTCAATTGCTTTACTGTAATTTAAATCACTATTCATCCTTTGCTATTGAAATTTTTTTACTTTTAATCAAAAGGGTACAAAAAGCACTGATTAGCATCAGAACACCAGCAAAAGTAATGGCTTGGCGAGCATCATTGTCTAAGAAGTTCTTTAAAATATAACCAAAAGAGAGATTTTGGATAATCATTGGAATAACAATCATCATATTAATAATACCCATGTACACTCCATAACGCTCTTTTGGAATAACAGCAACGACCATTAAATATGGTATTCCCATCATACTTGCCCAAGCAATTCCGTAGCCAATAATTACCGCAAAAAACACATATTGATTTTGTACCATTGGAAACCATAAAAAAGAAACGGCTCCAAATAACAGACAGACAAAATGAATCATTTTTGCACCATGCTTTTTGGCTAATTTTGCCAAATAAAAAGCAATTGAAAACGTAACTATAAATCCAAAAGCACCGATTAACCCGTTCCATTCTACCGCTTTTTCGTAGCCCATTGCATTCATTGGGGTTACATTCCATACGGATAAAGCAATACTTTTTGAATTGTTTTGCCAATAACACATCATCGCATACCATTGAAACAAATAAACAAGAAATAGTTGCCACATTACCGTTGGCATTTCTAAAACTGCTTTATATATATCGATGAAAGGTGAAAAAATATGTAATGGTTCCGCTTTTAAAATTGCTATTTCTTCCACTGTGGGCGGGATTTCTTTTGTTTTACCCATACTCCACCAAATGGAAGTTACAGAAAGGATCGCTCCCAAAAAGAAGGAGGCATAAATCCAGGTGGGTAATGATCCGGTATATCCAACAAAAACAATTGGAAATAGAAACAGAGAAATATAGGCCAGAAACTGTCCGAAACCAGTAAAAAAACTTTGCGCCTGAAAACCTATTGGTTGTTGTTCTTCGTCCAGCGTATCCGCAATAAAAGCGCGATACGGTTCCATTGCGGTATTGTTACCGACATCTAGGATCCAAAGTAAACCCGCAGCCATCCACAAGGAACTGCTGAATGGGAATAGAAATAAAGCGATACTACAAATTATGGCTCCAATAAAAAAGTAAGGTTTCCGTCTTCCCCATCTTGGATGCCACGTTTTATCGCTCATCGCACCAATAATAGGTTGAATTAATAAACCAGTTAAAGGTCCCGCAAGATTTAGTATCGGGATTTGATCCGGACTTGCATGTAGAAAATCGTAAATAGGATTGACGGCACTTTGTTGCAACCCAAAGCTGTATTGAATGCCAAAAAAACCAACATTCATATTGATTATCTGCCAAAAGCTCAATTTCACTTTTAAATTCATTCTGATTGGTTAATTTGTTAATTTTTACTAAAATTAATTTTAATAACGCTAATTAAAAACAGAATAAAAACAAAAACGTTTTCGGAAGAACCGAAATCGTTTTCGATATATGTAAATTACCTAAATAAACTGCTCTTTATTTGGACGCAAAAGGAATAATTATTTTAGTTTCCCATTCGAGCTCTGTTCCACCATTATAAGGATTTGACAAGAAATGCTCCAATACTTTATTTTCCAATTTAAGTTTGTGCTTTTTTGCATAATCAAGCAACGCAAACCAAGCTCTGTCTGAAGTTCTGAAATTACCATAATAAGTTGCTTTCAATCCTTTGAAGGCAGGTAAGGTTTTGAATTTTACATCGTTATTTACAATATTTGTTTTGGGTTTTTCAACTGGAAAACAATAATTAAAATCGATTGTTTCTTTATCAAGATCCCATTTTACAATTTCCAAGTAGGGTGTACCTATTATTTTTATTTGATTCTCGAAAAGAAAACCAGTAATAGTAGCGTCATTTGCAATCATATTTTGTGCTTTTTCCTGTAAAACACTTTTCAAATTGATGTAGGCAACAAATGTTTCTTCTGATGTACCTTCTCCATCAATTCTGACTTTGAAATTCTTCAAATGTTCGCTTAATCCTTTTTTAAAATCACTTATTTTTTTGATTTGTTCTTCCTTGAATTCAGTATTAAAAAAAGGTGCGGTTAGTTTATTGTACCAACTGTGATTTAAATCTTTGATGCCAATACTCACTTTTGTCATTGAATCGTTTACAGGAGTAATGTCCCAAGTGTAGTGCATTTGAACCTCTTTTTTGGTCATTTCGTGTTTGATAAAGTCAAAATTTCTTTTTTCTAAAATCACATACCTTTCAGACTCCTTTAAACCTTGCGCATTTGACCACTCCTGAATCCCTTGAAATACGGTTCCTGTAGCTGCATTTACTTTAAACGAAATACAGTAGTCGGTTTCCTTTATTAAAAGATACCAAACCAAAAACGAGGACAACACAACACTTAATACTACTATACTTTTTTTTCTGACTGTCATTATTTTTTACTCATCTTTAATGTATTATTAATGTAATGCCCAATATTATTGCCTTGTACAATACCATTCTCAATAGCGGCTCTGTAATGAATTCCTCCATAAAGCCTACTTATTGAAGCTTCTGCTGCAGCTTGTTTAAATGATTTAAAAGGTCTTTTAGGCAATCCAAAAGAAACTTCTGAGTCATCGATATAACTAAAATTATCTCCAAAAATAGAGGTTAGAATAATTGCCGAGCACGACGAAACCACAGAGTGTCCACTTACATATTCCGGAAAAGGAGGTGTTTGTAATTGTGGTCTCCAGTTTTCATCTATGTTTTGATTGATATACGTTTCAGGACGCACAACATTACTCCTATACTTTTCATCCCAACAACTAATGAAGCTCTCAAAAATTCCGATAGATGTTATAGTATAAGCAAAAACAGTAGTTTCAAAATCTGATTTTGATTTTTTTAAAGCAATTTTAGTAACATTAATCCAATGCGCGTCAGGTGTGTTTTTCTTCTTTGCAAACATCATATGCCCTTGTATGACTGTAGCATACGGATTACAATCCCAAAATGAAGCGATTGCAGATTCTTCAGGAATTGATTTGCTTTGGTTTTTCTCTACTTCAATTAATTTTTCGGAAATCATATTTCCTAAATCATAGGTTTCTTTTGCATCTTTATAAAAAGCAGAATTTTTATCGGTGGAAAATGGATAAGGTTTAATGGGTTTAAATTGAGACGCCGAATCCATAACTAAAGTTCTTATTTCGCCCCAATGAGGTTCAACACCATCCATGTAAGATGGAGGAGTTGGTTGCCATCTCCCAGCTTGATCTGCATAAACTGAAAATTTAGAAGAAGTCCGAGTTTGTTTATAATTATCTTTCCCCATCCACATTTTAATTCTGTCCACCACTTTTAAAGCGTATTCTTTAGATACATCAAATTCTTTTTGATTTTCAGAACCCCATTTCTCATACAAACTATCTCTATATTTTTCTAAAGCTCCCTCCGAAAAAATCAATTGTTTACTTACCTCAATGTGGGCAATAATCGCTGCTAAATTTTTATTTACGCCACTTTTCGGATTTAGTTTAGGAATAGAATCTAATCCTTTCAACTGCCCTTGTAAACTTTCATATTTAGTATTGTTTTGAGCCATAATTTCATAAGCGGCAACATTAGGATAAACATAAATTCTACTCGCAACTGGAGGCGAAAATATATCATGAACCATAATTCCTGTTACTGTATCAACTGCTGCACAGAAATCATCTGTTGTTACCTTAATTGGTGTCTCTTTCTTACATGAAGTAAAAAAAAACATTATAAGTCCTAAAAGATAAATTTTAGAGTTCATGGTATTGGGTTTAATTGTTCTGTATGTCTTTGTATTATTTTTTAGATGAAGGCATTTCATATACCTCAGCTTTTTTATTGTTGATGGTGACCAACATGAATTTTTTACCGTTGAAATTTACAATATCAAGATGTCTAACTGCCTTTTGGGTTAAATCAATTCCTATTTGATTTCCTAAAAATACGGTTTTGTCATTTTTAATTAAAGCGCCTGAAAACCCATCAAATCTACTGTGATAAGGCGAAACTCCAAAGTAATTTCCTGCCGCAAAAACTTCTTCTTTCGCATCTGAATCAAAATTAGATTTCAGAAAACTGGTAATGGGAGCAACTTGCATTTTATTCGAAAAAGGAACAAAAGTAAATTTCCCTTTATGATTTCTTAAATAACCAGATTTCAAATTATGAATTTCAAACAATTTTCCTTTCTCCAGCATTTTTGGGTCAAAAACTTCTTCCAGTGTTTTTCCTGCGAAGGATTTGTAACTATTGAATTTCTTTTTTAGCATCCCGCTAAATTGCTCGGCTAATTCATCGAGGCCCAAAGTAGTGTAATATTTGCCGTTTTTTTCAATTGCCACTATCGTTTCAAAATACCCATTTCCATCAAAGTCATCATAATACATTTTCATAGGAAACTCTTGCGATGCTTTAAATTTAGAATTCTTGCCCCAGTTCCCAACCAAATAATCTTCATCGCCATCCTGATCAATATCAAAAGGAATTATTGATTGCCACAATCCATTATTTTTTTCTGGAAAAACAGCGTCAGTTACATTACTGAATTTACCGTTTTTATTGGCAAAAAAAGTAGGCTTCATCCATTCTCCTATTACAATTAAATCTGTTTTTCCGTCGTTGTTAAAATCCGTGAAAACGGCATCTGTAACCATTCCTATTTTTGCGAAAGTTTTACTGTCGGCTACAGTAAACACTCCTTTATCATTGTTTAACAAATAACAATCCGGCATACTACCAAATCTATTATTTATTGAATTATTCCCAACAAAAATATCGAGATCCCCATCTTTATCATAATCAAACGCCTTAACTACTGATGCATTCTGGGCCAGCTTAGTTATGGTCGATTTTACAAATTGATTGCCTTTAATTACATACAATCGGCTTTGTAAATTAGAAGCATTTTCACCTCCACCAGAAGCAACATACAAATCATTTAGTTTGTCATTATTAAAATCCCCAATGACAGCGGAACCATCTTCAAAAATAGAATCCTGTTCGATTTCAGCAACTCTTTTTTTAGCAAAACCATTTGAATTTTGAATGTAAATTGCTGCTTTTTTATCTTTGGAACCACCAAAAAAGATATCCTCTCTTCCATCTCCATTTAAATCCCCTACTGCAGTAGCCGGACCGCGATCAGAACGTTGATATGGAATCAGTTTTTGAACTAAGAAATCAATGTATTCATTTTCCTGATGTATAAAGTCGATGCCCAATCCCGTTTCTACCTTTTTAAAAATTGGTAATACTGCTAGGTGTAACTTTCTATAATCGAAAATTTTTCTATCCTTATTCGCTTTTATGGTAAGGGTTTGGTTCGCCTTCACATTTTTTAAAGTCTGAAAGGTTTTATCAGGCCAAATCACTACGATAGAATCTATCTTGCTCGTTTTACCATAACCAAAATGAAGTATTGACTCTGATGATGACTGAAATCCTCGGGTAGTTTGTAATTCTTTAAATTGTTTTTTCCCTTTGGAATAGGAAATCACTTTAGCTCCAATTCCGAATGTGTTTTTCCCTGTAAAACGCAATTTTAATTTTAAATAGTTTGCCTTTTTATCAGTTGTATTAACGTAAATGGAAGCAATCGCATTTGTATTATTGGTAATCACATCAAGATCCCCATCGTTATCAATATCAGCATATCCACTTCCATTAGAAATTAACGAATCATTTTCTATCCAATCCTTCGATCGGTTTTTAAACTGCAAATCAGCTGCGCCTTGAAAAACATAATTGGTTACATTTCCCTTTGGCATACGCTTCAATGCTTCTTTGTCTAATAATTTTGTCGTACTGATTTTACTTTTAATCTGATCATTTGAATAGTATTTCACGTAATCCAAATCGTTAGGACGCTTTGGAATTCCGTTACACACAAATAGATCCTGTTCGCCATCTTGATCATAATCCCCAAATAACGTACTCCAACTCCAATCAGTAGCCGCCACGCCACTTAATAAAGCAGTCTCCGTGAAATGATTACCTCCTTGGTTCAATTGCAGCATGTTTCTGCTGTATTGATAATGATAGCCAAGTTTTTCGGTTCTTATTTTTAACATTTGAGAATTGTCATCGCCCAAAGAAGATTTCAATACTTTTTCATCTTCCGGAAGCATGTCTAAGGTGAGAATATCTGGAAAACCATCATGATTAACATCCGCCACATCTACTCCCATAGAGAACCTGCTGGTATGCCCAAAATAGTTTTTCAAACTTTCTGTAAAAGTGCCATCTCCATTATTCAAATAATAATAATCATCTTCATGAAAATCATTCCCTACGTAAATATCCGGATACCCATCTAAATTAAAATCGGAAACTGCCAATCCTAAACCATACCCATTGGCACCACCAAAAATTCCTGCCTGTTCACTTACATCGACAAATTTTCCATTATCGTTGCGAAATAATTTATCCCCGCACTCGTAACTTCGTTTATTTCTGGTATCGGCGTTCCCAAAAGATAATTCGGAGTGTACCGCATGATTCAATAAATACATGTCTAAATCTCCATCTAAATCATAATCAAAGAAAGCGGCTGAAGAACTGTAGTTGTCCAAATCTAATCCATATTCAGCAGCACTTTCGGTAAATGTATTGTCCTTGTTATTTATGAACAATTCGTTTTGACCTTCAAAACCATTAATTCCTACTACAGCACAAACATAAATATCTAAATATCCATCTCCATTTACATCTGCCATTACCGTCCCCGTATTCCAATCACTCTGGCTTTCCACTCCAGCTTTTACAGAAATATCTTCAAATTTATTACTGCCTTTGTTTAGGTATAATTTATTTTTTCCTTGATTTGACGTAAAATAAATATCCACTAAACCATCATTGTTAATGTCACCCAGCGATACGCCTCCCCCATTGTAATAATAGAGATAATCTAAAATCGAAATATTCTTGGATTCTAATAATTGGTTGTTGAAGGTAATATTACTTTTCTCAGAAGACAATTTTTCAAATAATTGCGCTTCTTTTTTGGAACAACCCATAAACAACAATGAAGCCAGTCCTATTCTAAAAAAATTATTCATTGCGTCTAAATATTTTAGGGGTATTATCATTTACAACTGCTATAATTGAAACTTTTTTATTCTTATCCTTTATTATTTTTACCTGTTTTACTTCACCTTTTACAAAGAAACCGGACTGATTATAAGGTACCCATGAAAAAGTTTCATTTTTATTTCCTAAAAGTACGCTGCCATAATTAGCGTCTAATCGGGAGAATTGCGGTTTAAACTCATATTGATTTCCACCCAAGATTAAATCCAAAATCCCATCCTTATTCACATCCAATGCAGTAATAGAGTTCACGCAGGAAAACTGAACTTCTTTTGGAAGTGCTTTTATTTCAAACTTACCATTTCCTTTGTTGATTGCAATTACACTTTCCTGAATGTTCACAGTCTTTTGAATTGAATTATCCACTACTTCCTTTGCAAATAATTCCTGAAATGTTTTCTTGGAATAATCCGAATAGTTCAAATTTTTCTTTTTAATCGAAGGAATTTGTTTGGCTAATTCTTGTTTTAGGCTTACCGGTAAATCCTTTCCAGCAATAGATCGAGTTGTAATTTGTTCAATGGTTCCGTTATTATCAAAATCATTGATAAATAATTTCATCGGATTAGCATTGGTCGCTTTATAGCTTGTATTTGTTCCTTTATTTCCCAGAATCAAATCTTTTTTACCGTCATTGTTCAAATCTACACAGCTGACTGCATTCCAAAAACCATGAAAATTCGTCAGATTCGATTTGAATTCTACCAATCTTCGTCCATTGTTTTTGAAAATCATTGGCGCTGTCCAATCCCCAACTAAGATTAAATCTTTTTTGGAATCATTATCAATATCTTCCCAAACTGCATCGGTAATCATTCCAACCGAGTTAATTTTAAATGCTTTTTTATCCGTTACATTTGTAAAATTTCCTTTTCCGTCATTTTCCAATAACAAATGTTTAGGATCAATTCCATAAACTCCCGGTACACTTCGGCTTCCTATAAATACATCGATATCGCCATCATTATCAAAATCATTTGGCGCAATTACCGAAACGTTATTGTTTGTAGTTGGCATATTGGTTTTACTTTTGATAAATATACCTTTCGCATTATTCAAATACAGACGATTTTTATAATTAGCCTGATCCGTTTTTTCGTTACCACCGGAACCAACTAATAAATCCATATCGCCATCATTATCCGCATCAAAAAAGCTGGCGGCAGTATCTTCAAAATTAGCATCTGCATCAAAGTCTTTTTGATCCGTAATCGAATAATTACCATTCCCTTTATTTACATATATTTTACCGGCTTGTCCTTTGGCTCCTCCAATAAAAACATCTTCGTTTCCATCGCCATTTATATCAGCCACCGCCAGTGAAGGCCCCTCTTGCGAAAGCATTTTAGAGATTAGCCCTTCATGATCAAAATCGACGTAATTATTTTCTTTATGTGCGATAAAAGTAGTTTTACTTTCCGTAAAGAAGGATTTTAAATTAACAGCATTCGGAGTATAATTTAATTTAGCATTTTTAATATCCAAATTTATTGTTGAATTATTGGTAATATTTTTAACCGTTTGAAATTTATCATTAGGCCAAATTACGTATAGTGAATCTATTTTTTTGGTCCCAATTCCAAAAGTCATTACATAATCAACTGAAGACTGAAAACCTCTGGAAGGAATTAATTCTTGTCTGAGAATTTCCTTACCCGAGAATAATTCAACAATACTACCTACAGCAAATTTATTCTGGTTATCTCCTTTTAGTTTTACTTTGACGTAATGATTTTTTTTGTTCTTCTCTGAGTTGTTTCTGTAGACAAAAGATTCCATATTAACATTATTGACAACTAGATCTAAATCCCCATCATTATCTAAATCTGCATAAGCAGCTCCATTAGAAAAACTAGGAGTATCCAGTCCCCACTTTTTGGCTTCATTAGTAAACGTTAAATTTTTATTGTTCTTGAAAGCGTAATTTGGAATCGGTGTGCTTGGCATTTTACTGATAATAGTCTGGATTTCTTCTTTTTTACCGGTTACCACCATTTTTTGCATGAACTCATTGGCAAAAAAATCTACAAAATCTTGATTGGTCAAATCATTATAAATTCCGTTACAAACATAAATGTCTTTGTAACCATCATTGTCCATATCAAATAATAATGCGCCCCAACTCCAGTCGGTTTTGGCAACGCCAGCGTGATTAGCTATTTCAAGAAATTGATTGTCGCCGTTATTAATTTGCAGCGTATTTTGCATATATTGATTATAAAAACCAAGATTTACTTTTCTGATAAATAAATCATAGTTTTCAAAATTCGTCGTAGTTTTTAAGCGTTCATCAGGTTCCGGTAACATATCCGTAACAAAAATATCTGCTTTCCCATCATTGTTTACATCGGCCATATCAGCCCCCATTGATGATTGACTAATGTGTGCTGTCCATCCCTGAATTTGTTCGGTAAAGGTTCCGTTTTTGTTATTTATGTATAAATAATCTCTTTCATAAAAATCATTCGAAATATAAATATCCGGATATAAATCCCCATTTACATCACCTACGGTAACGCCCAGGCCAAAGCCAATTAAACTGCCATAAATACCTGATTTTTCACTTACATCAACAAATTTTCCATTGTCATTACGCATTAGTTTATCACCGCCTCCTTTTAAAATTTCAGCAACATCCCAATCTTTATCTCGCAAGTCTCTTTTATTGGAGTAATTAAGGCTACTTACCGGAATAAAACTGTTGTTTAAAATATAAACGTCTAAATCGCCATCTTTATCATAATCAAAAAAAGCGGCATGTGTTGTAATTCCTGTATCTGCAAGATTGTATTGTTCGGCTTTATCTGTAAATGTCAAGTTACCGTTATTAATAAAAAGTTGGCTTTTTCGTATCGAGTTTATAGTATTCCCAGCGTTACAAACATAAATATCAAGCAATCCATCTTCATTAAGATCAACCATAACCACGCCTGTCGACCATGACTTGTATCCTTCGACACCCGCTGTTTTAGAAATATCTTCGAATTTAAAATTTCCTTTATTTAAGTAAAGTTTGTTGGTACCCAGATTTGAAGTAAAATATATATCCGAAAGACCATCATTATTAATATCGCCAATAGCTACACCACCGCCATTGTAAAAGTTTCTGTATTTAAATATATTCATATCTGCACCGTTTTTAACTTCATTAATGAAATTAATTCCGGTTTGGGAAGCATCTAGTTTAGAAAACAAAGCGTCTTTGTTTTCTGAATTTTCTTTGGAGCAATTGGAAAAAAATAGAAGAATTAGGAGTAATAAGACAAAACGATTTGACATATTATATTGTAGCATTTTAGTTAGGTAATTGCTTGATTAGAATTGCCTAATTTATGTAATATTGATATAAAAAAAGAATAAAATAGATATAAAATAAAGAGGGTAATAAATACCCTCTTTAAAACTAACTCAAAAAACAATTAATAGTAAACAAATCTTTAGTAACCAGGGTTTTGTACTACATTAGGGTTAAACAATGCATCAGCCGGAATTGGATACAATGCATATTTACCATTTGAAGTAGTTGGTTTTAACTCTCTTGGAGCTAAAAATTTCTCAAAACGGATCATGTCATTTCTTCTCCAGCCTTCATACCATAATTCTTTACCTCTTTCTAAATAAACAGCATCTAAAGTTGGTAAGCTTGCACTTGGCGTCAATTTGGCTCTAACATTTATTTGATCAATTATTATTTTAGCAGATGCTGCTCCACCTGCACCGCCTCTTAAGGCCGCTTCAGCTTTCATCAACAAGGCATCAGAATAACGCATCAAAACATAATCATTAGCAGGATTCCCTAGATTAGCATTATCTGGCTCATATTTTTGAGTACGTATACCAGCTGTTTCTAAAGTAGTTCCGCTTGTAATCATGGTAACTGCTGAAGTATAAAACAATGGTCTACCAGTTCTGTCTTTCAAAGGAGTTACCCCTCCTGGAGCAAACATTTGTCCTGCTTGAAAACCAATTGGATTACCAAAATTAGCGATGATCGATGAAGAAGTATGTTGTCTTCTGTCATCCGTCGCAGCAAACCTGTTGTAATATTCTGCTACCGTTGCAAAACCATTCCAACCATCTGGAGTTTGATTGTAGTGCATACTCATTCTCCATCTGGACTGAATACCTCCACCAGTGCCAAGTACATTTTTAGAAGAAAATAATATTTCTCCGGATGTATTGTTGGTTGGCGCAAAGTTACTCCAGTATTCTGATGCTAATGAACTATTAATCGCATTAACGTGAGTGATTACTTTATTCATGTCAGCGGCATCAAAAGTATAAGGACCTGATGCGTTATCAGCATTAAAAACTCCTTTGTTTAAATACAGTTTCGCTAATAAAAAATTACCTGCATCTTTATTTGCAATACTTGCGTCATTGGCAACACGTGCTGGCAAATCAGCTAAAACAGCTTCTAACTCGCTAATAACAAATGCAGTAGCTTCTTTTCGAGACCAGAATTTTGGATTTTCTGTAATAAGTGACCCTACTTCTCTGTAAGGCGCTTGACCAAATAAATCAATTACGTTATAATAATAAAAGGCTCTTAAAAAACGAGCTTGCGTTTTTTGTTGTGCAGTTGCCGTATTATTAATCACTAAATTACAATTATAAACATTTGTCAGCAAGGAGTTCCATGCATTTCTAATTTCAACATTGTCTGATCCCCAAGTATGAACGTGAAATTGTCTCCACTTAGCATTATCATCCCAGTCGCCTCCTCTGGTAGGGCCTACCAATCCATCACCAGACATTTCGTTCATTGTAAACATTTTGTCTTGATCCTGAAAACCTCTTAATCCTTCATAAGCTGATTGCAGAAAGTTTCCCGTATTTACATTTCCACCAGCGCCATCAGCAGTGATATAGCCATCTAACACTTCTTCTTCTAAATTTGTACAACTCACACTACATGCAATTGTACCTATAAAAAAGATGCTTTTTATAAAATTTATTCTTTTCATTTTTTGTTAATTAAAATGTTACATTAAGTCCAACAGCGATACTTTTTTCTCTAGGATAGGATAAATAATCCATACCGGCAGAAGGTACTCCATTTAAAGCTTTATCGGTATCCACCTCTGGATCAAATCCAGAATATCCGGTAATAACGAATAAGTTTTGTCCACTTACAAAGAAACGCGCTGATTTAATTTTTAATTTTTCTAAAACATTCCCTTCAAGAGTATACCCGACAGTTAAATTTCCCATTCTTAAGAAATCACCACTTTCTAAATATTTTGTCGACGGTGAGTTTGGATCAGACTGAATCTGAGGAGTAGCCGCTGCCTCTGGAGTTACGTTTCTTCCTCCGATTAATGCTCCTTTAAAGAAATAAGCATTAGCCGTGTTATTGTACAAATAATGACCAAAAGCACCATAAAAAGAAGCTCCAACATCAAATTTCTTGTAAGAAAAATTAGTTGAAAATCCTAAATTTATTTTTGGCAACGGTTGTTTGTCTAATAATTTTTTATCTGCATTACCTAAACCTGTATCAGATCCATCAGCAGCAGCATAAATAGAATTACCTGATGCGTCATACCCACGGAAATCATATAAAAAATAAGTATATAATGGGTAACCATCTTTGATAATTTCAGCATTAGCACCGGACAAACCTTGACCATTTACTCCACCTGCTAATAACGATACTGAACCAAAATTTTTAATTACGTTGTCTAAAAAAGCAACATTCCCTGAAATGTCCCAGGACATGTCCTCAGTATCGATAACTTTATAATTTAAAGCGACCTCAAAACCTTTGTTAATAAGATTCCCCGGTAAGTTAACACTTCTGTTTGATCCTGGCCCTGGTTGAGCTGTGGCTTGCGGTACAGGAGCAATTAAATCCTTTGTATCTCTATTGAAATAATCCAATGAACCTGTTAAGCGATTTTTTAAGAAGGTAAAGTCACTACCCACACCATAAGATCTAGTAGTTTCCCAACGCAATAAATTATTAGCTCCCGATATAGTATTTGGCGAACCACCATTTCCATAATTAGCTTTAGAAACCGCTGAATTTACAGCAAATTCCTGATTTCCTGTTACCCCATAATTTCCTCTAATTTTAAAGTCATTAACCGCCCCGTCTTTGCTGCTTATCAATTTGTAAGCTGCACCTACAGAAGGGAAATAACCCCATTTATTATCCGCACCCAATTTAGTGGATCCATCAGCACGTACTGTTCCTGTAAGAATCAAATCTTTATAAACAACAAATTCAGCTCTTGCAAAATAGGATTGTAATTCTGTTTTATTTCTAAAAGACGAAGCTCGAAATTCTGCTTGAATACCGCCTTGAATATTGTCTATTAAATTTGTTTGTTCTTTAACATATCCATGACCTCTTGCACTACTACCATCTACATCATAGGAATAATAGGAATAGCCTACTAATCCATTTAAAGATAAATTATCACTAAAATCGTTTGTGTATGTAAGTGTATGTTCTAATGTTTTATTAAACTTAGTTAAATCCGCAATTTCAGCAAAACCTCTTTTGGTAATACCACCATTAGCAGCATCACTTTTTACAAGATCTTGACTATTAATTTGGATGGTAGGAGCTATTTGTCTTTTTCTTATTGATGTTGATGTTTCAATACCGAATAAAATTTGATACTTTAAATGATTCGTAATCTTTAACGTAGCATTAATATTTCCTAATATCTTGTTTGTATTTGTATAATCTTTATAGGCATTTAATAACTGCACTGGATTTAAATAATCATTCCCAACAAATGTGTAATCACCATTGGCCTGATAAATTGGCAAAGTCGGGTTCCAGTAAAGGGCACTACCAATTAAATTTCCTATATAGCCCGCATTATTACTTAGTAAAGTTGTTTCATCCTTTATTGCAGCATATAGCAATCTTGATTCTACTTTTAATGCTTTATTAAAAAATTCATTCGTGTTTGCAAAAGAAGCCGTATATTTATCAATACCCGTATTTTTTACAATTCCATCTGTTACATTAGCTCCAAATGAAAGTCTAGTATTTGAGTTATCAGTTGAACTACTGAATGCAATATCATGATTATTTGAGAAACCTCCACGCAAAACAGCATCTTCCCAATTGTAAGATCTTGACCCCTTATCAATTCCACCAGCAGCAACAAATTCATCCCCGTTAAGCAACTTAAAATCACCTGATATTTTACTAAAACTAACAGAAGTATTATAAGTTAGCTGAGGAATTTTTGACTTCCCTTTTTTAGTCGTAATTACAATAACTCCATTCGCACCACGAGAACCATAAATAGCGGTAGAAGAGGCATCTTTTAAGATACTCATACTCTCGATATCATTTTGATTCACAAAATTTAATGGGTTTTTAGCCGAAGAAGCCCCTAAATCAGCAATCTCAGAACCTCCGGAAGAAACATTTCCTCCGTCAAGTGGAACTCCATCAATAACGATTAATGGCCCATTCCCTGATCGTATAGAAGAATTCCCTCTAATTCTGATAGAAACACCCGCACCTGGCTCACCACTGGATTGCGTTACCTGAACTCCTGACACTTTACCTCTCAATAATTCAGCAGGCGATGTCGCTGCAACATTATCAAAATCTTCTGAAGTAATAATGTCTACCGCGCCAGTTGCGTCTTTCTTTCTAACCGTTCCGTAACCAATGACAATTACTTCATTCAGTTGAGCCGAATCTTCTTTTAATTCTACATTAATTGTACTTTTCCCCGCCACATTTAGCTCTTGAGTTTTAAGACCAATGTAACTAAAAACTAAAACTGCGTTTGAGCCAACGTTTTTGATAGTAAATTTTCCATCGAAATCAGTTTGCGCTCCATTTGTTGTTCCTTTTACTATGATAGAAGCCCCTGGAAGCGGACCACTAGCATCAGATACTGTACCAGACACATCTTGCGAATACGTCAAACTTGTACAAAGTACCGTTAGAAACACCATCAAGCCTTTAATTAGACTATTTTTCATACGTAATAAATAAGTTGGTTAATAATTTGTTTAAATGGTTTGTTTAAATATTAACATCAAACATAATTATAATTTTGTGATAATATTAAGATATTAACAAACTATAACGTTTTCGTTGCAACGAAAACGTTTTCGATTTTAAAATTAATAGCTTAAAAATTTAATACTAAAATTATATAAAACACAAAAAAAAGAGATTAAAAAACTTATTATAACAAATAAATAGCTTGTGAGTTAGAAATTAATTACGGATCAGTCAATAAACGATCCTGCTAGAAAATAAGATTGCGAATTATTCATCGTAATGAAGTTTTTTACGATAAATTGACAATTTAGTTTAATATGCATTATAGACTTCAAAATAGCACTCCTGACATACCGTATCCGTTTTTTTATCTAAGTTTAAGTTGCTAAAAATATCACAATTATAAAACGTATTGTTAAAAAATTTAACAATTTAAAAATAAAATTTGGAAGAAATAACTTAAAAAAATACTTTTATTGTTCCGTTTTATTTTTTTAATTTAAATAATAAGTAGCAAAATAGTAAAAAACGTAATTGTCTGGTTTCTTACATATTGTTTCAAATGCTTTTTATTGAAAATTTGCGTGCTGTCAAAATCCATTGGAAGATAAAAACAAAAAAGCCACGAATACAGTAACAATCCTCAAAATAGAATGATTATGCGTTCGTGGCAAGATTTCTTTATTTTATTACTTTATAACAATCGTTTTATTGTCAACTCCAATTCCTATAATCTTTAACGATTTCCATTGTTTTGGCAGCAATCCTTTGTTATATTTTAATCCCATATCTGTCTGTTCCACTCCGCCAAAACCATAAATAACCGCCTGAAGCATCGCTCCCGCTCCTGTGGCAAAATATGGATTGTTACTGTTGGCTGATTCCGAAAACACACCAAAAGGCGGTCGACTATTTGGCAAATAGGATTTTACAAAATAACGATACGCTTTTTCTCGATCTCCTAATCGCGCATACAAAACTGATAAAACACCAGAAGCCATCGCCGGACCATCTTTTTTGTCAATTTTCTCAGCGTAGTATTCCAAATCTTTTTCAATTTGAGCCTTGTCTGTAATTATGTGTAAAGGATATGCTAGCAAATTCACATCGGCTTGTTTTATCATTTGGCCCTGATAGCCTTTATAATTTTGAGTAATCCCATTTTCCCTGTGAATGAGTAATTTCTCCGAAACTTCTTTCCATAACGGATTAATTAATTCGTTTAAAATTACGGCTGCTTTAATCGTATTTTTCAAAGACTCAATTGCTGATGCGTTTGTAAAGGCATTATCATCTACGTGTTGTGCATATTCATCGGCACCAACAACATTCAAAATAGAGAAACTCCCGTCTTGATTTTTAACTACACGACTTACCCAAAAATCAGCCGTTTCTTTTAGAACCGCCCATTCTTTTTTCAACCAGACTTTATCTTGTGTATAGCTGTAATAATTCCAAAAAGCAATCGAAACATCGGCCGTAATATGTTGTTCAAAAATCCCGGTCAATGCCCAAGTTGGCGTTGCTTCTTCTCCAGTGTCATCTGATTCCCAAGGATACATCGCACCTTTATAACCATAAATAAAAGCTTTTTGCTTTGCTTTTTGCAAACGATCTGAACGGTAATCCAAACACGATTTTGCCATATCTGGCTGCAACGCTAAAAGCGTGGGGTACATCCAAAGTTCCGTGTCCCAAAAAATATGTCCGTTATATCCCTGTGAAGACAAACCCATTGGCGCAATACTCTGTCTGGTTTCCGGACGGATATACGAATACAAATTGAACAAGGCAAAGCGTACGCGTTGTTGCGCATCTAAATCGCCTTCGATTTGAATATCACCTGTGTTCCATAATTCGGCCCAAGCCTGTTTGTGACGATTTAATAATTTATCAATTCCTTCCTGCAAAGCGTATATTGGCTGTCTTTCGGATTCGTTCAAAGGATCCGTAACATCTTTCGAAGTGCAGATTCCTCCTGCAACTGCAAATCGGTATTTTTTACCTTTTTGCAATTTTTTAGTAAAACCAACTTCATTTTTAGTTTGCTTTAAAGTTTCTCCCTGACCGTCAAAAAGAAAAGTTGTTGAAGCCGCAACGGTATATTTTCCAGTTCGCGTTTTAGCAACTGTTCCAAAAACCGGCATTAAATACTGATTGTCTTTTAAAACCCGAAATTGACTTTTCGCCTCTTTCAATTCTTCAGGAACTACCATGTAATTATTAGCCGTAATTTCTATATCCTCATTAGGGGTAATTTCAACGATTGCCATTGCTGAAAAAGGAATAGCTCTATTAGCCAAAATTGTACAATTAATAGTTGCCAAATCTTTAAATGAAAATGAAGTGGTACTTGTCCCCTCTTTCATAGAAACCACTTGGCTCCAATTATCAATATTGTCTGATTTAATTTCTTGATTGTTTATGTTCAAATGCAGATTCAAAAACTCAATTCCTCGAACAATCCTGCTAATGCCATTTTCGGGGCTGCCATCGTAAACTCCGTTCAGAATAATTTCTTTTGTTTTCAGAGGAGTATCATCTGTAACAATTCCTATTTGACCATTTGCCATGGCTACACCATAATAATTTTCTCTAGAATTTGCCTGTAAATGCCATTCGTCTGATTTAGTTTGACCAAAAACAGTTGGACTTACTAAAAGCAGGAGGACTAGACTCTTAAATGTTGAAATCATAGTTGTATTTTTTTAATAATATTTTCAAACTTATATAATTTATTTCTTTAAAAAATGAATAGTTGAATATAGTACATGGAATATAATTCGAAAACGTTTTCGACTTACCGAAAACGTTTTTAGTGAAACGATTTTAAATTAGTAAAAAATAGAATTCTATTTTTATGAAGATAAAATAATAATAAATTTTTTTTTGATGAAATTTGCAACCAACACACTGTTAATTTTTTTTTTATTTGGAAGTATATTATTACTGCTTTCTTGTAAAAAAGAAGAAGGCCGTACAACCATTGCCATTATCGTATCTGAAAAAATAAAAATTGATTCCTCACAGAAATACAAAGAGCCGTTTAGACCTCAATTTCATTTTTCTCCAGAAAAAAAATGGATGAATGACCCTAACGGTATGGTTTTCTACAAAGGGATTTATCATTTGTTTTACCAATATTATCCGAACGATATTGTCTGGGGACCAATGCACTGGGGACACGCTACCAGCACCGATTTAATTCATTGGACACATAAAAAAATTGCTTTATTTCCTGATACATTAGGAATGATATTTTCAGGAAGCGCGGTTGTAGATCTAAACAATACCTCCGGTTTGGGAACAACTGATAATCCACCGATGATAGCAATTTTCACCTATCACAATATGGCAGGCGAAAAAGCGGCGAGAACGGATTATCAAACGCAAGGGTTGGCATATAGTTTAGATGAGGGTGAAACTTGGTTGAAGTACGAAAAAAATCCCATTGTTAAAAATTCCGGTTTAAAAGACTTCAGAGACCCTAAAGTTTTTTGGAATAAAGAGACTAATCTTTGGAATATGGTTTTAGTAGCCGGAGATCATGCTCAATTTTATACCTCTGAAAATTTAATCAAGTGGAAATTCGAAAGTGAATTTGGCAAAATAACCGGTGCTCATGGCGGTGTTTGGGAATGTCCCGATATTTTTAAATTGAAAGTAGCTGGCTCAAAAGAAGAAAAATGGGTTTTACTCATCAGCATAAATCCTGGCGCACCACATGGCGGTTCCGGAACACAATATTTCGTGGGTGATTTTGATGGGAAAAGTTTTAGAACTACCCAAAAAGAGATAAAATGGATTGACAATGGCACTGATAATTATGCAGGGGTTACATATAACAATACTCCAGACAACAAGAGAATATTTATAGGCTGGATGAGCAATTGGCTTTATGCAAGAAATACACCCACAAAAAATTGGAGAAGCGCCATGACATTGCCTCGAGAGCTTTCTATTGTAAAAATAAACAATAATTATGTCCTAAAAAATAGTCCTATTGAACCATTCAAAAAACAACTGGTTTTAGAATTCTCAAAGGATTTGTTGAATATTAAACCACTGCAAAAAATCAAATTTACTTATGATAATTTCAACCAATCTGAAATAAAATTTAAAGCAGCTTCAAAAAATTTAAAACTGGTTTTTTCTAATGAAGTCAACGATTCATTGGTTTTGAATTACGATGCTACACAGAAAACCTTTTCAATAGACCGACGCCATTCCGGAATAGTAAATTTTGAAGAAAACTTTGGAAAAGAAATCCATACAACTGCAACGCCATGGATCATTTCGGAAAATGTGGACTTCCAAATTATTTTGGATTGGTCTTCTGTAGAAATTTTTCTGAACGGCGGCGTTTATAGTTTTACGGAACAAATTTTCCCGAACAAGCCGTATACAAAACTGAGCATTCAATCAGATGAAAAACAAGAAATAAAAAACCTTACTGTTCATAGAATTAAAGGAATCTGGTAACAATCTAAATCATTGATTCAACCAAAACTATAAATCATAAATTATAAAAAATGAATAACAGAAAAATACTCTACTGGTCCATTATTGTTGCGTTTGCAGGTTTTTTATTTGGATTTGATACCGTAGTAATTTCGGGAGCGGATAAACAACTGCAACAATTGTGGGGTTCTTCAGATTTATTTCATGGATTAGTAGTGATGTCATCGGCATTATGGGGAACGGTTATTGGAGCTGTTTTTGGTGCTTTCCCTACGAATATTTTAGGTCGGAAAAAGACGTTGATAATCATTGGCTTATTGTTTTTTGTTTCCTCAGTAGGCACAGCATTCGCCAATGACCCCATTTTCTTTTCCCTTTTTAGATTTATTGGCGGAATAGGAATTGGCGCTTCAACCATTGCTGCTCCAACCTATGTTTCTGAAATTGCTCCTGCTAAAGACCGAGGAAAACTGGTGGCTTTATATCAATTTAATATTGTTTTTGGTATTTTGATTGCCTTTACATCTAACTATTACTTGCAGGATATCGGTGAAAATGCATGGCGATGGATGTTAGGAATACAAGCGTTCCCTTCTTTCCTTTACACTATTTTAGTATTTGGAATCCCGGAAAGTCCCCGTTGGATTTTAGAATATAAAAAAGACCGAGAAAAAGCAGTCGCTATTTTGAAAAAAATCAATAGTGAAGCAGCAGTTGAAGCGGAAATTACAGCTATTGAAAAAGAAACATCTCACGAAGTAAAAAACGAGTCCATTTTCATGACAAAATACAGAAAACCATTACTCTTGGCGTTTTTTATCGCATTTTTCAATCAATTGTCCGGTATTAATGCCTTCTTGTATTATGCTCCCCGAATTTTTGAATTGGCCGGGTTAGAGAAATCAGCTTCTTTTTTGAGCAGTATTGGAATTGGAGTGATTAATTTAATATTTACCATGATTGGAATATCGCTAATTGACAAATACGGAAGAAAAACTCTTATGTATTTGGGTTCTATAGGATACATCATTTCTCTGGGATTAGTAACAACCGCTTTTCATTTTGAATGGAAAGGAATGGCTGTTCCATTATTTTTCTTCCTATTTATAGCTTCTCATGCCGTAGGTCAGGGAGCAGTAATTTGGGTCTTTATTTCTGAATTATTCCCTAATAAATTAAGAGCCGCCGGAACTTCTTTTGGCACGTCGGTTCACTGGATTTTAGCAGCTTTAATTCCATCATTTATTCCGTTTTTGTTTAAAGAAATTGGAACTACAACCGTTTTTGCCATCTTCTGTATTATGATGGTGTTCCAACTGATTTGGGTATTTACAAAAATGCCGGAAACCAAAGGAAGAACGTTGGAAGAACTATCTGAAAGTTTATCAAATAAAGATTAATCATGACCAAAAAAATAATCTGTTTCGGAGAAGTTTTGTTTGATGTTTTCCCAACACACAGAAAAATTGGCGGTGCACCACTAAATGTAGCATTAAGACTCGCATCACTTGGCGTAAATGCTCAAATAATCAGCCGCATTGGAAAGGATGAGATCGGAAAAGAACTACTAGCTTTTATTGAAAAAAACGGAGTTGATACCGATTCGATTCAAATAGACGAAAACTTATCTACCGGACAAGTTATTGTTCAATTGAACGAAAAAGGTTCTGCTTCATACACCATAAATTATCCGGTTGCCTGGGATAAAATTATTTGTATTCCAGAAGACAAAATCAAGCTCAAAAAAGCGGATGCGCTTGTTTTTGGCACCCTTGTGTGTAGAGATTTCGTTTCACATGCGACACTTTTAGAAATGATAAATTTTGCAAAATACGCTGTTTTCGATGTTAATTTACGTGCTCCTTTTTACACGCAACCAATACTGATTGATTTAATGATGCAGTCTGATTTTATAAAATTCAATGATGATGAGTTGTATGAAATCAGTGCTGCTATGAATTCCCCCTATCATTCACTGGAACAAAACATACTTTTTATTGCAGAGCTAACTAACACAAAACACATTTGTGTAACCAAAGGAAGTCATGGTGCGGTTTTGTATTACAATGAAAAAATGTACTACAATAGTGGCTACAAAATTAATGTTGTAGATACGGTAGGTTCCGGAGATTCCTTTTTGGCAGGACTACTTTCTAAACTATTAAATAATGCTACTCCCCAACAGGCTATTGATTTTGCTTGCGCGTTAGGGGCGATTGTAGCAAAAAACGAAGGGGCAAATCCAAAAATCTCCAATCAAGAAATGAATGCTTTTATGAATCCGATAAAAAAAACAAACACTCCTACATTTTAAATCAATGAAGCTGAAATTTACGACAATTACTGCAGTGGCACTACTACAACTTTTGAGTTTTTCATCCTGTACTTCTTTAATGGCGCAGAAAACAGCTTCTGCACTAAAAAAAAAATGGTGGAAAGAAGCCACTGTATATCAAATATATCCTAGAAGTTTCAAAGATAGCAATGGTGATGGCGTTGGAGATATAAAAGGAATTGTTTCTAAACTGGATTATGTGAAAAGCTTAGGAATTGATGCGGTTTGGAACAATCCTATTTACACGTCTCCAAATGATGACAACGGTTATGATATTAGTAATTATCGTGAGATCATGAAAGATTTTGGAACAATGGAAGATTTTGATCTTTTATTAAAAGAAATGCACATAAGAAACCTTAAACTCATCATGGACTTAGTGGTAAATCACTGTAGTGATGAGCATGAATGGTTTCAACAATCCAGAAGTTCCAGAGACAATAAATACCGCGATTATTACCATTGGTGGCCAGCCGAAAAGGGAAAACCGCCTTACAGATGGAGCTTTTTTGATGTAAATAGTAACGCTTGGAAATATGACGCCCAAACGAATTCTTATTACCTGCATTATTTTTCTTAGAAGCAATCGACGAGCGCCCTAAAATCGACGCTATTTTTGCCGTTACAAATTTAGTTCCCTCAGGAATCATCAGATACTTTAATGAAGCAGAGATTTCAATTCCACAATGCATCGGTGTTTTAGGTTTCAGCAATTGCTTTATGTAAAGCGTTATATCCCAAAAACTATAGTCAATTGACCAAACGGGTTTTGAAATCGGAAGAAGAACAACATCGATTCTATTTGAAAAAATTAATCAAAAGAAAAAATTTGCCAGTGATTTTTCAGTTAATTAAATTAGAAACCAACATCATTAAAAGAGAATCAACATAACAAAATCGAATCCGTTGGTAATAATCTTGCTCTTCGTTATTTTATATAACGAATCAATATTAATTTGTTTTTTTTGACAAAAAAAGTACAATTAAGATAAAAATTAATATCTTGGTAACGAATATTTAAAGTAAAAGTCGTTTCTAGTAAACATCAGAAAACTTAAAAAGTCATTTCTCAAATTATTTTCCAAAATTAAATACGTAGAAATTCGATTCATGAAAGATATTACTCTTAAAGAAATTGCAACAAAACTAGGAATTTCGATAACTACTGTTTCAAAAGCGCTAAAAAATTATCCCGATGTTAGTAAAAAAACTAAAAATTCGGTAATCGAACTTGCTCAGAAACTAAATTACACCCCTAATAGTTTTGCCGTAAATTTGAGAACAAAAGAGTCAAAAACTATCGGTTTAATAATTCCTGAAGTGGTGCATCACTTTTTTTCGAATGTCGTAAATGCCATTATTAACGAAGCACAAAAAAACGGATATCTTGTCATTATTTTACAATCCAATGAAACTCTAGCTTTGGAAAAAAAACAAGTAGAATTACTCATCAACAAGAGAGTCGATGGCATAATTATGTCACTTTCTAACGAATCTAACAATGATGATCATATCAAGGAAATTATTAGTAGAAACATTCCTTTTGTGATGTTCGACAAGATTGCCAAACTTTCTAAATGCTCAAAAGTGGTAATTGATGACCAGAAAGCAGCCTTTAATGCTGTCCAGCACTTAATTGATAATGGCTGCAAAAAAATCGCTCATATTCGTGGACCATTGAATCCTCAAAACGCCATAGACCGTTACATTGGCTATAAAAAAGCGTTGGAAAGTAACAACATTCCTTTTGATACTAAATTAGTTTATACTTGTGAACACGTAACTTTTGAAGAAGGAAGAAATTTTGCAAAACAAATTATTACTGAACATCCTGACGTAGATGGTGTTTTTGCCATTACGGACTTAGTTGCGGTGGGCGCGCTGGCTTATTTCAATGAAAATAAAATTAATGTACCAGAACAAGTAGCAGTAATTGGCTTTAGTAATTGGTTTATGTCACAAGTGCTAACTCCCAAATTAAGCACTGTAGATCAACCCAGTCATCAAATGGGAATTGAATCTTTTAATTTATTATTAGAAGAAATGAATTGCCACAAAGAAGGAATTCCTTTTACTCCAAGAACTATAGAACTGGAAACTAAAGTTATCGTGAGAAAATCTTCAACTAAAATTAAAATTTAAGATACAGTTATTTTAAAAAATCTATATTTCTTTTCATGCCTTGAAACTTTGCCCTCTTTACTGGCGAATTTTTAAAAATTACTTTAAATGTTTCTTCGGTTAATTCGATCCAGTCTTTCTTAGACATCGAAAGTAATTCTGGATTTGGGTTAAAAAGAGGTTCATTATGTGGTTTTGAAAACTTGTTCCAAGGACAAACATCCTGACAAACATCACAACCAAAAGCCCAATCATCAAACCTACCTTTCATTTCCTGTGGAATATTTTCTTTTAATTCAATCGTAAAATAAGAAATGCATTTACTGCCGTCGACCACATAAGGTGAAACTATTGCTTCCGTTGGACAAGCGTCAATGCAAGCGGTACAAGTTCCACAATGGTCCGTTGTGGGGTTATCATAATCTAAATCTAAATCGATGATGAGTTCCGCAATAAAGTAAAAAGAACCAACTTTCTGAGTCAGTAAATTACTGTTTTTGCCTATCCAGCCTAAGCCACTTTTGGCAGCCCAAGCCTTATCGAGTACTGGTGCGGAATCTACAAAAACACGTCCAGAGACTTCTCCAATTGTTGATTGAATGGAAATTAAAAACTCTTTTAACTTTTCCTTTATTACAAAATGGTAATCCTGTCCATATGCATACTTTGAAATTTTATAAGAATCAGTTCCCACGCTCCGGGATTGTACTTCTTCAGGGTAATAATTAAGCAACAGTGAAACGATACTTTTGGCATCATCGACCAATAAAGTTGGATTTAGACGCTTGTCAAAGTGGTTTTCCATAAAAGACATTTGACCGTTTCTGTTATTATTTAACCAGTTTTCTAAACGTGGCGCTTCCTGCTCCAAGAAACCGGCTTTGGAAATTCCACAAGATAGAAAACCGAGGCGTTGCGCTTCGGATTTAATAAATTGCGTGTATGTAGTCTTGTGGTTGATAATAAAAAAAATAGAAGTTGATAAATGGAACTCCCTAGCCCTGATAGCAGCGGCATCCCGCGCTTTTTCTGCGCGGATATAGCGAATAGCAGGAAATAGCTCTTAAAAATTAGAATAAACCGCCTTGAACGTTTGATTTTAATTTTCCCAAATGTTTATAGGCCTTGTCAGTAACTTCACGACCTCGAGGAGTTCTCATAATAAATCCTTCCTGAATCAAAAACGGTTCGTAAACTTCTTCAATTGTTTCGCTACTTTCGGACACCGCTGTCGCCAAAGTGGTCAAGCCAACCGGTCCGCCCTTGAATTTATCGATAATTGTAGTTAGGATTTTATTGTCCATTTCATCCAGACCATGAGCATCTACATTAAGCGCTTTTAAGGCGTATCGGGCAATTTCTATATCTATTGTTCCATTTCCCTTGATCTGGGCAAAATCGCGTACACGACGCAACAATGCATTAGCGATACGTGGTGTACCTCTGCTTCTACCTGCAATTTCTACAGCTGCTTCCATAGATATTGGCATTTTAAATATGGTAGCACTTCTTTCCACGATTGTGGTTAATAACTCTGTGGTATAATATTGTAAACGGGAGGAAATTCCAAAACGAGCTCTCATGGGAGCAGTCAATAAACCGGAACGTGTAGTGGCTCCAATTAATGTAAATGGATTTAAATTAATTTGCACTGTTCTTGCATTTGGTCCTGATTCAATCATAATATCAATTTTGAAATCCTCCATTGCGGAATACAAATATTCTTCTACAATCGGACTCAAACGATGAATTTCATCAATAAATAAAACATCTCTTTCCTCAAGATTAGTCAACAAACCTGCCAAATCTCCGGGTTTGTCTAAAACTGGACCAGAAGTAATTTTGATACCCACTTGTAATTCATTAGCAAGGATGTTAGCTAACGTAGTTTTTCCTAAACCGGGAGGACCATGAAAAAGCGTATGATCAAGTGCTTCATTTCGCTGATTTGCCGCTTGAACAAAAACTTTCAAATTTTCTAATATTTGATCTTGTCCCGCAAAATCATCAAAAGAAAGTGGTCTTAATTTTTTTTCAAGATCGATTTCTTCCGAATTATAACCATTTGATGTTGGATCTAAATTTTCATTCATGTAACAAAGATAATAAAGCAAATTTGAATTTTAAATTTTAAATTTTAAATGCTCTAAAAATTAAAAAGTAAATGTGTGAAAGGATAACGCTTTGCTAAACAAAATAAAAAGCATAAAAAAGCCTCTACTTTCGCAGAGGCTTATCATAATGTTTTAGTGGTGTAAAACTTCTTCACCTTCTTTCATTGGAATGTTTTGAGGTACAAAATCTACATCGTGTGCCGGATTACTGTAGTCATAAGGCCAACGGTACACATGAGGAATTTCACCTGGCCAGTTACCGTGAATGTGTTCTACTGGAGCAGTCCACTCAAGTGTATTCGATTTCCATGGATTCATTACAGATTTTTTACCGTAAAAAATACTAACGAAAAAGTTGTACAAGAAAACCAATTGAAAAGCCCCACCAATTAAAGCAAATGTTGTAATCAAAACATTCACGTTTTGCAAATCATCAAATAACGGAAAGTTCGTGTTTGTGTAATAACGTCTTGGTAAACCGGCTAATCCGATAAAGTGCATTGGGAAGAAAACTCCATAAGCACAGATTGCAGTGACCCAAAAGTGTACATAACCAAGATTTTTGTTTAACATTCTTCCAAACATTCTTGGGAACCAATGATAGATTCCGGCGAACATACCATAAAGAGCAGAAATACCCATTACTAAGTGAAAGTGCGCTACTACAAAGTAAGTATCATGCACATTGATGTCCAAGGTACTATCCCCAAGAATAATTCCTGTTAAACCACCTGTAATAAATGTAGAAACTAATCCAATGGAAAACAGCATAGCAGGATTCAATTGTAAATTTCCTTTCCACAATGTGGTTATGTAATTAAACGCTTTTACTGCCGATGGAATAGCAATTAATAAAGTTGTAAAGGTAAATACAGATCCTAAAAACGGATTCATTCCAGAGACAAACATGTGGTGACCCCAAACGATAGTCGATAGAAACGCAATTGCGATTATTGACATAATCATCGCTCTGTAACCAAAAATTGGTTTGCGCGAATTTGTCGCAATCACTTCAGAAGTAATACCTAAAGCTGGTAGTAAAACGATGTATACTTCCGGGTGCCCTAAAAACCAAAATAAGTGTTCGAACAATACTGGTGAACCACCTTGATAATGTAAAACTTCTCCGGCAATATAAATATCCGATAAGAAGAAAGAAGTACCAAAACTTCTATCAAAAATTAATAACAAAGCTGCCGATAAAAGAACGGGAAAAGAAACTATACCAATGATAGCAGTAACAAAGAACGCCCAAATCGTAAGTGGCAACCTTGTCATTGACATTCCTTTTGTTCTAAGATTAATAACCGTCACAACATAATTTAACGATCCCATTAATGATGAAGCGATAAATATTGCCATAGAAATCAACCATAAAGTCATACCTAAACCTGAACCAGATATTGCTTGTGGTAATGCACTTAAAGGAGGATAAATTGTCCATCCGGAATTCGCTGGTCCTGACTCAATGAATAATGAACTTATCATTATAACACTTGATAAAAAGAATAACCAATAGGAAATCATATTCATGAATCCTGATGCCATGTCTCTTGCTCCAATTTGCAGTGGAATTAATAAGTTACTAAATGTTCCACTTAAAGCCGCTGTAAGAACAAAAAACACCATTATTGTCCCATGTATAGTAACCAATGAGAGGTAAATATCATTTGTCATTACCCCGTTTGGAGCCCATTTATCACCAAGTAGAATATTAAAAATCTTAAATGATTCTTCTGGCCATGCCAATTGCATTCTAAATAGCATAGACATTCCAACTCCAATAATCCCCATGAAAATACCAGTAATTAAGTATTGCTTGGCAATCATTTTATGATCGATACTAAAGATATATTTAGTAATAAAAGTGTCTTTATGGTGATGTTCGTGTTCGTGATCTATCGTGTGATCGTGACCTTCTGCTGACATATATGTTTACTTTAAATTTTCTTGTTAATTATTTCATAGCCGTTACGACAGCCGCTGCAGTATCTTTTCCTTTTGTGGAATCGGTAACAGTTCCTGCATCTGTTGTAGCAGGTTCAGCCAAAGCAGCTTTTACTTCGCTTACGATAGTAGCTTTATCTTTCAACCATGCTTTATAGTCTTCAGGTGTATCTACAATAATTTTCATTTGCATGTTATAATGTGATGCCCCACAAATTTTATTACAAAGCAATAAGTAGTCAAAAGTATAAGGATCTAAAGCAGTTTCACCCTTCGCAACTAAATCAATACTTTTCTTCGTTCTCAAAGCATTAATGTTAGCTACTTTTTCTACCATAAAAGGTAATTCTCTGTATTCTGTTGTTGTATAAATAGGTTCAAAAGCAAATTGAGTAACCATACCTGGAACACAATTCATCTGAGCTCTAAAGTGAGGCATGTACGCTGAATGCAAAACATCTTGAGAACGCATTTTGAACAGAATCTTTTTACCTTTAGGGATATGCAATTCAGTTACCACAATATCATCTTGTGAATATGGATCAGCTAAATCAACTCCGACAGCGTTTGCTCCTTCAATAAATCTAACATTAGCCTTACCTAATACATTATCATTGCCTGAATATCTTGCTTTCCAGTTAAACTGTTGTGCATACAATTCTATAACAATAGTATCTTCATCTTCATCAACAAACATAATATTTGTCCAGGCGAAAAGTCCATAAAGAATCAAACCTGCTAAAACAACCGCCGGAATAACACTCCAGATCGCTTCTAACTTATTATTATCAGCAAAATAAAGCGCTTTTTGATCCTTTTTACCCCTGTATTTGAAAGCAAAGTAATGCAATAAAACTTGAGTAACAGCCTGTACTATAAAGATGAGAACCCATGTAATATTCATCAAGTTATCTACTTCACCACCATGCGCCGAAGCAGGTGTGTGAAGAACTAAAGGACCCCATTTAAACAATCCATAAATTGAAAAAATATAAATGAAAGCTAAAAACCCGAACATCAAATAACCTTGAACGTTATTGTCGTTATCTGTAGCTACTTCCGAACTATCTGAATTGGAACCAACTTGCGTCAGATCGAATATTTTAGTCAATTGCCATAAAGCAACAGCTAATAAAACTAAAACTATAATTACCAACAAACTTGTCATCTGTTTTTTTTATTAAATATTAATAATGAAAATGTTTACTTTCCTCAATAAAAGGATTTCTTTTTGCCAACAAAGGTGATTTAGTTAATGCCGTGAAAACAATATATATAAATAATCCTAAGAAGAAAAGAACGGATGCTATTTCTGATATACCTATGAACCATCGGTCTCCTACAGTTCCCGGCATTATCATATTAAAGAAATCAATATAATGACCAGCTAATATAACAACTCCAGCCATAACTAATACCCAAGTAATTCTTTTAAAATCTGTATTGATTAATATCAATAAAGGGAATAAAAAATTCATTGCAACAGCACCAAAAAATGGAAGATTGTACAATTCAATTCTGGTAATAAAATACGTCACCTCTTCAGGAATATTTGCGTACCATATCAACATGTACTGTGAAAACCATAAATAGGTCCAAAAAACACTAAAACCAAACATGAATTTCGCTAAATCATGAATATGACTTGTATTAACATACTCTAAAAACCCTCTTGATTTCAAGTACAAAGTAACTAAAGCAATAGTAGTTATAGCACTCACAAAAAAGCTAGAAAAAACATACCAACCAAACAATGTACTAAACCAGTGCGGATCAATTGACATTATCCAATCCCAAGACATTATGGATTCAGATACTATAAAAAATACAAGAAACATTGCAGAAAGCTTGAAGTTCTTTTTATAATTAAGATCATCATTTGCCTCATCTTGCGCCAAACAATTTTTTCTTGAAAAATATTGGTATAAACTCCAACCCGTCAAAAATATAGCAGCTCTGACAATCCAAAAAGGAAAATTCAAATAACTTGATTTGTTCGCAATTAATTTATCATTCGCAACAACTTCAGGATCTAACCATATAAAAATGTGATTCAAATGTAATCCACACAATATTAAAATTACGAAAAAGATAACTGAACCTACTGGTAAATATGCCGTTATACCCTGCATAACTCTGAACAAGACCGGAGACCAACCGGCCTGCGCTACTTGTTGAATTGCATAAAAAACTAAAACACCTAATGAAACAAGCATAAAGAATATACAAGCAACATACAAAGCAGACCATGGTTTATTTTGTAATTGGTGCAAAACATGATTCAAATGTTCTTTGTGTTCAGTCTCTTCACTAACTTCATGACCGTCCTTTTTTACAACCGACTCAATTTGAGTTTCTTCAATAGCTTTAGCTGTGTCATCCGCCATCGAATCAACAGTTGGATTAACTACTGTTGTAGATTCCACCACTTTAATGTCTTCAGTTGCTTCACCATGGCCAACAGCAACTTCATGCGACGATTCGACTGAACTAGCCCCTTCGTGTTTTGCTTCGCCATGTCCACCATGACTCTCGGCTGCAAGAAGTTTTTCAACGTCTTGAATATCTTTTGGTGCAGTTAAAAAACCATATCCAATTCCTAATATACCTATGGCCATTAAGATGAAAGAAAGAGTTTTTAATTTACTTGAAAATGTATACATATCTATTACGATCAGTTTGTTCAACAATTATAATTCGCTTTTTAGTTTTAGAACATAGTCAGTAACTAACCAACGTTCATGGGCACTCAATTGGTTTGCATGGGAACCCATTGAATTTAAACCATAAGTTATTACGTGAAAAATACTTCCTTCAGTAATAACTCTATCTTTATAACTAGGAACACCCAGAAATTTCTCTCTTTCAACAAGCTTTCCTTTACCATTTCCAGAAGCACCATGACAACTGATACAATATATTTCAAAAAGCGCTGCGCCTTTTTCAGCGTCTCTACTTAAAGAATCCAGTGGAGATTTGAGATTCGCTTTCGCCAACTCATATCCAGCTGTAGAATTTTCGTATTCAAACGGCTCAGTACCTCTATCTAAACTTCCTTCAGCAGGAAGTTGTCCTTCTTTACCATTTTTAAATGCATCCGATTCAGCATAAGTTTCATACCCTACTGATTCATACATATTTGGAAAATACTGATAGTTTGGTGCCGCATTATTATGGCATGATGAAACTAAAATAGTAAAACCAAATAAAAGTGTTATTTTATATACGCTTTTCATATCTATATTAATGCTTATCTATTACTTTAACTTCTACAGCTCCCGTACTTTTAAAAAAAGAAATCAATTCTTCTTCATTATCATTTACAGCAACTTCCATTAAAAAATGGTCATCCGTAGTTCTTACATCTGGATTCTCCGCATCTTTAAAAGGCCATAATTTACTCCTCATATAAAAAGTAATAACCATAAGATGGGCAGCAAAAAATACAGTAAGTTCAAACATAATCGGCACGAACGCCGGCATATTTTCAATGTAACTGAAACTAGGCTTACCACCAATATCCTGCGGCCAATCTTGAATCATGATATAATTCATCATAGCTGTAGCTACCGCCAGTCCAACACAACCATACAGAAAAGCGCAAACCGCTAATCTTGTCGGTGCAATTCCCATAGCTTTGTCCAAACCGTGAACCGGAAATGGAGTAAAAACCTCTTCAATATGATGATGAGCAGCTCTGGTTTTCTTCACCGCATCCATCAAAATATCATCGTCATTATAAATGGCGTATATTACTTTATTACTCATGATGTAAATCTTTATTTGCTTCTCTTGCTCTTTTGTAATTATCTCCAGTCCCTTTCAAAATTGTTTTTACCTCTGCCTGCGCGATTACAGGGAACGTACGTGAATATAATAAAAACAATACAAAAAAGAAACCTATTGTTCCAATGAAAATACCAATGTCAACAAATGTAGGTGAAAACATTGTCCACGAAGATGGTAAATAATCTCTATGTAACGAAGTTACAATAATCACAAATCTCTCAAACCACATTCCAATATTTACGACGATCGAAATAATAAACGAAAACAAGATACTGGTTCTTAATTTTTTAAACCACATAAACTGTGGAGAAAAAACATTACATGTCATCATCGACCAATATGCCCACCAGTATGGTCCTGTAGCTCTGTTCAAGAAAGCATATTGTTCGTATTCTACACCTGAATACCATGCCACAAACAATTCTGTTATGTAAGCAACACCAACAATTGAACCCGTAATCATAATAACGATATTCATCAATTCAATGTGTTGAACCGTGATGTACGCTTCTAGATTAGATACTTTTCTCATGATAATCAGCAAAGTATTTACCATTGCAAATCCTGAGAAAACAGCTCCAGCAACAAAATATGGAGGAAAAATTGTAGTATGCCACCCCGGAATTACAGATGTAGCAAAATCCATCGATACAATAGTATGCACAGATAGTACAAGTGGAGTAGCTAAACCTGCGAGTACTAAAGATACTTCTTCAAAACGTTGCCAGTCTTTTGCTCTACCGCTCCATCCAAAACTTAATATAGAATACACTCTTTTGTTAAAAGGTGTAATAGCTCTATCACGTAACATCGCAAAATCAGGTAATAATCCAGTCCACCAGAATACTAATGAAACCGAGAGATACGTTGAAATTGCAAACACGTCCCAAAGTAATGGCGAGTTAAAGTTTACCCAAAGAGAACCAAATTGATTCGGAATTGGCAAAACCCAATACGCTAACCATGGACGTCCCATGTGGATGATTGGAAATAAACCTGCCTGGATAACAGAGAAAATTGTCATTGCTTCTGCAGAACGATTAATCGCCATTCTCCAACGCTGACGAAAAAGTAATAATACAGCGGAAATAAGAGTTCCCGCGTGACCGATACCAACCCACCAAACAAAGTTCGTGATATCCCAAGCCCATCCAACAGTTTTATTTAAACCCCATGTTCCAATACCTGTAGATACGGTGTAAATTATACAGCCAAGTCCCCAAAGGAAGGCTATTAATGCAATTGAAAACACAATCCACCAATGTTTGTTTGCTTTACCTTCCACAGGCGCGGCTACATCTACAGTTACATCGTGATAAGTTTTATCACCTATAACTAAGGGTTTTCTAATAGTTGCTTCGTAGTGAGACGACATAATCCTTAATATTGATTCTTAATTAATTATTTTTGTACTAGGTATTTCTAACTTTAACGTGATAAATCACATTTGGTTTTGTTCCAACATGCTCTAATAAATGATACATCCTTTCGTCAGTAGCTAATTTAGATACTACGCCTTCTTTATCATTTATATCGCCAAATTTCATTGCCCCATTAGAACAAGCATTAGAACATGCCGTTTGAAATTCACCATCAACAATAGCTCTTCCATCGTTTTTAGCTTTCAAAATTGTCGCTTGGGTCATTTGAATACACATTGAACATTTTTCCATAACTCCACGAGAACGAACATTAACATCTGGATTTAATACCATACGCCCTAAATCATCATTCATGTGATAATCAAATTCGCTGTTTTTGTTATACAAGAACCAGTTAAAACGACGCACTTTATAAGGACAGTTGTTAGCGCAATAACGTGTTCCAACACATCTGTTGTAAGCCATGTGATTTTGACCTTGACGAGAGTGTGAAGTCGCAGCAACTGGACAAACCGTTTCACAAGGCGCATGATTACAATGTTGACACATTACCGGTTGAAAAGAAACCTGTGGGTTATCACCCGCTTTTTCCATTTCATTAAACGTAGACAATGAACTTGATAAACCTGCAATGTTTTCTTTTCTTTCGTTATCGCCTTCAAAAGTGCTTTCAGAAGAATAATATCTGTCAATACGCAACCAGTGCATATCACGACTTCTTCTTACTTCTGATTTTCCAACAACAGGAACGTTATTTTCTGCATGACATGCAATTACGCAAGCGCCACAACCAGTACAAGCATTCAAATCAATTGAAAGATTAAAATGATGACCTACCGAACGATCAAAAGAACTCCATAAATCTACTTTAGTTGCCTCAACTTCTTTGTGATCCAATGAAACCATTGGTTGTTCATTCCAAACGTGAGCATCTTTTGTATTGAAAATTTCTAGAGAAGTTTCTTTAATGATATCTCCTCTTCCCATTAATGTTTTCTGACCTTGAACACAAGCAAACTCATGTTCTCCTCCGGCTTTCGCCAAAGTTACAGATTGTACATTATTAAAACCTTTATATAAAGAGTAAGCGTTTAAACCTACCATCATTTCTTCTTTCAAAGCCGCTTTACGACCATAACCTAATGCTAAACCAATAGTCCCAACAGCTTGACCTGGCTGAACAATTACCGGAACATTTTCTAATTTAAGTCCATCAACAGTAGTAATAGTGGCATAACTTCCGTTCAAACCACCGTTTGCTACAATTTCATTAGATAGTTCATATTTCTTTGCATCTGCATTCGAAACAGTAACATAATTATCCCAAGAAACTCTAGTAATTGGATCAGGAAACTCTTGCAACCAAGGGTTATTGGCTTGTTGTCCGTCTCCCATCCCAGTTTTAGTGTATAAAACAAGCTCTAATCCTTGGGCAGATTTTGATTGTCCCAAAGCAATTGCAGCCGCAGCAAAATCAGCTGAACCACCAGCAGAACCTGGAATAGCCCCTACGTAAATACCATCATGCAATACTTTATTCCAAGAGGAACCCGCTATTATTGTTGATGCACTAGCTTTAATATAATCATAAAACGCTACTGTTGATCCATTCAATGACAACAATATATCTTGAAATTGTTTTGTATTAAAAAGTGGACGAATTGTAGGCTGAGTAATTCCATAAGTACCTTTTGTGATACTTACATCATTCCATGATTCTAAATAATGAGGAACAGCGGCAGCAATAGTACTTATTAAAGCCGTTTCATCTTCTTTTAATGAAAACGCCACTGATGTTTTTACTTTTTTAAGTCCTTCAACAAAAGAAACACTATCTGCTAAAGTATACACCGGATTAACACCACTCATTAACAAAGTATGAACACTACCCGCTTTCATATCATTGACTAACTGCGTAACTTTTGCATCAGAACCTTTTCTGATTTGTCGCACTCCAGAAGTACTGAAAGCTTCACTTGCCAGCACTTGGTTGATTGCCAAAACTAACAATTGAGCATTTTTATCTTGAATACCAGAGACTAAAACTCCTTTTGAACCAGCAGCTTTCAACTGTTGAGCCGCTTTTGCAACTTCTGCTTTAAATTTATCTTCTAAACTTACAGCAACAGCAGAACCCGTTACAATATTATAAATATGAACTAATGCTTGTTTTTGATTCGCAGTAGACATTGGCAAACGCTTATCAGCAGCAGCACCTGACAAAGTCATATTTGCTTCTAATTGGAAATGACGAGACATTTTGCCTGCCTTAGGAATTCTTCCTTTAGCATAACCCGAATCATAACTTCCACCTTGCCAATCTCCAAGAAAATCAGCTCCAACAGAAACAATAAGTGAAGCTTTAGAAAAATCATAATCAACCAAAGCTCTTTCTCCATACACTGTTTCGAAAGCATCTAATGCTGCAGATTCAGATATAGCATCATAAACAATATGTTTAGCATTTGGATTTTTACCGATAAATTCAGCTATCAATTTTTCAGTTGACGGACTGGCTAATGTATTCGTCAAAAGCACTACTTGACCACCTTTTGCAGTGGCATCAGCTATGCTTGATTTAATTTTAGAATCAACAACAGACCAAGTTGAATTTTTACCTTCAATTTTAGGTTCTTTCAAACGCATGCTATCATACAAAGAAAGAATTGAAGCATGAATTCTTGCGTTAGCACTAAACTTAGCTCCCGCAATAGTGTTATTGTCTATTTTAATAGGACGCCCTTCACGAGTTTTCACTAAAAGATTAGCAAAATCAAATCCATCAAAAACAGAAGTTGCATAATAATCCGCAATTCCAGGAATGATTTGTTCCGGCTGCAGAACGTAAGGTATAGACTTGTTCACAGGACCTTCGCAAGCTGCAAGCGTAGCTGCCGCAGTACTAAAACCAACGTACTTTAAAAAATCACGACGTGATGTTGACGAAGATGACAAAGCGTCATTATTTCCTAAAAATTCATCAGTAGGAATTTCTTCAACAAATTCGTTATTTCTAAGCGTCTCAACAATAGAACTATTTTTGTCTAGTTCTTCAACACTTTTCCAGTATTTTTTGTTTGATGACATATATAAATATTAAAATCTTAATAATTTGATTAATAGTGGCATTTACCACATTCCAAACCTCCCATTTGTGCCGCAGTCAACTTGTCTACGCCATATTTTTTAGAAAGTTCATCATGAATTTTTGTGTAATATTCGTTGCCCTCCATCTTAACCTCTGTTTTTCTGTGACAATTAATACACCAACTCATTGTAAGTGGGGCAAATTGTTTTTGGATTTCATACTCCTGAACAGGACCGTGACATGTTTGACATTCTATTCCAGCAACAGTTACGTGTTGAGAGTGGTTGAAGTAAACAAAGTCAGGCAAATTATGGATACGAACCCACTTAACTGGTTGCGTTTTACCGGTGTAAGTCTGTGTTGTTTGATCCCAGCCAACAGCTATATACAATTTTTGAATTTGTTCATCATAAAAAGCTTTACTATACTCCGGTGTAGCTGTCGATTCGGCAACTTCCGCAATATTTTTATGGCAATTCATGCACACATTCAAAGATGGTATTCCACCATTTTTACTTACTCTTGCCGCAGAATGGCAATACTTACAGTTAATTTCATTGTCTCCAGCATGTATTCTATGTGAATAATGGATTGGCTGGATCGGAGCGTAATTCTGATCTACACCAATTTGCATTAGATACCCATAAATAAAATAAGCACCAGCCAATAGCAAAAATACCGAAGTGACTAGAACTAGAAATTGATTTCTGGCAAATGCTCTCCAAATCGGAGTTGTTGGTGTTTTTGGAGCTACAACGATGCCATTAGCTTTAGCAACTTTTGTTAAAACTTGATTCACCAAGAACAACATTACGACCAAAATAATCATAACAAGAGCCAGAGCACCTAAGATAATGTTATTAGACATTCCATTGTCTGCTGCGGCAGCACCAGGAACCGCTTCAGTCCCACCAGCAACTGCAGCAGGTGCTTCTGCTTTCGGCTCTGACGTGTATGCAATGATATTATCAATATCAGCATTAGATAACTGAGGAAAAGCCGACATCACTGCCTTGTTATTTTCTTCATAAACCTTTACAGCCTGAGCATCTCCAGACTTAATCAAGTCAGAACTGTTTTTAATCCACTTGTAAAGCCACGGCATATCATATTTACCAGCTATACCTCTTAGAGCAGGACCTGTAGCTTTAGCATCTAATTTATGGCATGCAGCACAATTTGCATTGAACAATTCTTTACCTTTTACAGCATCTCCACCAGTTACCGCGGCAGGGGCCGCAGCTGCATCAGTCACCGCAGGAGCAGCTTCTTGAGCAAATGAAGTTAAAGAGAAAATTACCGATGAGGCTAAGCCCAAAAATAATTTTCTTGTGATCGAATTATGGTTACCCACCTTTTTCATATAGTATAAAGATTATCTACTAAAATTTGGCACAGTTTTTTCTAAATGAATTGTAAAAACTGCTCCGTTATTTTAAAACTTGGACAAAAATACGACTTAAGAACTGTTCTCAAAACCTTAAAATAGTCTTAATTTCAATTTATATCTATTCTAAATAACATTTGACGTTTAGCATCATTCCTTAAATATTACTTTTGCACAAAAACAATCACATTATGAGAATTTTAGCCATTCAAAAAGCCTTTTTTATCTTTATTACAATATGTATTTCAAGCCTCAGCGCAAGTGCACAAGGTGGAAATATTACAATAAAACAAGATTCCAAATTCGAACAATTATTAAACGAAAAGCGAAAAACAAATATTTCTACTGCAGAAAATGACCGATATAAAATTCAAATTTTCAGTGGTGAAAGTGATAAAGCTAAAAACACATTGAATCAATTTAGACAAGAATTCAGCGACTTAGATGGCACCATTATCTTTTTCACTCCCATTTACAAAGTTTGGATTGGAAATTTTAAAACACGAATTGAAGCTGAAAGAAACTTAATCGAAATTAGAAAAAGATACACTAATGTACATTTGATAAAACCTGTAAGCTAAAAATTATATTTCTTTTACATTGCAATTTTCAATGGATACAGGAAGGTAGCAGCAAGCAAAAAAGCAACACGTCTAGAGTTGCTTTTTTTGCTTTTTGTCTATCCTTTTAAACCAAAATCCAAAGATATTTACGCAACATTTCACCTTAAATTTAGCAAAGTAAGGAAATTCATTTTTTGTTTGAATTTGTCAACTGACACCGTTTACAAAATGCCAAAGATTGACAATATATCCTCGCTAGGGATTTCACAAAGTATATATAGTAAAAAAGATTACTTAGGTTGTATAAGTTCAAACTTCTTTTATAAAATACTTACATGGGTGTGTTTTATTGTAAAGATAAACCGAGTTAGATTAATTAATAATTGAGATAAATAAATGTACAATCTAATATAAAACAATATCAATTATATTAAATTTTAACAAAATGAGCCCGATAAAATATCGAGCTCATCAAAATCATATTTATCATGAATTTATTTGAAATTTTGCTGCAGTCTAAATCAGGTATCTTTTTTATTAATGAGCTATTGTTTCTTGGTAATATTTTTTAAGAATAGTTTTTATATCCGCACTGCTTTTCTTGCTGTTTTTAAAATCTCTGAAGAGCACTGGATATGGCACCAACATAGCTTTCATTTCATTATTTGATAAAAAAGAAGGCTGACCAGAATAACAATCAATAAGCATTGGCACTGAAGAGCTGCTTGTCGCGGAAGCAATGACTACACCAATTAGCCCGAACATTGCGCCCATAGCAACAACATTATTGGTATTATAAACTACATTTTCTACGTAATATTTACTTCCAATTATTTCGGTTTTTGCATAATATTTTGCGTTTGCATACTTTGATACATTTACATAAAAAACGTTTCCATCACTGAATCCGTAGTAATTCAACTCTTTCGATTTAGTCGTTTTATTAAGCAAATAAAATCGCTCATTTTTGTTCGTCATTTCAAAATTACTATCGTCAAGCGGATTATTATTCAAAACGTCGACGTAGGTCAAATAAACACCCTTAGACGGAACCGCATCAAGTGTTTTACTTTTAATATTTTGATCAACATCAAAAACTATAGAAGTCTTATCATTATCGCTCGTTTTCATATAATTAGTTAAACATTCCTGCAAACCTTTTTTCAATCTTTCATCGTGTTTATTAGTAACATCCATACCACTACTTTCTGCCGAAGCGGCATATGTCCCTACGATATATTCAATCCCTTCTTTAGGCTCAATAATATCGACGACTAAAGTCGCATATCCTGTTTCAGACATTGCTCGAGTAAGTTCAGAAACATATAATTCATTAATACGAATAGAGATTTTAGACTTATTTTTTTCTTTTGGACAGACAATAGCAAGGTAACCCGAAAATTCATCTATTATTGGATTTTCAAAATTCGCTAAAACTTTTCTGTTGAATCCTCCTTTTTGAACGGTTCCAATATTTTCTTTAAACTGTCTACCTTCGTAAACATTTTCGACATAAAAATTAAATTCTGAAACTTTATCATTTTTGTCTACTAGATTCAACTAATTAATGCAACTTTTAGGGGGGAGATAAAGACATTTTTTCAAAAGAAAGGACTTTTAAAAAGCCCTCTCTCTCGAATGGAATAAATGTTCTTTATTTGCTCCTGACCAAAGTTGTAAATAATGAGCCACCTAACCAGCGAACAAAGATACACAATCGGTGTATTATTAGATCAAAACTACAATAAAAGTGAAATAGCAATTCTTATAAATAAGGACAAATCTGTTATAACACGTGAATTAAAACGCAAT